>NZ_DATBKY010000300.1:0-42023 GCF_036555685.1 Actinophytocola sp. | reverse complement strand
GGAAGCGGCGGCCGGGACCC
This sequence comes from Actinophytocola sp., assembly GCF_036555685.1. Lineage (GTDB taxonomy): Bacteria > Actinomycetota > Actinomycetes > Mycobacteriales > Pseudonocardiaceae > Actinophytocola. Next base: position 42,003 of record NZ_DATBKY010000300.1, on the reverse strand, counting down.
GAACAGCTCAGCGAACGAGGAGGCTCAGCGGGACCGCGTCGGCGATCGCCTTGGAACCGGCGTCGTTCGGGTGGATGTGGTCACCGGGGTCGAACTCCGCCCTGACCTTCGACGGATCCGCCGGGTCCCGGAGGATCTTGTCGACGTCGAGCAGGGCGTCGAACTCGCCACTGTGCCCACGGATGTAGGCGTTGACCGCGTTGCGGGTGGCCTCCTTCTCCGGCGACCACACCGAGCCCACGACGGTCAGGCCGTTGAACGGGCCGAGCGTGGCGATGATCACCTTGATGCCGCGCTCACGGGCCTGCTGGTTGATCTGGCGCAGCGAGTCGATGATCTTGTCGGCCGGCTCGCCGTTCATCCAGATGTCGTTGATGCCGAGGTCGAGGATGACCGTGCGCAGCCCGGTTTCGGAGAACACGTCCCCGTTCATCCGGGCCAGCGCGTTGGGGCCGAGCGCGAAGTTGCCCGGGAACTGACCGTCGCCCGGTTCCGGGCCCTCGTGGTTCAGCCGCGAGCCGCCGAGGCCGAAGTTCAGCACGCCCGGGACGTCGCCGTACTTGACCTTGGACAGCCGGTCGGCGAGCTGGTCGGGCCAGCGCAGGTTGGCGTTGAACGTGGTGCCGTGGCCGTCGGCGAGCGAGTCGGCGAGCACGCCGACCGTGCCGGCCGAGTCCTCGCGCAGCACGTCCACACCGGACAGGAAGAACTTGTTGTTCAGCGTGGTGGTGTAGCCCTCGCTGCCGGCCGCGGCGGCCACGTCACCGGCGCCGAGGAAGCTGTTCTGCATCGCGGTCTGGTGCCACGTCGTCAGGCCGGTAGCGCTTGGGAAGTACACGCTGACCACGATGTCCTGCTCGTCGTGCAGGCGCATGTCGATCGGGTCGCTGAGCAGCTCCGCACCCTGGTGGATGGTGGCGGTCGGTGAGCCGTTGAAGCGCAGCTCACGGACGCTTCCCGCCTCCACGTCGGACAGTTGCGGCGTGGCGGTGTTCGGCTTGGCGACCGTGGCGCGGCCGACGTCGACCCCCTTCTCGCCGCCGATGTTGCTCAGGCGGATCCGGATCTTGGCACCACCGACGGAGGTGTGCACGAGCATGCGCAGGCTCTGGTTGTTGAAGCCGGTGAGGCTCAAACCGGCGGCGTTGCCCCGGGTGACGGCCGCGGCCCAGGTACCCGTCCACTCCGCGGAGCTTTGCGCCCTGGGCCTATCGCCTTGCTCGGCCGCTTCACCCGAGCTGGCCACCAGCACGGTGGAGACGACTGCGCCGAGCAGTCCCGTGGCGATCAGCGAGCGCGACCGCCACCCTCTGGGAATGGTCATTCGGTGGAACCTCCAGAAAACGACCGGGAACAGACGGGTCCCGGCCACGAAGTTTGGTGGCCGGGAACGTAGTACGCCCCCGTTTCCAGGTCAATCGTGCCAGCAAACCCGCCGGCATTGTTCGTATGACCAGCCCAACCATTTATGGCCATCCGTACCACACGGCGACGCAGCGCGTTCCCGCGGTCGCGCGGTGCTACGAATCTCCTGTCCGGCAACACAAAGAGCGTTGGTCCCCGCTACGGGTGAACGTAACGAAAATGTGCTTCCGATGAATGGTTGCGCGGAGTAGTGGGGGCGATTTAGTGAACGGGCGCCCGGCCATGGGAGCAAATACTCCGAACGGCCGCCACCCGGCAGGCGTTCGGCGTCACACCGGACGGTCGTCGCTCTCCGTCGCGCCGGTCACCGCGCGTACCGATCGAGCCCGGCGCGCACGCTCCGCGCACGCCGATTCCGCCTGAGGGCGCGAGAGTACGCGTGGGCGCCGACCCGACCGTTACCCTGCTTCCGCGACCCGGGCGGCGTCGCGCAGCTGCTCGGCCATGGCGGTCACGAAGCGTCGCATCGGCTCGTAGTCCTCGACCGAGGACGTCTCCTGCAGGGACAGCATGAGCTCCTCGCCGGCATGCGCGCGCAAATAGAACGGGCTCTGGTTGTTGCGTTCCGACACCGACGTCTCGACCCGCCAGTCGCTTTCCGCGGAGTCACCGCCGGTCACCGCCGGAATGGCCGCCTGCGCCATGTCCCGGAAATTGTAGAAATAGCGGAACCCGCCGCCGACGCCGTTCTTTCCGTATTCGCGCACGGCCGCCGCGACCTCGTCCACGTCGAAGATTCCGTGGCGCAGCGACCGCAGCCCCTCCCAATGCATCCGGCGGGCCGCGGCGAGCAGATCCTCGCCGTCGACACGGCGGGCCACCATCGGCGCCAGCTGGTTCATAGAGGTGACCAGGCTGCGCCATTTGGACTCAAGGCGGTTTCCGGCGAACAGGCCGACGAGGTGGGCGTCGAGACCGGTCCGCTCGGACAGCGCCGCCGCGTACGCCGCGAACACCACGCTGGGCAACGGCACCCGGACCTGCTCGGCGAGCCGCAACGCGTCGCGCAGCGAGCCCACCGAACGCAGTGTCGCCCACCGCGTCCGGGCGGCCGCGGCCAGTTCGTCCGGCGGTTCCGGCGCCTCGGCCACCACCCGCCGCCAGTAGTCGACGGCGGCCTGCCGGCGGTCCGCCCACGCGGCGGAGTGCTGCTCCTCGGCGAGCTCCCGGCACGTCGGCGCCGGGTTGCCGAGGTCCTTCCCGGCGAGCAGGTCACCGAACTCGGTGCCCAGCTGCAGCATCGACCAGCCGTCAGCGGTGATGTGATGTACCGACACCACAAGGCATGCCGGCCGGCCGGCGGAGGTGATGAGCCTCGCCCGCCATGGCTTGTCGACGGCCAGGTCGAACAGCTCGTCGCCGAGCTCGTTGCTCGCCTGCCTGGCGAACGCCGTTGCGTCCGGGCCACCCTCCTGCACGTCGAGCGCGACCGGCTCCGGCGCCCAGACGAGCTGTGCGAGGTCGTCGCCGAGGTCGAGCCGGTAGCGGGTACGCATCGACTCGTGCCGCTCCTCCAGCGCCTCGAGCGCGCCCCGCACGTCGGCGACCGAGACCCCGTCCGGCAGCGGCCAGACCTGGCGCAGGTTGACCCCACTCATTTGCTCCGTCGAGAAATGTTCAATCGAGCGCCACAGGGAAAGCTGACCAAAGGTCAGCCTGGATCTGTCGATCAAAGTCATGGGGCCTCCCTCACCAGCCGGCTCACCGTAGCAGCAGCGCGATCGGGTTCCGACCTTTTCGCCCGCCCGCGATCACGACTCCACGAATATGACGCGGAGCAATCGATCACGTGCGGTACGCATTCGTCACGAGAACCGCTCGGTTTGCTCGAATGTGATCCACGTCACACTGTGCCGGTGTTGCCGCAATAGTCGTTGACGGCCACCACCGCCGATCCTTATTGTCTCGTTTGCTCTTCGCGACGCGCGATTACTTGTCGTGCAATTTTTCAGCGCGCGACAGCATGCAGAATATGGAGAAGCTTGCACGATGAGTGACTGGGACGACCGGTATGCCGCCCTGCTGCGCGAGAACCTGCCAGAGTTCCCCGAAGAGGCGACCCTCGAAGCGGATACCGATCTCGCCGCGGCCGGGCTCGACTCGGTCCAGCTGATCAGCCTGATCATGGCACTGGAGACGGAATACGGCGTGACGTTCTCCGACGAGTATTTCTCCAGCGACACTTTCGCCACCGCCGGTGCGGTTTGGCGAGCCGTCCAGGAACTGCGCAACCAGCGGCAGGAGCTGCCGCAGTCCGGGTGACTATCCGCCGCACCGAATAGCGGCGGAAAACAGGTGCCCGAGCCCCGGTTCGTACTCGGCGAGTAACACTCGCGCGCCGCTTTCGTGCCAGCCGGAAAATCCGCGCGAAAGCTCGAGCCACGCACCGGTGAACGGCTGGTTCGGGGGGCACACCCGCACGTCGCCACCGCTGCGGACCGTGACCATTCCGGCCAGACGGGCACCGAGAAGCACGGCCGGTTCCGGCCCGTCACCGGCGAGCCCGGCAACCTCGGCGGCCAGCACGCCGGCCACGTCGCGCTCCGCGACCCTCGTGTGCCGGCGGACCGACAACGCACCCCGTGAGCCCGCCGTGTCCAGCACCACGCCGACCGCGGCGGCGCGGTCCGGAACCGGTGCGGGCGCGGGAAGTTCGTGGAACAAGGTCGGTTGTTCGGCGACGAGCAGCACCGCGCGCCGGCACTCACCGGTGCGCGCGTACGCCTCGATCAGGTGCAGCGCGGTGAACGCGGCCAGCAACCCCTGGTCACAGACCGCGAACGCCAGCGGCGCACCGGCGCACTGCCAGCTCAGATACGTCGCGGTGGCCCGGCCGAGGTGCACGTCGGGGATCGCGGTGGCGAGCACCAGCAGGTCGGCCGGCCGGTCCTCGGACACGAGCTCGGCGAGCAGCGGCACGCACATCTCCCCGTAGGAGCGCCCGGCGCCCTGCTCGATGAGCTCCTCGCGCACCGCGATCCCGTACGGCGCCGCCATGTCGGCGACGTAACCGCGCAGCGACGGGTTCAACGGCTGGCCGGTCCGCTCGTCGAAGGTGCGGCCCGCCACATCGCGCACTCGCAGGCGGCCGCCGTCGCCGGCCGGGTCACCGACCGTCAGCGGTCCGGTGGCGAACATCCCACGCATCCGCTGCTACCACTCGTATCCCAGGCGTTCCACGAGATCGCCGTAGCGCTTGCGGAAGAGCTCGAGATGGTCCTCGGTGAGGTGGTTGCGCCAGTCGCCGGCCACTCCCTTGCGGTAGTGGCTCTTCTCGTCCTCCTCGCCGACCTTCCGTGCCCCACCGGTCATCTGGCCGAAGCTGTGCTTGTCCAGCACCTTCTCGAGGAAGCCCTCGGGCAGCTGGTCGAGCACGTCCCAGTGCGCGAGCATGCGCCGCCACTGGGTGGCCGAGTCGGTGACCAGGTCCTCCATCCGGACGGGCAGGACGTTCGGCGCGTCCAGGTCCCAGGACAGCATGTGGTCGAGGAAATAGCCGCTGAACTCGACCTCGGCCATCATCCCGGCGTCCTTGTCGAGCTTGCGCAGGTTGATGCGATGGCGGATCAGCTCCGTCCACCGCACTCCGTCCACATCGATCGGATGGGAGTTGCGATGGCTGAAGTAGGCGGAGACCACCATGTCCCGCGGATCCCGGAACAGGTGCACGCCACGCGACTCCGGCAACGTGTCGACGTCCGGCTGCCGCGCGTTGGTCAGCATCAGGAAGTCCGGCCGCAGCGCTTCGACCGCTCCCCCGAGCGAGCCGTGCTGCGCCCACTGGTCATGGACGAAGTAGATCTGGAACCGCATGCCGAGCGTCGCCGCGACGTCCTGCGCGATCGCCTTGGACCACATCGACGCCGCTCGATGCCTTGCGTAAAACGCACGCAGCACGTGCCCCTCCTACAGGTTCCGGCCGGGCCAGTTCGGCGACCGACCGAGAAAGCCCAGCATCCGGTCCGCCACCGGCGCGTCGTCGGCGACCGGCACCCGGTTCCCCCACGGCGCGCCGGGACCGCCCCAGATCCGCGGGATGTCCGGCCACCTCTGCCCCATCGTCAACACGGTACGGCAGGACTGTTCGTCCAGTGCCGGCTCCTGGCCGATCGCCCGCGCGACATCCCAGCCGTGCACCAGGTAGTCGATGAAGTGCATGCCGATGGCCCGGGATCCCGGCATCGTCCCGTAGCCGGGCACCTCGACGGACCGGTCGAGCACCGCGTCGTCGGCGAACGCCTTCGCCACCCGTCGCGCCGATTCCTGGTACGCGGCCTGCCAGTCCGCGCCGAGCGGCGGTCCGGCCCACACCCGTGGATCCCCCGGCTTCCCTTCGGCGGCGTCGGCGAAGCCGTGGTTGTTCGCGGTCATGTGCCGCAGCAACGCGGCGAGGTCCCATTCCGCGCACGGTGTCGGCCGCCGCAACTGGTCGTCCGTCACGCTGGCCACGATGCGGCAGGTCGCCTCCGACGCCCGCGTGTCGAGCCCGCGCAGATCCATGCGGCAGACAGTACCCGGGCGGCATCCTCGCGAAAGTACTCCGTTCGGCGTATACGAATTTGGTCCCTTGGTTGTTCGCGAAACCCACCACTAATGGGACGGAAAAGGTAAAGTCCACCGACGCCGCAACGATTTCGGCGATTCCTGGTAACTCGTGGTAGCGACCTGTGTGGAGAACGAGATGGCAGCCGAGCCGAACGTGCGGCCGAACTATGTGCGCAAGGCGCTGGAACTGTTCGCCGGTTACGCCGAACGAGTGGCAATCGTCGCCGGAGACCGCCGGCTCACCTTCGCCGAACTGCGCGCCGGCGTATTGGACATGGCTGCCAGCTTCGCCGAGCACGGGCTGAGACCCGGGGCCACGGTCGCGGTGCTCGTCGGCCATCCGATCGAGGCGCCGATGCTGCAGCTGGCGTTACACCTGCTCGGTTGCCGGACGGCGTGGGTCTCCAACAGCGGCACGCCGGTCGAGCAGGAGGCCTACCTCGCCAAGGTGCGGCCCGAGGCCTTCGTCTACGACGCGCGGACCCACGGCCAGCGCGGCCGCAAGCACACCGAAAGCCTTGGCGTACCGGCGTTCTGCCTCGGGCCGAACGGCGCCGGGCCGGACGTGCTCGCCGTCCGGCCCGCCGGCTCCGCACCGTTCGACCCGGACACCGCGGCCGGCACCCCGGAGTCGGTGTTCCAGACCAGCGGTACGACCGGACTGCCGAAGCCGTTACTCCATACGGCAAACCTCTACGAGCAGGCCCTCACCCTCGCCGAGCAGATCGTCGCGAACGACGAACCCCGCTACCGCCACCTCACCGTCACTCCCCTGTGGATCGTCTCCGGGCAGACCGCGGCCTTCCTGTACCTGTTCACCGGGTCCACCCTCGTCATCCTGCGCTTCCTGGGCGCGCGGGAGTTCCTCGGCATCATCGAGCGGGAACGGATCAACTCCGCGTACGTCTCGCCGTTGATGTTCTCCGACCTGCTCGACCATCCGGACTCGCGGAAGTACGACTGCTCGAGCCTGCACACGCTCAGCGTCGGCAGCGCGGCGATCACCCCCGCCCGGCTGCGGCAGGGCATCGAGCGCTTCGGGCCGGTCATCCGCATCACCTACGGGCTGTCGGAGTCCCCGTTCATCTCGGCGTTCCCCAACATCCACGACGATCCCGCGCGGCCAGGCCGGCTGCGGTCGTGCGGCACCACGTACGGTGACGTGCGGCTGGAGATCCGCGGCGAGGACGGCACGGTGCTGCCACCCGGCCAGGACGGCGAGCTGTGGGTGTCCACCAAGCTCAACTTCGCCGGCTACGTGGGGATGCCGGAGCTGACCGCGGAGACCCTCGTGGACGGCTGGCTGCGCACCCGCGACGTCGGCCACGTCGACGAGGACGGCTACATCTACCTCACCGGCCGGGCCAGCGACATGATCATCACCGGCTCCGGCAGCATCCACATCTTCCCGCGGCCGATCGAGGACGTCCTGGCGACGCACCCCGGCGTGCGGGAGGCGGCCGTGATCGGCGTGCCGGACTCCGACCGCGGCGAGGCCGCGCACGCCTACGTCGTGCTCGCCGAAGGCGCGACGGTCACCGAGAAGGAGCTCGGCGACCTGGTCGCCGGCAGGCTCAGCCGGACCTGGATGCCCCGCACGTTCGAGTTCATCGACGCGTTGCCGCGCACCGGCAGCGGCAAGACGAACCTCAAGGAGTTGCGGGTCAGGTACGCGACCGACCACGCGGACGATTCACTCGAAGCGGATGAGCGGCCCACCGTGCGGACCTGACGCCCTAATCCCATCCTGCAATTTTCTCCAGACGGACCAGCATTGCTGACCCGTTCAGCCGAACACCACACATGCGGTGAGTGGAATTCACATCAACCGTCGTCCTGCGGCGTTTTCCCGGGTAAGGTTCTCCCGCTCGCACGCGTTGACATGCAACGCTCGCGACCGAAGAATACCTGGAGCGTGTGATGAATTCCCTGCCGGCGACCAGACCGGACTACGTGTTACGGGCATTGGCACTTTTCGCGGAGTACGGCGATCGGGAAGCGCTGGTGGTCGGCGAGACCCGGTTCACCTTTACCGAACTGCGTGCCGCGGTCCTCGACATCGCCGCGAACCTGGCCGACGCGGGGCTGCGGCGCGGCGCCACGGTGGCGGTCATGCTCGGTTATCCGCCGCAGGCACCGATGATCCAGCTCGCACTGCACCTGCTCGGCTGCCGCACGGCGTGGGTTTCCAACGCCAGCTCCACGATGGAGCTCGGTGCCTACCTCGACCAGGTCCGGCCCGAGGCCTTGCTCTACGAGGTGGCCGTGCACGAGAAGCGCGCCCGCGACATCGCCGACCGGCTCGGGATCCCGGTGTTCTGCGTCGGTCCGGACGGCGCCGGCCCGGACATCGTCGCGCCGCGGCCGGCCGGCTCCGCACCGTTCGATCCGGACACCGCGACCGGCACGCCGGAGTCGGTGTTCCAGACCAGCGGCACAACCGGAATACCGAAGCCGTTGCTCCACACGGCGAATCTGTACGAGCAGACGCTCGCCCTCGCCGAGCAGATCGTCGCGAACGGCGAACCCCGCTACCGCCACCTCAGCCTGACGCCGATGTGGTTCGTCGCCGGGCAGACATCGGCGTTCATCTACCTGTTCGCCGGCAGCACGCTGCTCGTCATGCGATTCTTCGACGCCAAGGAATTTCTCGAGCTGCTGGAACGGGAGGAAGTCAACTCCACGTTCATCACCCCGCTTCTGCTCTACGAGCTGCTCGATCACCCCGATATCGACAAGCACGACCTTTCGGCGATGACAACGCTGAGCGTGGGCACCGCCGCCACCAACCCGGTGCGGCTGCGCCAGGCGGTCGACCGATTCGGCCCGGTCGTGCGAATCACCTACGGCCTGTCGGAATCTCCGTTCATCTCCGCGTTTCCCGGCGTCGGCGACGACGCAGACCGGCGGGACCGGATCAGCTCCTGCGGGCCGGCGTACGGCGACGTGCAGCTGCAGATCCGCGGGGAGGACGGCTCGGTGCTGCCGGCAGGCAGGACCGGCGAGCTGTGGGTGGCGAGCAAGCTCAACTTCGCCGGCTATGTCGGCCGGCCGGAGCAGACCGCCGAGACGCTCGTCGACGGCTGGGTGCGCACCGGCGACCTCGGCTACGTCGACGACGAGGGCTACATCTACCTCACCGGCCGGGCGAGCGACGTCATCATCACGACCTACGGCAGCTATCACATCTTCCCGCGGGCGATCGAGGACGTGCTGACCACTCACCCGCAAGTCCGCGCGGCCGCGGTGATAGGCGTGCCGCACCCGGTGCTCGGGGAGGCCGCCCACGCCTACGTGGTGCTCGCCGACGGCGCCACGGTCGCCGAGCAGGACCTCGTCGACCTGGTCAGCGAGAAGCTCACCCTGGTGTGGGCACCGCGGTCGTTCGACTTCGTCGACGACCTGCCGAGGACCGGCAGCGGCAAGACGAACACCCGGCAGCTGCGCGAGAAGTACGCGGCCGACCACGTCCTGGTCGAAACCACAGTGGATTGAGCGGTGGATCGAGAAGTGGATCGAGAAGTGGCTTGAGCACGCTCAGCGAGACAACTGGCGCGAGCGGCACCGCGAACCGGATCGGGCTCGCCGCGCTGCTGTCGGCACACATCGTGTCCATGCTCGGCACCGTCGTGACGACCGTCGCCGTGCCGTGGCTGGTGCTGATCAGCACCGGCAGCGCGGCGAAGATGGGGCTGATCTCGGCGGCCACCGTGTTTCCGTCGCTGCTGGCGGGGGTCTTCGGCACCCCGCTGGCGGACCGGATCGGCATCCGGCGCACCATGATCCTCGCCGAGGGCGCCGCGGCGCTGGCCATGGTCGCCGTCGCGGCCACGCCGCACATCGGGTTCCTCCCGCTGGCGGCGCTGGTGGCGATCAAGGGCGCGCTCACCGGGGTGGGCGGCCGTGCCCAGCACGTCCTGCTCCGCCCGGTCAGCGACGCCGCCGGCATGCAGATCATCCGGACCACCGCCATCTACGACGGGGCCGGCAACCTGGCCATGGTGACCGGTGCGCCGCTGGGTGGTCTGCTGATCTTCCTGCTCGGCCCGCAGGGCGCGATCTGGTTCGACGCGGCGAGCTTCGGGTTGTCCGCGCTACTCGTGGCACTGCTCGTGCACCCGCCGGCCGGGACCATGCCGGACCGGGAGGCGGCGGCGAACGAGTCGTACCTCACCGCACTGCGGCGCGGCGCGAGCCACCTGTGGCAGGACCGGGTGCTGATCGGGATGCTCGTGATGACCTCGGTGATCAACCTGTTCACCGTCGCCAACTACGCGGTGTTCGTGCCGCTGTGGGTGGACGAGCAGTTCGGCGCCGCACCCGCGGTCGGCCTCATCCTCAGCGCGTTCGCCTGCGGTGCGATCGTCGGCAACATCGCCTTCACCATCTTCGGCCCGAAGCTGCCGCAGTACCTGACCTTCTGTATCAGCCTGGTGTTGTGCGTCGCGCCCCGCCAGCTCGCGCTCGGGCTGACCGGCAGCCTGGTCGTGGTGCTCGTCGTGTCCGTCCTGTGTGGTATCACCCAGGCGGCGATCCGCCCGATCCTCGGCGCGATGCTCTACGCCCGGGTTCCGGTCGAGCTGCAGAACCGTGTGTTCGGCATGGTGAACGCGGTCACCGGCAGCAGCCTCGCCTTCGGCGGCACGCTCGCCGGGCTCGCGGTCGCGGGCATCGGGCTGCACCCCGCGATCCTCGTCTCCGGCTCCCTGTGCCTGCTGATAACCCTGGTTCCGTTGGTGCGTTACCGGCCCGGCGTGCACGAGCAGCGGACCACCGAACCCGCCGAGAGCGAGCAACACGCATAGACCGGCGGCTCAGCCACTCCGCAGGATCCGCGCGGTCGCCGAGCCCACGGCCACGACGCGCCCGGACTCGTCCCGCAGCTCGCCGGCGAGAAAGGCAATGGTGGTGCCGCTGTGCACGACCCGGCCGTGACCCACCAGCCGTCCCGGCCTGGCCGGCCGCAGGAAGCTCACCTTGAGCTCGAGTGTCGCCCCGTACAAGCCGGCGTCGAGCGTCGCCGCCAGCGCGGGCCCCATGGTGTCGTCGAGCATGGCCGTGAGGAAGCCACCCTGCACCGTCCCCGCGGGGTTGAGGAAATCCTCGGTCGCCTCGAAGGAAACCTCGATCTCCCCACGTTCCGGGTTCGCCTGGATCAGCGACCAGCCCAGGGTTTTCGCCGCCGTCGGCATCGGTGCCCGGCCTTCCACGGCATCCCAGAAGGCGCCCGTACGTTCACCCGTCATGAGCCGACAGTAGTCCACCGAGGACGCCGCCGATCGCGTATTCTCGCGTCATGACCGCCCTACGAGAGGTCGCGGGGTACCTTCCGGAACGCCGAGTACCGCTCGAGGAACTCCTCGGCGACTGGCAGTTGCCGGCCTCCACGGTCGAGACTCTCCGACGGTCCTACGGCTACTCGGAGGTCCGCCGCCAGAAGCCGGGCGAGACGCTGCTCGACCTCCTCGCGAATGCCGCCCGCGGGCTGTCGACGTTGCCGGTCAACGAAAGCCGGATCCGCTACGTGCTGTACGCGCGCACCGTGCCGGTGTCGCTGCCCTATCCGCACAACCCGTTACCGGAACTGTGCGAGCTGCTCAATCTCCAGGCAGCGACCGCGTTCGCGGTCAGCCACCACGGTTGCGCCTCCGGCCTGCTCGCGGTGGACATCGCCGGGCGGCTGTTGGCAATGGACGGTGACCCGGACGCGCTCGCGCTGATCGTCGCCGGCGAGCAGGTATTCACGCTCGACAAGATGCTGCGGCCCGAGGCCCAGATCTTCGGCGAGGCGTCGGCGGCCTGCCTGGTCTCCGGGGACGGCGCGCGCGACCGGGTGCTGAGCTACGCCACGCTGCAGCGCGGCGACCTCGATCACTGGGATCCCGACAACCTCGACTACGCGGAACGCTTCGGCAAGGAGTACGCGACGCTGGTGGGTGAGGTGATCGGCACCGCCGCGGCGCGGGCCGGGCTGCGCGTCGACGAGCTCGCGCTGATCCTGCCGCACAACATAAACGTGCGCTCCTGGCGGAAGGTGTGCCAGCGGATCGGCCTGCCGACCTCGGTCGTGTTGCTGGACAACGTCGCCCGGCTCGGCCACACGTTCGCCGCCGACTCGTTCCTGAACTACCGCGCCGCAGTGGACGGCGGGCTGCTGTCCGCAGGCGACCGCTACCTCATCGTCTCGGCCGGATACGGCTCGATCTTCTCGGCGATGGTTCTCGAGCACTAAGTTTCCGGTTCGGTCACAACGGGCTGCCGATCAATCCTTGCACGCCATTTGGCGCAATCAGTTTGAGCGAATGCAGCTTGCGGCGGAGAACGCAACTCTAGATACTTCAGTTGTTATTGTTCCCCGACCATGGAGGTTCAACATGGTGAGCTTTGGTGGAGCTGAGGTCGCCGCTTTCGGTGGCGCCGAGGCAGTCGTTTCTTTCGGTGGGGCCGAGGCCGTCGTGTCTTTCGGTGGCGCCGAAGTCGCACGCTGATCAAAACAAGCCAGTAGGCCCGTGCCGCAGAAATGCGGCACGGGCTTGTTGATTGTTTTCGGCGGCTTTTCCGGTTTACGGTCAGTGCGCCTCGGCGGCGGGCTCGTCGCTGCCGGACTGCTCACCCTCCTTCGCGGGTTCGGGGTCGGTGTCGTTCTCGAGCAACCGGCCGTGCACGCCGTGCCGGTAGCGCAGCAGTGGTACGAGAGTCACCACCAGGCACACGGTGCCGGAGATGAGTATCGCCTCGCGCAGGCCGAGCCCGGCGACGAGCCAGCCGGCCAGAATCCCGCCGACCGCGAGTCCCGCCCGGCACACGGCGGCCACCAATCCGAATACCCGGTTCTGCAGGTCGACCGGAACTCGTGCGTAGAGCATCGCGCCGAGAATCGGGCGGATGGCTGCGGCCGTCATACCGGAGACGAACGTAATGACAATGACGTACACCAGTTCGTCGGTAAACCCGAGAATGAGCTGCCGGGGAGCGGTGCACAGCACGATACTCAGAAGGAAGGTCAGGTACTGCGGCACCTTGGTCGCCACCGCGGTGAAGATGACGTTGCCGAGTACGACGCCCACCGAATACGCGCCGAGAATGATGCCGATGGCGGGTGCCGCGCCGTAAACGTCGGACACCCACAACGGAACGAACACCGCGGAGTTCGCGACGCTGAACAGGTTGGCCAACGTGACCAGTAGCAGCATTCCGAACAGCAGCTGGTCGGCCCACAGATGGCGGAAGCCCTCGAGCAACGCGGCCCCGTATCGCGCGTTCGCGGCGGCCCCACTGTCCGGAAGGGAGCCCTTCGGCGGCCGGATCAGTGCGGCCACGATCAGCCCGCACGCGGCCATCGCCACCGCGTCCGCCCAGATCGCGCCTTGCGCCCCGAACCAGTAGATGAGCAGGCCGCCCAGCGGGGCGCCGGTCAGCATGGCGATGTTGTTGAGCCCGTCGTAGATGGCGGTCACCCGGATCATCGGCATGCCGGCCGCTTCACCCATCGGGCGCAGCAGCACGTGTTGCGCCCGGCCGCCGACGCCGTTCAACCCGCCGCTCACCGCGACCATGACGAGCAGCAGGCCGAAGTTGATGTCCGGCACTATGGCGACCACCGCCATGGACAGCGCGCCGCCGAAGCTGGTGAGGATCACCGTGGGCTGCGTGCCGAGCCGGTCGGCGGCCGGGGTGGCGAACACGCTGGTGAACAGGAACGGCACCGTCGTCGCCGCGGCGACCACGCCCATCTTGGTCGCGCTGCCGGTCGTGGTGAGCACCAGCCACGGAACCGCGACGATCGTCACCATCGAGCCCAAGGCGAACAAGGCGTAGGCGGCCAGCAGGAAGGCGAGCCCGGCTCGGCCACCCGGCTGCCGCCGCGCGGTGGGACTCGTGGGCTCGCGGACCTCGGTCACCGGAATCAGTCCTTCTTCAGCGTTTGGTTGATCGCTGCGGCGAGCTGCTCGCGGGTGGGCTGCACCGCGCGATCGAGCTCGAGGGAGAACGGCAGCACCGCCCCATCCGGCCTGCTGACCCGCGCGGGCGGCGCGGCGAGCGGGACCTGCTCGGCGACGGTCGCCACGATCTCCGCGCCGAGCCCGGCGAACCGGTTCGAGTCGTCGACCACGACCAGCCGACCGGTCTTGCGCACCGACGCGGTCAGGCCGTCCCAGTCGAACGGGTACACCGTCCGCGGGTCGAACACCTCGACCGATGCCTCGTCGGCCAGCTCGTCGGCGACCGCGAGCGCGTCGTGCACGAGGTGTCCTATCGCGACGACCGTGATGTCGGTGCCCGCCCGGTGCACGCGACCGGAGCCGAGCGGGATCGGGGCGAGCGTGGCGAAGTCCACGTCCTCGCGGACGCCGAGCGCGCCGGCCGGGGCGAACACCACGACCGGGTCGTCGTCGCGGATAGCGGAGACCAGCAGCCCGTAGGCGTCGGCCGGGGTGGCCGGCACGGCCGTCTTGATCCCTACATGGGCGACGAGGCTGTACGGGTTGTCGGAATGCTGGCCCGCCCAGCCGGTCCGCGACCCGGCACCGGTGAGCACGTAGGTCACCGGCACCCTGCACTGCCCGCCGGTCATGAGCGAGAACTTGTGCGCGTGGTTGACGATCTGCTCGAAGGACAGGAACAGCAGCGCGGGAATCTGGAACTCGAGCACCGGCCGCATGCCGGCGAGCGCTGCGCCGGTGGCGAACCCGGTGAACCCCTGCTCGGACAGGGGGGTGTCGATGACCCGGTCCGGCCCGAACCGCCGCACCAGGCCGGCGGTGAGGTTCGACGCGGCGACCCGGACGTCCTCGCCGAGCACGAACACCCGCTCGTCCGCGGCCAGCTCGTCGGCGAGCGCGCGGTTGAGCGCCTTGAGGTAGGACAGCCTCGGCATCAGACACCACTCCCCTGCCGCGGGCGCAACCCGCTCGCGTAGAGGTCGTCGAGCGCGCCCACGGGGTCGGGGTAGGGGCTCTCGAGCGCGAACGCGACCGCGTCCGCGAGCAGCGTCTCGACCTCGTGCTCGATGCGCTCGCGGTCGAGCCGGGCGAGCCGCGCGCCCTGGATGTCGACCGGGTCGCGGCTGCGGGCCCGCTCGAGCTCCTCGGCCGAGCGGTAGCCCAGCCGCGCCCGGTGCTCGAACGTGTGGTGGGCGTCGAAGCGCTCGGTGTGGCATTCGAGGAAGCTCGGCCCGTCGCCGGCCCGGGCGCGGTCGACCGCGACGCGCGCGGCGGCGCGCACCGCCTCCGGGTCCTGGCCGTCCACAGTGGCCGAAGGAATGCCGAACGCCTCGGCCCGCGCGGTGATGCTGCCCGCCACCGCGTCGCTGACCCGCATCGTGGTGGCCCAGCCGTTGTTCTCGCACACGAACACCACCGGGACGCGCCACAGCGCGGCCAGGTTGAACGCCTCCAGCAGCATGCCCTCGTTGACCGCGCCGTCGCCGAAGAAGTTCACGGCGACCGTGTCGACGCCCAGCCGCCGCCGGGCCCACGCCGCGCCGGTCGCGATCGAGCCGGCCGCGCCGACGATCGCGTTCGCGCCGAACACGCCCACTCCGAAGTCCGCCGCGTGCATCGAGCCACCGCGCCCGCGGTTCAGCCCGGTCGCGCGCCCGCACAGCTCGGCCATCATCCGCGCCGGGTCCGCGCCCTTCGCCAGCACGTGCCCGTGCCCACGATGCGTGCCGGTGACGATGTCGTCCGGGCCCAGGTTGGCGCACACGCCGGCGGCCACGCCTTCCTGCCCGAGGTAGGGGTGGATGCCGCCGACGATGTCGCCGGAGCGCACCAGCTCGACGGCCCGCTCCTCGAACCGCCGGATCAGCCGCACCGTCCGGTAGAGCGCCAGCCCGCCTCCCCGAGATTCATACGTCTGCTCGCCTCGCGTCGATACGGTCATGACAGCACCACCGGGAGGGTCTCGTAGCCGCGCAGCATCAGCGTGCGCCGCTCGCCGGGCTCGGCGGCCAGCGCCAGCTTCGGGAACCGGCGGAACAGCATCGGCAACGCGAGCTGGCCCTCCATCTTGGACAGCATCGCGCCGAGGCAGTAGTGCACGCCGAGCCCGAACGACATCGGCTGCCCCTGGTCGCGCGTCGGGTCGAACACGTCCGGGTCGGGGAACTGGTGCGGGTCGCGGTTCGCCGCGCCGAGCAGCACCAGCACCCGGCTGTCGCGCGGCACCCGCACGCCGGCGACCTCGGTGTCGGCGGCCGCCCACCGGATGCTGAAGTGCGTCGGCGGCTCGTACCGCAGCACCTCCTGGACGAAGCTCCCCGCGCGGGCGGTGTCGGCCAGCACCCGCGCGAGGTCGTCCGGACGCTCGAGCAGCAGCACGACCGAGTTGCCGATCAGGTGCGTCGTGGTCACGAAGCCGCCGTTGTACATGGTCAGCAGGTTCGCGAGGAGCTCGTCGTCGGACAGCTCGCCGGTGTTGGCGGCACCGCCGTGCACGATCGCGCTGACGAGGTCGTCCCGCGGCTCGGCCCGGCGCTTCGCGACCAGGTCGGCGAAGTACGCGGTCAGCTCCTCCGCGGCGGTGTCCGCGGCCTGCTGGTAGCGCCACACTCCCACGCCGAGGTCGAGGATCGCGCCGAACGCGCGCACCCGCTCCGGGAACCAGTCGCGGTCGGCCTCCGCCACACCGAGCAGCTCGCCGACCACGTCGCTCGGTACCGGCAGGGCGAACTCGGCGAGCAGGTCGACCGGCGTGCCGCCCGCGCCGAGCTCGGCGAGCCGGTCGAGGCGGCGTTCGATGATGCGCACGATGGCGGGCTCGAGCGCGGCCACCCGCCGCGCGCTGAACGCCTGGGAGAAGAGCCGGCGCACCCGGGTGTGGTCCGGCCCGTCGGTGAAGAAGATCGACTTGACGAGCGTGCGCAGCGCGGAGTGCGCCCGCCAGCGCTGCGTGCCGCGGCGGTCGGGGTAGTCGTCGGTCATCACGTGCAGGGCCGGGTCGCGCAGCGCCTGCTGCACCGCGTCGTACCCGTGCACCACGACGTCGAAACGGTCCACCGGGTCGGGCAGCAGGCAGACGGGGCCGAGCTGGTGCAGCCGCGCGTAGTGCGGGTTCGGGTCCCGCCGGCCTTCCTTGGACAGCAGCGCCCGCAGCGACGTCGTCTGTCCCGGGTGGATGGTCGTCATGCCGGCACCGCCTCCAGCATCGAGTCGGCGTCCGCGCCGGTGCCGTGCCGCACGGTCCGCAACGCGAACCCGGCCCGCTCCAGCAGCCGGACGTAGTCGGCCCGCGTCCGGTCGTGCCCCTCGAGGAGCACGAGCATCAGCAGGTCGACCATTCCCTTGCCGGGCCCGGGCTCGGTGTCCGCGTCCGCCAGCAGCTGCTCCACCACGATGAGCCGGCCGTCCGGCCGCATCGCCTCGCGTACCCGGCGCAGGATCAGCTCGGCCCGCTCGTCGGTCCAGTTGTGCAGCACGCGGGCGAGCACGTAGGCGTCCCCGCCCGCCGGGACCGCCGCGAAGAAGTCGCCTTCGACGAGCTCCGCCCGGTCCTCCACGCCCGCCTCGGTGACCGTGGTCTTGGCCCGCCGGACCGCCTCCGGCAGCTCGAGCAGCATCCCGCGCAGCGCCGGGTACTGAACGAGGGCCGCGGCCAGCAGGTCCCCGCGCCCGCCACCGACGTCGACCAGCAGCTCGGTGTCGGTCAGGTCGCACAGCGCCAGCGCGGCCGAGACCCGCGCCCCGCCCATCGCCTCCACGAACGTGGCGGCGAGCTCCGGCCGGCCGGCGAGGTGGGCGTAGAACGGCTCTCCGTAGATCGACTCGAACGCCGGCGTGCCGGTCCGCACCGTGTCCACGATGTCCGCGAAGGACCGGTACACCTCCTCACCGTCCAGCACGGCCATCTGCCGCAACGACCCCGGCACGTCCGAACGCAGGAGCTCGGTCACCGAAGTCAGCGCGTAGGTCTGCGGCGCGGTCTGGCGGAACAGGCCGGCGGCGACCAGCGCGCGCAGCAACCGGTCGAGCGTCCTCGGGTCGGCACCGCACACCTGCGCCAGCTCGGCCACCGGACGCGGGCCCGCGGCCATGGCGTCCGGCAGCCCGAGCTTGGCCACGGCGTAGCAGGCCTGCGCGAGCCAGCTGCCCGACAGGATGCCGAGCAGCTTGCGCCGCGCGAACGTGCTGGTCATCGAGGCGGTCTCCGCTCAGCGCCAGAGGGTCGGGCAGTAGTCCGGGTCGGCGTAGTCCGGCCGCCCGTCCGGGGTCTGGCGCACCAGTGAGTCGTGGTTGTAGAAGGCGAAGGTGCCGTCCGAGAGGGGGAACTCCCGGTAGGCGTTGGCACCGTCCTGCAGGTGCAGCGACACCGCACGCCGCGGGCGGTCGCTGCGGTTCGGACCGCTGCCGTGGTAGGTCCGGCAGTGGTGGAAGCTCATGTGGCCCTTGGGGATGATCATCGGGATCTTGTCGACCTCGACGCCATTGTGTGCCGCGTTCTCCGCGAGCATCTGCTCGAGCTCGCCCCGGTCCCGCTCGGCGAAGTGGCGCGTCTGGCTGTCCTCGGCGCCGATCTCCTCCCACCGGTGGCTGCCGTCGACCATCGTGATCGTGCCCATCTCCTCGTCACAGTCGTGGAAGGGGATGAACGCGGTCAGCATCCGGTCCGAAGAGGACGACGACCAGTAGTGCTTGTCGAAGTGCCAGGGCACGATGTTCGACGGCTCCCCCGCCACCGGTGGCTTGTAGATGAGCGTCGACTGGAACACCCGGATCTCGTCGGCCTGCGCGAGCCGGGCGGCGACCGCGCCGATGATCGGCTTGCACAGCAGCTTCGCGAGCGCGTCGCTCTCGTAGTGGACGTAGTCGTTGTGCCGCTGGACGTTGCCCTTGCCCGGCTCCCAGTACGCGAGCCGCGGCGGATGGGCCGGCAGCCGGCGTGACCGCTCCCCGGCGTAGTACCGCTCGCTCGCCGCGACGAGCTCGTCGACCTCGTCGTCGGCGAACAGCTTCTTCGTCAGGTACCAGCCGTGCTCGGCGTAGAACGCCACGTCCTCGTCCGACGGCAGCAGCGCCATCTCCTGTTCGGACAGCGCGAACCGCTCCGTCGAGTCGGTCTGTACGGTCATCGGGCGACCCCCGTCAGCTCACGGTTCTTGGCCTCGTACAGCGCCTTGATGTTGCCGCTGCCGAAGGTGAGCGCGCCCCGTCGCTCGATGACCTCCAGGAACAGCGTGCGGCGCACGTGCATGGACTCGGTGAAGATCTGCAGCAGGTGTCCCCAGTGGTCGCGGTCCACGAGCACGCCCACGTCCTGCAGGTCGGACACGGGCACCACGAGGTCGCTCATCCGCTGGTGCAGCGCCGCGTAGTAGGTCGCGGGCGTCTTCGCGAAGTGCACGCCCCGCTCGCCGAGCGCGCGCACGGTGCCGACGATGTCGTCGGCGGTGAACGCGACGTGCTGCACGCCCGCGCCGCCGTGCCAGCGCAGGAAGTCGTCGATCTGCCCGGCCTGCCGCGTCGGGTCCGGCTCGAGCATGGTGAGCGTGACGAGCTTCGAGGTGCTCTGCACGACCTTGGAGAACATGGCCTGCTCGCCGACCTGGATGTACTCCTCGAAGATCTCCTCGAAGCCGAAGACGTCGTGGTAGTACTTCACGGTCGCCTCGAGGGTGTTGCTCGGCACGCACACCGCGAAGTGGTCGATGGTGCCCAGCAGCCGCCCCTCGACTGCCGGGTCCACTTCGGACATCGTGAACACGCCTGGGAGGAACTCCGCTCGCGGCCCGTCGCGCTGGACCAGGCGGTGCACGACGTCGCCGAAGCCGCCGACCTCCGCGGTGGTCACGGACGCGTCGCCGAGCGCGTACCGCGCGGGCGAGGACACCGGGGTGGCGCCGCGCTCCACGAACCGCTCGTACGCGCTCGTGGCGTCGTCGACCTCGATCGCGATCACCGCGACGCCGTCGCCGTGCTTGCTGACGAACTCGGCGGCCGGATGGTCGGGCCCGAGCGCGGAGGTCAGCACCATGCGGATGTCGCCCTGGCCGACGAGCAGCGACCGCTGTCCCTTGAGTCCGGTCTCCGGGCCACCTTGTGCGTGGACCTGGAAGCCGAAGGCAGTGCAGTAGTAGAACGCCGCCTGTCGCGCGTCGCCTACGTACAACTCGATGTGATCGATCCCTTGTAAGTTCATCAGTCCTAACCGTTTCGCTTGTTCGCGGTGCTCGCGTCGCCGAGCACCAGGCTGACGTTCTGGCCGCCGAAGCCGAATGAGTTGGAGAGCGCGAACCCGGGCTTCTCGGTGCGGGGGGTGGTCCGGATGTGGTTGGCCGGGCAGTCCGGGTCGACGTCGTCGAGGTTGTAGGTCGGGGGCAGCACGCCACGGGCGGCCGCGAGCGCGCTCGCGGCCGCCTCGACCACTCCGGACGTGCCGAGCATGTGCCCGGTCAGCGCCTTGGTGGAGCTGACCGGCGGCCCGTCCGCGCCGAAGACCGTGGCGAGCGCCGCGGTCTCGGCGATGTCACCCAGCTTCGTGGACGTGCCGTGTGCGTTGACGTAGCCGACCGCGGACGGCTCGACGCCGGCACTCGCCAGTGCCCGGCGCATGCATTCCGCGGCCCCCGAGCCGTCCGGGCGCGGGGTGGTCGGGTGATGGGCGTCGGTGGTGGCGCCCCAGCCGGCGACGTCCGCGTATGCCGCGGCGCCCCGGCCCTCGGCGTGCTCGACCCGTTCGAGCACCATCATCGCGGCGCCCTCGGCGAGTACGAAACCGTTGCGGCGCTTGTCGAACGGCCGGCTCGCCGCGGT
This sequence comes from Actinophytocola sp., assembly GCF_036555685.1. GTDB lineage: Bacteria > Actinomycetota > Actinomycetes > Mycobacteriales > Pseudonocardiaceae > Actinophytocola. Next base: position 21,283 of record NZ_DATBKY010000300.1, on the reverse strand, counting down.
CGGGTCGGGCCACCGGCGGGCGAGTGCGCGGGCATTGCCGAACGTGTCGGCGAACGTCGGGAACAGCGGCGCCTCGCTCGCGCCGCACACGACCACGTCCGCGTCGCCGGCCCGGATGAGCCGCAGCGCGTCGGCGATCGCCTGCGCACCGGACGCGCAGGCGGTGCCGATGCTCGCGCTGTAGCCCCGGATCCCGTGCGTGATCGCGATCCGCGCGGCGGGCATGTTCGGCAGGATGCCGGTCAGCAGGTACGGGCTGACCGCCGCGCGGCCGCGGTCGCCGCGGGCCAGGACCTGCTTCTCCAGCATGGCCATGCCGCCGACCCCGCCGACGATCACGCCGATCCGGTGCGGGTCGACGTCGCGGCCGACCTCGATGCCCGCGTCGGCGAGCGCCTCGGCTGCGGTGACCAGGGCCAGCACCACGGTCTTGTCCACGACGGACGCGGCGGGACCGGACACGACGGTCCTCGGGTCGATGTCCGGCACGAAGCCGCCCACGTCGACCGAGTCGGCGGCCGGGTGGTCGGCCGCGGGGACGGACAGGCCGGACTTGCCGACGCACAGCGCGTGGAAGACCTCCTCGGCGCCGCGGCCGACCGGCGTCAGCATGCCCATCCCCGTGATGGCCGCCCTGGTACTCATATCCGCACCTGCTCGGCCGCCTCGTGGCGCAGCAGGAACTTGCGCACCTTGCCGGTGACGGTCACCGGGAGCTCGTCCTTGCCGATCACGGTGACCTTGGCGAGCGTGGCGCCGACCGGCTCGCCGAGTGCCGCGCGGACGGCCTCGGTGCGGTCGGCGTCCGTGTCCGCCCCGGGGTCGAGCTCGAGCAGGACCTCGGTGTACACGCCGCCGTCCTCGGTCCTGTCGTCACCGGTGATGACGACGGTGCAGTCGACGACGTCCGGCATGGCGGTGAGGATCCGTTCCTCGGACAGTGCCGTGTAGAAACCGCCCTTGGCGACCGCGTCGGGGCTGCGGTCGACGTGGTAGTAGTTGCCCTCCTCGTCCCGGTGGACGAGGTCGCCGGTGAGGAACCAGCCGTTGACCCGCGCGCGGTTGGTCGTCACCGAGTCGTTCCAGTACCCGGGCGAGAGCGACGGCGAGCGGAAGCCGAGCCGGCCGACCTGCCCGATCGGGACCTCCACCCCGTCCTCGTCGAGCACGGCCGCCTCGGTGAAGCTGTACGGCCGCCCGATTCGCCTGCCGTAGTGGTCCGAGTCGACGGTGTGGGTGACGTGGAAGCCGTTGTGCCCCATCTCCGACGAGCCGAGCCCGTCGAGGAAGTGCGAGCCGGGCACCCGCTTGCGGCCCTCGCGGGTGACGACCTCGCGGGAGCCGACCGCGACCAGCCGGCGGATGTGTGCCTCGTGCGCGCAGTCGCCGGTGTTGAACCACAACCGGACCGAATCCAGCTGCCGCTCGGCGAGGTCGAAGCGGGCGAGTCCCGCCCAGGTGACCGCGAAGCCGTACACAGCCTCGGGCCGCCACTGCTCGATCGCGGCGAGCACCGTGTCACCGTCCTGCTGGGACAGACACAGCATCTCCGCGCGGTTTCCGAGCACCTGGTTGACCATCAGGATCGTCGCGGTGTGCGGGATGGGCAGGGCGTTGAGGATGCGGCCGGTGCCCTGCGCCTGGGGCATCGTCAGCAGGTGCCGGGTGGCGGCGAACAGTGTGCGGTGGCTGTGCAGCACGGCCTTCGGCACGCCGGTGGTGCCGGACGTGTGGGTGATCGAGACGGGGTCGTCCTGGTGGTGGCGGTAGCGCGGGGGCGCGGCCGCCGGGTCTCCGGTGCCCAGCTCCGCGGGCTCGCCCAGCAGCTCGGTCCGCATGCCGAACCCGGGCGGGTCGAGGTCGTGGCCGGTGAGCAGCTCGGCGTGCGCCTTGTCGGCGAGCACGCCCCGCGGCCGCAGCCGGCGGATGTACTCGGCGGCGATCTCCGGCGCCATCCGCCCGTTCATCAGCGCGGGGATCGCGCCGATCCGGGTCAGCGCGAGGTAGGTGAGGACGATGTCGGCGGCCGCGGTCGCCCACACCGCCACGGGGTCGCGCCGCCGGATGCCGCGCGCGTGCAGCCAGGCGGCCCGCGCGTCGACCATCGTGTCCAGCTCGCCCAGCGTGATCGGATGGGCCGCGGGCCGGCCGTCGACCGGCGTGTCGAACGTCAGCCCGGGCCCGGCCGGATCGGCCCCGTGGGCGAGCACGGTGCTCAGCACGTTGCCGGCGCCGATGTCCGGGTCCGCGGCGAGCACCGCCCGTAGGCCGTGTGCCTTCATCGTGAGTCTCCTTTGCTCGCCAGGAACGCCGATCCCTGCGCGGCGTTCCCGGCTTGTTCGACCGCTTGCTCGACGCAGACCACCAGCACCTCGTCGGCGTCCCCGTCCTCGATCAGCAGCCGCGCCTGCGCCATGCCATCGGCCCGCGGCTGTCCCGTGGGGCTGATGCACAGCACCGGGCCACGAAGCCCCCACCGGGTGGCCACGTGCCCGGCGATGCTGTTGGGCACGGACTGGAAGAACAGCAGCGGACCGACCCGCGCGCCGGTGTCGACCGCCTCCGCGACGTGCGCGGCGCTCTGCGCGTCACCGCTGGCGGTCACCAGGACGACCGCGGTGCGCCCGCCGATCTCGGCCGGTGCGGGGGCGGTGCCGTGGCGCTCGGTGAGGCAGCGGTCCGCGAGCTCGCTCACCAGCGGGCTGAAGTCGGACACGACGAACCCGGGAACCGCGGGCGGTTCCTCGTCCCGGGGCCACTCCACCCCGGCGAGCACGGGTAACTCGGCGATCTCGGTCATGACGCCCGCACCAGCAACGCCGTGTTGGCGCCGCCGAAGGCGGCATTCAAGCTCAGCGCGTAGGGGCTCGTCGCCTCGCGCGGCGCGCCGGTGATCAGGTCCAGCTCGCACGCCGGGTCGGGCTCGAGGTAGCCCGCGTTGACGGGGAGCTTGCCGGCGTGCGCGGCCTGCGCGGTGACGATCAGCTCGAGCAGGCCGGATCCTTCGAGGCCGTGTCCGTGCACGGACTTGGTGGAGCTGACCGGAACGCGCGCCGCGGCCGGGCCGAGCGCGCGGTGCAGCGCGGCCGCCTCCGCCGCGTCGCCCTCCGCGCCGCTCGCGTTGGCGTTGACGTAGCCGACCTCGTCCGGCGCGATGCCGGCCCGGCCCAGAGCTGCACCGATCGCCCTCGCCAGGCCGCCGCCCTCGGGGTCGGGCCGCACCGTGTGGAAGGCGTCGCCCGCGCGACCCCAGCCGATGACCTCGGCGAGCGGGTCGGCGGCGCCTGCCTCCAGCACCACGGCGGAGACGGCGTCGCCCAGTAGCAGGCCGCCGCGCCCGGCGCTGAACGGCCGGGCAACGCCATCCGCGGCCAGCGCGCGGCCGGCGTCGAACAACGCGAACTGGTCGGGCTCCACGAGGTACCCGGCGGCGACGACCACCCGGTCCGCCCGCCCCAGCCGCATCAGCGCCGCCGCGTCGGCGACCGCGGTGCTCGCCGACACGCACGCGCACGTGTAGACCCGGGTCGCCGCCCGCAGCCCGGTGCGCTCCGCCAGCTCCGCGGCGAATGCCGCCGCTGAGCGCGGCCGTCCGTCTACTTCGGACTCCCGGCCGGCGTGCGGGTGGCCGTGGACCGCGAGGAACAGCGGTGTGGCCGCCCGCTGCGCCGGACTCAGCCCGGCCTGCTCGCACGCCTCGCGCACCACCCCGGCCAGCTCGTCGCCGAGCGAGCCCGTGTCGGGCAGGGTCGCCGCGACCGTCACCCGGCGACGGTCCACGTCGAACCGCCGGACCGGCGTGAACGCGGTGGCGCCGGCGAGACCACCGGCCAGCTGCGCGTGCGCTCCCCTGCCGAGCACGCTGATCGCGGCCATCCCGGTGATCCCCGCTCTTTCGGCAGGGTCACGCATCCTCGACCACCATGACCTTCTCGCGTAACACCTCGACAGCACCCGTGATCGTGCTCATCCGGCCGAACTGGGCGTCGTCGAGCTCTATCTGCACGCCGTAGCGCTGCTCGACCTGGTGCACGAGCCAGGCGAGCTGGATCGAGTCGATCCGCTCGCCGACCTCGGACACCGGCCGGTCGCCGAAGCTGGCGACCATCGCCACGACGTCCTTGCGTTCCAGAGGGAGCCCGGTCACGCCTGCGCCACGCTGCCGACGCGCTCGGCGACCGTCTTCGTGAACTCGCCGACGGTCATCAACGCGAGCTCCTCGGACTCCTCCTCCGCGAACCGCACGCCGAACTTGTCCTCGACGCGGACCGCGAGCTCGGCGAGCGCCAAGGACTCCAGGTCCACGCCAGCCGGGCCGAGCGTCGTGTCGTCGTCGATGCCCTGGGTGTCGTAGTTCATCTCCGCCAAGGTCTCGACGACGAACGCCCGGATCTCCGCAGCCTGCATTTGCCTACCTTCTCTCTGTGTGCGACTCACGCACGCTCGGGTTTCTTCGGCCTGGCACGGAAGATCGTGACGGGCGAAGCTGACTTCCTTTGCGGGCAACGAAATCACCGCAGGTCACGACAGGGCGGCGCGTAGCACCGCCTGATCACGAACGAGCTTGCCGGTCGTCGTGCGGGGCAGTGCCTCCAGCACGTGCATCGTGCGCGGGCGCTTGTAGCCGGCGACCCGTTCGGCGAGCGCCGCCTCGACCCCCTGCCCGGTCGCGCTGCCGTCCAGTTGGACGTAGGCCGTGATCTCCTTGTCGTACAACACGACCGCGCCCACGACGCCGGCCACCGAGGTCAGCGCGTGCTCGACCTCGGTCAGGTCCACCTTCAGTCCGCCGACCGAGACCTGTGAGTCGAGCCGGCCGAGGACGGTGACCAGCCCGGTGTCGGGGTCGACGCGACCGGCGTCCTTGGTGTGCAGCCACCCGTCGGACCACCGGGTCGGGTCGGACAGCCCGACGTACGGCGACTCGGGCCGGCTGACCTGCAGCTCGCCGTCGACCTCGCGGACGGCCAGGCCCGGTGCCGGCATGAGCGAGGGCCGGTGCTCGCCGAAGAGGTCCGTGGCGATGACCCCGACCTCGGTCATGCCCCACATGTTGCCCAGCGGCACGCCGTACTTGTCGTCGAACGTGGCGGCGACCGCGGCCGGCACCAGCTCGCCACCGGTCGTCATGCGCTTGAGCTGGGGCAGCTTCGGCGGGTCGGCGACCGACGCGAGTAGTCCGATGTGGAAGGGGACGCCGAGGACGGTGGCCGGCGTGTCCCCGGCGGCCACCGCCTCGAGGATGGCGTCACCGGTCAGGCGCCGCGGCGGGACCAGCTCGACGCCCGCGTGCAACCCGTACAGCAGCCCGCCGACCAGGCCGAGCACGTGCACCATCGACGGCAGCAGGATGATCCGCTCGCCGCCCAGGGGCACGCCGTCGATCTTGGTGTAGCGGTCGATCTCCGCGACCAGGTCGGCCGCCGTGCGGCCGATGACCTTCGACGGCCCGGTGGAGCCCGAGCTGAGCTGCAGCACGGCATGGGGCGTCCGCGCGGGCTCCCCTTCGCGGGTGATAACCGTTTCGGTGACATCGGCGAAAACGCTGAGCGGGCTGCTGAGCGTCTTGTCCACCTGAACGACCATCTGGACGCCGAGCCGCTCGACGGCCTGGTCCACCTCGTACTGGGTGAGCCGGTGATCGAGGAGCACTGCCTGCGCCCCGATCCGCCACACCGCAAGGAGATTGGCCACGTAGGTGAGCGAGGGCGGCAGCCGCAACGCGACGCAGCCGCCCCGCCCGAGCCCAGCCGCGGTCAGCGCATCCCGGCGTTCTGCGACCAGTTGGCGCAGTGTGGACTGAGCAATCGGCCCAGCCGGCAAGCGCAACGGGACGTTTTTGTCCGGACCTGCCAGTAAGACCTCGTCAACCCATTCCGGTCCGACCTCGGAAGTGACCTCCGCCTGCATTCCCGCGAGCACCGTGGCCCCCACAAAAATCGCAGCCCAAATCAGCCCCCTCAGGGGCTGATGGTTAGCGGGCTGTTATGCCTCTCGACCTGACAGCGCAGGACTGTACGTCAATTCCCACGCCCTGAGAAGCACAACAGTCAACAAAGCTTTACGTAATTGACTGCTGACTCAACGTCAGTCGCCGCAGGCCACAACAGCCCGCCGGATACGGCCGTACGGGCGTATCGCTTGGCAACAAAGGGCTATGGCGACCTGCGCCGGTACTACCTCCGCGCGCGTGCGCGCGCGAGGACGGCCGACGCGCCGGGCAGCAGCGGCACCGCGCGGATCGGACAATTCGCCGCAGCCGGCCGGCGCAATCGTCGGTCGGCCCCCACCGAACGGGCGCCCGGGCGAGTTGGCGACGTATCCGCCGTTCGGCCAAACGGATGAAGAACACCTGTACGCATTTTCCGGCATTCTGCCGCCACTCATCACACCCCGTGACGGTTGCTGGATCAATTCCGCGGAATTTTCGGGCACCCGCCGCCGGCATTCCTGGGTCGAATTAATCGATCAGTCGCTCGGCATTTTCGGCGATTGCTCCGACCCGCGCCGCCGGCGGCCAGGCCCGGCCGGACGCGGCCGGCACCAGCCTGTTGACAGCAGAGGACACCGTGACCGCGCATGGATTCGTCCGACCGGCCACGATGCCGCCATGTCACGGATTCACAAGATCATGAATAGGTCGGAAAAATCGGACTGAAGGAACGTTCCGTTCATCGGGAACATCGGGGTTCACGTCGACCGCGATGCTCCGGTCAATTCCTGGACACGCGCGGGCGGCATGCTCCGGAACGGACGGTGAACACGGTCAGTGGACGTTGGTGGTGACTCGCGATTGGACCGTCAGGGTGAACCGGTCAAGGCCTGGCCAGAAAGGTCGTCACGGTCCGCACGAACCACCCGGGGTCGCCCAGCCAGGGGAAGTGCCCGCCGCCGGGCTGCACGGCGTGCTCCGCGCGCGCGAACAACCCCGCGTACGCCGCCGCCCGCTTCGGCGGGAGCGCGACGTCGTACTCTCCCGAGACCAGCAGCACCGGTACGCCCAGGCCCGCGAGCGCGGACCGCACGGCCGGCGCGTCGACCGCGCCCGGCGCGTAGTACCCGGCGGCCGCCTCGTCGTTGATCTGGGCCGCCTCGCGGGCGGCGTTGGCCCGCGCGGCCTCGTCCCACCGGCCATAGGTGAACGGGGTGATCGCCGTCCAGTCGGCGTCGGTCGGCGCACCGGACCAGATCCGCTCGAAAGCCGCGTACGCGTCCGCGAACCACGGCTCGCCGCGGCGCAGCTCGGCGACCGCGCGGCGATCCGCGTCGGCGATCTCCAGGTCCGCCGCCCGTGCGCTCGGCACGACGAGCACCAGGCGGCCGATGCGGTCGGGGTACCGCGTGGCGTAGAGGATCGCGAGCGTGCCGCCGGCCGAGTGGCCCAGCAGGTCCATTCGAGCCAGTCCCAGGTGCGCGCGCAGCGCCTCGACGTCGCCGACCTGCCGGTCCACCCGGTAGGTGGTGGTGTCTGCCGGCACGGCCGACTCGCCGGTGCCTCGGAGGTCGAGCGTCACCAGCTCGTGCCGGGCGGTCAGGCCACCGAGGTCCCCGAGGTACGCCGACGCCTGCATGGGGCCGCCGGGCAGGCAGACCAGCGGCGTGCCCGCGCCGGCCCGGTGGTACGCGAGAAGGGTGCCGTCGGTACCCCGGAACGTCGCCATCCGTTGATCGTATGGCGACCCCGGTCAGTCCATGCCGGCCGACCTCGACGCGAGCCCGCGCTCGGCCCGCAGCTCCGGCGTGAGCCGCTCACCGATCTGCTCGACGAGCATGGTCATCTCGTAGGCGAGGAGGCCGAGCTCGCAGTCGGGCGCGGCCAGCACCGCGAGGTTCGCGCCCGGGCCCATGGCCATCGTGAACAGGTAGCCCTGCTGCATCTCCACGCACGTCTGGACCATGTCGCCCGCGTCGAACGTCTGCGCCGCGGCCGCGGCCAGGCTCGCGACGCCGGAGGCGATGGCGGCCAGCTGCTCGGCGTTGTCCGGCGGCAGGGTGGACGAGCGGGCGAGCAGGATCCCGTCCGCGGACACGACGACGGTGTGCGCGACATCCGCGACCCGCACCACGAAGTCGTCCAGGAACCAGCTGAGATCCTCCTTGCGATCGGAGGTCATCGGCCGTCCCCCGGTCGGTGATCGGGTGGCTCGTGCTCACCCCGCGCCCGGTCGAGGCCCTGCTTGAAGCCGGTCAACCGGGAGCGGACGCCGTCCGCCCACGGCTGCGACGGCGGCTCCGTCTCGGGAACGTCGTCGGTGCCGCCGGCCAGCCGCCGCTCCCCCGCCGACCCGGGCACCAGGCGTGAGCCGGGCGTGCGGCGCGGGAGCTGGTCGCTGACCTTGGACTGCTGCGCGGTGTCGCCGAGCTTGCGCCGCACGGCGCTCCACCCGTCGTCGCCCGCGGTCGCCCGCCAGTTCAGGGCCGAGGAGGAGAGGGCGTCGGGGTCGACGCGCTTGCCGTTCTTCTTGCCCTTGCCCGTCGAGCCGTTCCCGTTCCCTTTCCCCGCGCCGTTCCCGTTGCCGTCCTGGTTGCCCAGGTTCGCCGGCACGGTGCGCTGGAACCACGGGGACCGGGCAAGCCCCTCGGAGGCCGCATGCGCGGGCTCCGAGCGCCGCGGAACGGCGGGATGCTGCCCGGTGCCGGGCCCGTTCCGCACCGGCTGCGGCCCGGACGGCGGCCCGCCCTGCACCCGCTGCGGCCCCGACGGCGGCCCGCTCTGGACCGCGGGCTGCTGGCCGGTCGCCGGGCCGTTCCGCACCGCGGGGTGCCGGCCCGTGCCGGGCCCGCTCTGCACCGGCTGCGGCCCGGACGGCGGTCCCGTCCGGATCGCGGGCTGCTGGCCGGTACCGGGACCGTTCCGCACCGCGGGCTGCTGCCCGGTACTCGGGCCGTTCCGCACCGCGGGCTGCTGCCGGGTACTCGGGCCGTTCCGCACGGCCGGATGCTGCCCGGTGCCCGGACCACTCTGCGCCGAGGAACGCTTCCCGGTGCCCCGACCGCCCTTGACCGCAGGATTCTTGCCCGTACCCGGCCCGTTCTGCGCCGGCGGCTTCCCCGTACCCGGACCGCTCGGCGCCGACGGATGCTTCCCGGTGCCCGGACCGCCCTTGACCGCGGCGTGCTTGCCCGTACCCGGGCCGTTCTGGACCGCGGCATGCTTGCCGGTGCCGGGCCCGTTCTGGTCCGGCTGCGGGCCGGTCGGGATCCGTTGCGGGCCGGTGCCCGGACCCGTCTGCACCGGCAACGGCCCACTGCTCGGGCCGGTCGGAATCCGCTCCGTGCCCGTACCCGGCCCGGTCGGCACCGGCAACGGCCCACTGCTCGGCCCGGTCGGAATCCGCTCCGTGCCCGTACCCGGCCCGGTCGGCACCGGCAACGGCCCACTGCTCGGCCCGGTCGGAATCCGCTGCGGGCCCGTACCCGGACCCGTCTGCACCGGCTGCGGGCCCGAACCCGTCACCGGGGCCGTCTGCGACGTGTGCGGGCCGGGCACCGGGCTCGTCGGCGCCGTCTGGTTCGGGCGGGCCACCGGCTGCATCCGGGTGACCGAGTGCGGTCCATTGTGGACCGTCGTCGGCTGGCCGCTGTTGTCGGCCACCGTCGTGGCGCCCGTGCGTGCGGTCGGCAGCGACGTGGTCAGCCCGCCGCGCACCTCCGTCGGATCCTTCGAGCCCACCGGCGGTGGCGGAGGGCTCGCCGGCGGCGCCGGGCTGGTGATCGACTTCGGCAGCACCACCACGGCCGACGTCCCGGAGTTGAACTCGCCGTGCAGCCGGACCTTGATGTCGTGACGTTTCGCCAGCCGTGCGACCACGTACAGGCCCATCCGCCGCGACACCGCGAGGTCGAACGGCGGCGGGTTGACCAGCCGCTTGTTGATGTCGGCCAGCTCCTCCTCGGAGAGGCCGAGGCCGCTGTCGGAGATCTGCACGGCGAGCTCGCCGCTGCGCACGTGCGTCGAGGTCACGGTGACCTTCGTGTCCGCGGCGGAGAACTTCGTGGCGTTGTCCAGCAGCTCCGCCATCAGGTGCACCACGTCGTTGACGACGCGGCCCTGCACGAGCGTATCCGGGCCGGCCGTCACCACGACCCGGGCATAGTTCTCGATCTCAGACTGTGCGGCCCCGATGACCTCCGTGATCGGCACCGGCTTGGACGACCGCCGCGCCACGCCGACGCCGGAGAGGATCAGCAGGTTCTCGCTGTTGCGCCGCATCCGGGCGGCCAGGTGGTCGAGCACGAAGAACTGCGCGAGCTGGTCCGGGTCCTGCTCGTTCTGCTCGAGCTTGTCCAGCTCGGACAGCTGGCGCTCGACGAGCGCCTGCGTGCGCCGCGACAGGTTGACGAACATGTCGTTGACGTTGTCCCGCAGGACTGCCTGCTCGGTCGCCAGCCGAACCGCGCGCTCGTGCACGACGTCGAACGAGCGGGCGACCTGACCGATCTCCTCGCTCGTGTCCACCGGCATCGGCGCGACCGCGTTCTTCGCCGCCTCCACCGGGTTCGCGTCGTCGAGGATGCGTTCGATCGTCTTCGGCAGCGTCACGTTGGCGACCTTGAGCGCGCCACGGCGCAACCGGCGCAGCGGGTTCACCAGGGACTGCGTCATCGCGAGCATCAGCGCCAGCGCGGCCAGCATCGCCCCGACGACGATCAGCGCGACCTTCCACGCCGTCGCCGTGGCCTCGCTCGCCAGGCCGGACGCCTGCGTGCGCAGCGACGCGATGAGGTTCGTCTCGACCCCGCGGAGCTTGTTGTTCGCCGCCGTGCTGGCGTCGCGCAGTGTCTTGAGGTCGAAGTCGAGCGGCGCGTTGGGATCCGAGCCGGACAGCGCGGCCTGCGCGAAGTCCCGCCGCTTGTCGACCTCGGTGCCGCTGTAGCCGTCGTTGTACTGCTGCTGCTCGTCCGGCGTCGCGATGGCGAAGAACTCGGCGATCGACGAGTCGAACCCGGCCGCGGCCGCCTCGGCCTCGTTCTGCACGGTCGAGGAGCGGAAGCTGTTGCGCACGGCCGAAACCATGAGTAGAGCGTCCAACTGGGACGCTCGTTCCTTGGCCTGGCCGATGGTCTGCACCGCGGCGCTCAGCCGGGAGGGCCCCTGGCCGGTGGCGTTGCCCGCCGTGGTGAGCTCACGGCCGAGCTGGACCAGCGGGTCGATCACCGCGTTGTACGCGCTCAGCACCGCCAGGTCGGGATAGGTGCCCGACCGGGCGAGGTTGCGTAGCGGCGCCAGCTGGGAGAGCTTGTTGAACGCGTAGTTGTAGCGCCCCTTGCTCTCCGCGTCGGCCAGATCCAGGATGCCGATCTTGTCCCGCAGCTCCGAGATCGCCGCGTCGGTCTGCCGGAAGACGTTGGCCGTGTCCTCGTTGTTCGCGATCGAGCCGTCGGCGACGGCCGACGCCACGGCGCCGCGTTCGCCCTGCAGCTGGTGCACGACCTCGGTGATCAGCATGGACGTGTCGACCTGGCTGACGATCCGGTCGAAGTCTTCCGCGGTCGACAGCTCGGTGTCGATCCGCAGGCCGGCGAAGGCCAGCGCGGTCATGGCGGGAACCGCCACGACCACCGACATCTTCGTGCGCAGCCGCCAGTTCCGCGGCTGCCACCGCTCCGGCGTCGTGCGCTTCCCCGGCGCACGGCGCCTCCCCGCCTTGTTGTGGACCTCCCCAGCGTCGCGAGACGCCATCAGGCACTGCTCCGGAGGAACTGCCGGAGGCCTGTCCGCACCAAGCCTCGCTCGCACATGAGATAACCACCCCGACTCACTCGGCTACCCATTGTTAAGCCTGGAAGTTAGTCGAGGTCGGCCAAAATGTCAGCGTCGAGCGGGCCCATTGGGGCTGCTTGCCCGTCCAGACCTGGATGATCTTCGTCTTTTTGGACCAATTTCAGCCGAACGGCCTACATCAATCGCTGTGTGTTACCGATTTGTTGCGTTTGGTTGGTACCGAGAGACGCCACCCGTCGGGCGCGGGGCATGCGCACGGGTGTCATCACGAGTCGTCACTGAGGAGCAGGCCACAGAACAGCCAGTGACTCTACCGCACGAGCGGCTCCACGCCTATAGCTCGTGGCACCCAAGTCGATCGTCCGAAGTAGAACCGCAGGCAGCAGGTCGTCCTATTTGGACACAAATTGTGCCAGGTGCCGCCCGGTTGGTCCAGACATTCCGCTTTTCGGCCCAGTGCTGGGCCGAACGGCCTAAGTCGAGAGCTGTGTGTTGCGGTCCGGTCGCCGTCGGCTAATCTCGCTCTCCGGTGAAATCGCGACGTACGCTCGGCGCTCTCGCGGCGGTGACCATGCTCTTCGGCACCGCCGGCTGTGGCATCTTCGTCGGCACGTCGCAGCAGTCGACCGAGTCGCCCGATGGACAGGTCGAGAAGTCGACCATCACGATCGGCGTCGATCCCTCCATCGGCATGGCCCCGCTCTACGTCGCGCGGGATCAGGGCTACTTCGCCGAGGAAGGCCTCGACGTCAAGATCGTCACCCTGACCGGCAGCGGTGAGAATCTCGACCGCCTGCTCGCCGGCGACGTCGACCTCACCTTCGCCAACTATCCGGCGATCGTCCGGGCGCAGCAGAAGGCCGCGGGGAAGGCCGAGGTCAAGATCGTGGCGGACGCCGTCGCGGCCAAGCCGGACTCCAGCGCGGTCGTGGTCAACAAGGACTCGCCGTACCGCAACCCGGACGACCTCGAGGACAAGACGATCGGCGTGCCGGCGCGGGGCGGCATCGCCGAGCTCGCGGTGAAGTCCGGCATGAGGGCCGCCCGCGCGGATCCGTCCGGCGTCGACTGGCAGGTCATGAGGTTCGCGGACATGCTGCCGAAGCTGCAGGGCGGGGAGATCGACGCGGCGTACCTCGAGGAGCCGTACCTCACCGTCGCCCAGGCGCAGCTCGGCGTGTGGACGGTCTTCCAGCCGATGGTCGGCCGCCTCGACGGCATCGGCCTGTCCGGGTACGCGGCACTGGAGAAGACCACGCAGGCGTACCCGAACACGGTCGCGGCGTTCCAGCGTGCCGTGCTCAAGGTGCACCGCTCGGCGACGACCCCGGAGGGGCAGAAGGCGCTGAACGGCGCGCTGATCTCCAAGCTCCACATCGATCCGGAGATCGCCGCCGTGCTGCACCTGCCGGCCTACCCGCTGACCGCGGACCCGACGCGGCTGCAACGCGTGCCGGACCTCATGCGTGAGTACGGGATCATCAAGAAGGCCTTCGACATCCGGCCGATGATCCTGCAGGGCAAGAGCTGACCGCGGGCCGAGCCTGCCGCCGCCGTGCCCGGCCCGCGCGAGTGGAGTAGAACGGCGGGCATGACGACGAAGGTGACCGTGCTCGGCACGGGGATCATGGGTGCCGGGATGGCGCGCAACCTCGTGCGCGCCGGCTTCGACGTGACCGTCTGGAACCGCACCGCCGACCGGGCCGCCCCGCTGGCCGGCGACGGCGCCTCCGTCGCCACGGACGCGGCGGCCGCCGTCGAGGGCGCGGACGTCGTGCTGACGATGCTGTTCGACGAGGTCGCGGTGGCCGGCGTGCTGGACGAGGCGCTGCCGCGGATCCGCGCCGGCGCCTTGTGGATCCAGTCGAGCACGGTCGGCATCGAGGCCACCGAGCGGTTCGCCGACCTGGCCGCGCGGCACGGCCTCGGCTTCCTGGACGCGCCCGTCCTCGGTACCCGGCAGCCGGCCGAGCAGGGCAAGCTGACCGTCCTCGCCGCCGGCCCGGCGGACCTGCGCGAGCCGGCCACTCCGGTGCTCGACGCCGTCGGCGCGCGGACCGTGTGGGTCGGCGAGCGCCCCGGCGACGGACACCGGCTCAAGCTCGTCGCCAACGCCTGGGTCCTGTCGATCACCACCGCGACCGCGCAGAGCATCGCGCTCGCCGAGCGGCTCGGCCTCGACCCGCGGCTGTTCCTCGACGTGATCGGCGGCGGCCCGACCGACAGCGCGTACGCCCAGGTCAAGGGCGGCAACATGATCAGCGGCGAGCTCGCCCCGGCATTCGCCCTCGGCGGCGCGGTGAAGGACGCCGGCCTGATCCTCCAGGCGTTGCGCGACACGGGCGTCGACGAGCGGCTCATGGCGGCGGTCCACGCGCAGCTCAGCTCCGCCGCGGACGCCGGGCACGGCGACAAGGACATGGCCGCGGTCATCCACACCACCAGGCCATAGCTCGGGCGAACCCCGGGGTACCCCCTCTCGGGACCGGGGGTCTCCCCGATGTCCCGGCACCCACGCCGACCTAGCGTCAGATCCGAACCAGACACGGACAGACGCGAAGGAGCCGGCCGTGAGCACGCAGCGCAGCACCCAGACCATCACCGCGGTGCCGGCGCTCCCGGCCGTCCACGAGCGGTACGCCGACGTCGCCGACCGCAGGCTCGCGGTCGCACTGTCCACCGAGGACGCCGCCGAGGAACGTGGCGAACTGGACCCCCTCGAACGCACCACCTGCTACACGCACCGGCGCTGGCTGCACCACTGCGTCTCCTCGCCGCTGCACGTCATCGTCGTGACCGGCCACCGCTGGTGCCGCAGATGCGAGTGCGCGGTCAACGTCGCGATCGACCAGCTGACCGGTGACGTCACCCTGACCTGCCCGAAGTGCCACGGGATGCCGCCCGGTGCGGCGAACCGGCAGATCGTGCGCTGTTGCCGCGCGAGCCTGGCCGCCGCGCACGACTCGGATCACGACGCCGTCCGGGCGCTGCGCGCAGTCGCCTAGGACCGGCGGGCTGCTTCGCGGCGCGCCCGGACCTTGCGGTAGCTCCAGTACAGCAGCGCGAACAGGATCAACCCGGAAAGGATGAGGCTCGACCCGGCGCTCCACCCGCTGAACGGCAGCCACGACACCAGGCCCCACACGATCCCGGCGGCGATCAGCCCGAGCCCGGCGCAGACCGAGCCGGCGATCCGCAGCGGCGAGGACACGCTCTGCTCGGCGGCCTTCATCGCCCGGTCCCGCACGGGGTCGACGTAGCGCTCGAGCGCGGGGTACTCCGAGGCGAGGATCAGCAACCCGGCCAGCACCAGCAGGAGGCCGGGCCCGGGCAGCACGAGCAGCGCGAGGCCGGCGAGGAGGACGAGGGCGCCGGCGACCGAGATCGCCACGCGCTTCATCTGATGCGTTGCTGCCATGTTGTCAGCCATTGTGGCCCGTTTGGTCCGATCACGCCCGATCAACGTCGCAGGCGTGCCGTGGGTTCCGGCCGCGCACGCGGTCACTGGTCCAGCGCATCGGCCGCCGCCGCGGCGACCGCTGCCGCCGTGGCGGCCAGCGCGGGCGAGTCGAGCTTCCACTGCTGCCAGTAGAGCGGCACGTCCACCGCCCGCCGCGGGTCCAGCAGGACCAGCTCCCCCGCACGCAGCCGGGGGCCGGCCTGCGCGGCCGGCACCAGGCCCCAGCCCATGCCGGCGGTGACCGCGTCCGCGAAGCCCTCCGACGACGGCACGTAGTGCCGCAGCGGGCCGGCGTCGCGGCCGCTGGTGAGGCGGCGGGCGAACGAGTCCTGCAGGTCGTCGTTGCGGTCGAACAGCACGACCGGCACCGTGCCGACGGCCTGGCGCAGCGAGCGGCCCCGCAGCCGACGCCCGACATAGGACGGGCTCGCCACCGGCAGGTACCGCATCCGCCCCAGCGGCGTGACCGAGCAGCCCTGCACCGGCTCCGGCGACGACGTCACGGCCGCCATCACCACGCCTTCGCGCAGCAGCGTGGTCGTGTGGCCCTCGTCCTCGCGGTGCAGCTCGAAGCACGTCCGTAGCGACTCCGGCACGCGGCCGAGCGCGGGCAGGAACCACGTCGCGAGCGAGTCCGCGTTCACCGCGATCGGCAGCGTCGCGGGCTCGTCGCCGTCCGCCATGCCGAGCTCCGCGCGGGCGTCGAGCTCGAGGCGGGCGAGCTGGCGGGCGAACCGGACGACCACCTGGCCGGACTCGGTCAGCCGGACCGGTTTCGTGCGCAGCAGCAGCACGCGGCCGACCCCCTGCTCGAGCGCCTTCAGCCGCTGGCTGACCGCGGACGGCGTCACGTGCAACGCGGCCGCGGCCGCGTCGAGCGTGCCCTCGTCGGCGACCGCGAGGAGCGTGCGAACCTGATCGACCGGCATCACGAGCGCTAATGATACCTAAGAATCCTTAGCTCGACGTGCGCTCTGTCGCTGCTTAGCGTGGTGGCATGCTGCTCGCCATGGCGGCCGGTTTCGGCACCGGCCTCTCCCTCATCGTGGCCATCGGCGCGCAGAACGCGTTCGTGTTGCGCCAGGGCATCCGCCGCCACGCGGTGCCCGCCGTGGTCGCGATCTGCGCGATCTCCGACGCGGTGCTGATCGCGCTGGGCGTGGCCGGCGTCGGGTCGATCGTGCGGGCGCAGCCGGTCGTGCTGACCGTCGTCGGCCTCGTCGGTGGCGCCTTCCTCGTCGGCTACGGCCTGCTCGCGGTCCGGCGGATGTTCCGGCCGGCGGCCATGACCGCCGACGGCAGCGCCGCGGGGGCCACCCGCGGCGCGGTGCTGACGTGCCTCACGATGACCTGGCTCAACCCGCACGTGTACCTCGACACCGTGCTGCTGCTCGGCTCGGTCGCCGCCACGCACGGTGCGCTGCGGTGGGACTTCGGCGTCGGTGCGGCCTTCGCGAGCCTGTGCTGGTTCGCCGCGCTCGGCTTCGGCGCGCGGCTGCTCGGCCGATTCTTCGCCCGCCCCGCCGCGTGGCGGCTGCTGGACGGTCTGGTCGCCGCCACGATGATCACCCTGGGCGTGACGCTGCTGGCCCGTTAGCGAGCGCGTAGATGATCGCCGTGCACGCACCGCCGGGTGGGTGAGCGGCGGTAGTGCGGCCCGGGTCGCCGCGGGCCGGTGCACGGTGCGGCGGTGGCGAGCCGTGCCGCTGCCCGGTCAGTCGAGGTGTAGCCGGACCTGCAGCGGCAGGTGGTCGGAGGGGAACTCTCCCTTGCGGCTGAAGGTGTTCAGCCCGACCGCGTCGACGGTGACCTTGCCGCGGGTGAGCACCCAGTCGATGCGCCGGCCGTTGACGCGCAGCGGGACGTAGTGGTGCCAGGAGCCGTACGCCGGGGTAAGCCGGTGCCGCGCCGCGCGCCAGGACTCGGTCAGGCCGGTGCCGGTCGTGAGGATGTCGTACGGCGCGGAGTTCTCGGCGGCGTCGTTGAAGTCGCCGGTGACGATGATCGGCAGGTCCGCGGGGAAGGCCCCGATGCGGTCGCGGATGAGCTCCGCGGCTCGGGTGCGGGAGTACGCCGACTCGTCGTCGAGGTGGGTGTTGAGGGCGATGAACTCGCGGCCCGTGCGCTTGTCGTGAAAGCGGACCCAGGTGACCATGCGGACCGAGTCGTTGCCCCAGGTGTTCGAGCCGACCACGTCCGGCGTGTCGGAGAGCCAGAAGTGGTCGTACGCAACGGGTTCCAGCCGGTCCGTGTCGAAGAAGATCGCCACGAACTCGTCTCGGCTGCCGCCCTTGCGCCCCTCTCCGATCCAGTCGTACCGGTCGGGCAGGTCCTCGGCGATGTCGCGCAGCTGGCCGTAGAAGCCCTCCTGGGTGCCGAGAAGCGTCGGCTGCTCGAGGCGCAGCAGCGCGGCCATGATCGGGCGACGCTGCGACCACGTGTGCGGCCCGCGCTCCGAGGCGAACCGCAGGTTGAACGACATGACATGCAGCTCGTCACCCCGCGCCGCACCGATCAGCGGCCCACCCCGATCCCGGGCGGCCGCCATGGGCTGGGCCAGCGGCAGCACGCTCCCCACCACGAGCACGCATACCAGGCCGAGCAGGCGTCCCCACCGGCGACGCATGGCACCTCCGATCACGCACCTCCGATCACGCGGCGGCGATCCGGCCTGGTGACCATTGTAGGGACGTGCCCCCACCGGGTGATCTTTCATACCAGGGGGGAAACACCTCGTAACGGACCGCCTGCGGGCAGCGAGTAACGAACCGTTGTGCCGGCGCGGGGGTCGGCTTTCCGCGATCCAGATGGAGTCGTATCTATGAGGCTGCCTCGAATTGCCGCCATCGGCGTGGTGGTCGCCGCGGTCCTGTTCGCCGTGCCCGCCGCGGCCGGCGCGGCACCGCCCGATCCCAGCGCCGTGACCGCCGGCGACACCACCCTCGACCGGGGCCAGACGTTCACGGTGACGCAGGAGGTGTTCAACCCGAACGATTTCGCGATCACCGGGGCGCGGCCGACCCTGATCGGCCTCGTCGACGTCGCCGACATCGTCTCCTGCGACGGCAGCGTGTTCAGCTGCGACGTGTTCCTGGACAGCTTCCGCTCGTACGCCGGGGACCTCGCGCCAGGCGCCTCGCACACGGTCACGTGGACGCTGCGGATCAAGGACGACGCGGCACCCGGCACCGTCGCGCTGCGCCACCAGCTCGACGGCGAGAACTTCCAGTTCCCGTCGGCGGCCGGTCCCACGCTGACGATCAACGGGCCGCAGGAGGCCGACCTCGGGGTGTCGATCAACGCCACGCCGCGCCAGGTGCGCACCTCGCGGATCGAGTACACGGTCACCGTGGGCAACGCGGGCCCGGCTGCCGCGACCGGCGTGCGGCTCGTGGCGACCCTCGCCAGGGGCCTGGTGTTCGCCGGCTCCGACGACTGCGTGCGGGTCGGCACCACCCGCACGGTCAACTGCGACCTCGCGACGCTGGCGTCGGGGGCGAACGCCACGGTGACCTTCGCCGCGCGCACCCAGCTGCTCGCCATCGGCCAGCTCGTCACGACCGTCCAGCGCCAGCAGAGCACCCCGGCCGACCCGAACGCGGCCAACGACCGCGCCAGCAAGACCTGCT
Source organism: Actinophytocola sp. (assembly GCF_036555685.1). Taxonomy (GTDB): domain Bacteria; phylum Actinomycetota; class Actinomycetes; order Mycobacteriales; family Pseudonocardiaceae; genus Actinophytocola. The sequence goes on along the minus strand of NZ_DATBKY010000300.1, from coordinate 2,469 downwards.
CGGCCCTCACCGGCCTGCTCGTCCGCTGCTGACGCGCTTACCAGGTGGCGGGGCCGTGGCGGCCCCGCCACCGTCATTCCCGGGTGCGGTAGGCCTGCGGGCTCACACCGTACTCGCGTTCGAACGCGGTGCTCAGGAGGGCGAACGAGCTGCCGCAGCCCACCTGGCGGGCCACCCGCTTGCCGCTTTACTTGTACCCATGACGACTGACAAGACCTTCCTGGTCGTGGGCGGCACCGGCAAGACCGGCCGGCGGGTCGCCGACCGGCTGCGCGCCCGGGGACACGCGGTGCGCGCGGTGTCGCGCGCCACCGAGCCGCCGTTCGACTGGTACGACGAGACGACCTGGGGAGCCGTCCTGGACGTCCCGGTCGAGGCCGCCTACCTCACGTTCCAGCCAGACCTCGCGCTGCCCGGTGCGGCCGAGCGGATCCGGGCGTTCAGCACGCTGGCCGCGGCGAAGGGCGTGCACCGGCTGGTGCTGCTGTCCGGCCGCGGCGAGCCGGAGACCGAGCCGAGCGAGCGGGCCGTTCGGGAGTCCGGTGTGGACTGGACGGTCGTGCGCTGCGCGTGGTTCGCCCAGAACTTCAGCGAGGGCTTCCTGCTGCCACTGGTCATGGCCGGCGACTTCACGGTGCCGGCGGGCGAGGTCGGCGAGCCGTTCGTCGACCTCGACGACGTCGCGGACGTCGTGGTCGAAGCGCTCGTCGCACCCGGCCACGCCGGCGAGGAGTACGACCTGACCGGCCCGCGGCTGCTCACGTTCGCCGACGCCGCGGCCGAGATCGCCGCCGTGTCCGGGCGGGCGGTGCGCTACCGGCCCGGCTCCCCCGAGATGTTCGCGGCTTCGCTCGACCTGCCCGCGGAGGCGGCGATGCCGTTGGCGGAGCTGTTCGAGCGGGTGCTGGACGGCCGCAACGAGTTCGTGACCGGCGACGTCGAGCGGGTGCTCGGCCGGCCGGCCCGGGACTTCGCGGACTACGCGAAGGCGGCCGCGGACGCGTGGAGTCGGTGAGCCGCATGGGAATCGCCGTGCTGGTGGCCGCCACGATCGCGGCCGGGCTGGTCGCCGGGCTCTTCTACGCGTACTCGATCTCGGTCATGCCGGGCCTGGCCCGCGGCGACGACAAGACGTTCGTCGAAGGCATGCGCGGGATCAACATCGCGATCATCAACGGCTGGTTCATGCTGGCGTTCCTGGGCGCGCCGCTGCTGGCCGCGGTCGCCGGGGTGCTCCACCTGAACGCGGGCGCGACGCTGTGGTGGGTCGTGGCGGGCTTCGCCTGCCTGCTCGCGACGATCGTCGTAACCCGGGCCGTGCACATCCCGCTGAACGACGCGCTGGATGCGGGCCGGGACGGCTACGCGGAGCTGCGCGCCCGCTTCGAGTCGTCCTGGGTGCGGTGGAACGTGCTGCGCACGGTCGTGTCGCTCGCCGGGTTCGGCTGCCTGGTCGCGGCCCTGGTCAGCCGCGCCCGCGCGTGAGGCGCGGGGACACACGTTCCGCGCGCACCGGCTGTGGTCGCGGGCGCCGGAGGCGTTCCAGACGTCGAGGCGCACGCCGCGGTGGCCGAACCGCGGCACACGATGACCCACGTGCTGCGCGGACGCCGCCTCGCATCGCGAGCGGTAGGTTGCCGCGGTGATGGAGACAGACCTCCGCCTCGCCGACGGGCGCACGCTGCACGTCTACGACACGGGCCGGGCCGGCGAGCTCACCGTGTTCTGGCACCACGGCACGCCGAACATCGGCGCCCCGCCGGAGCCGCTTTTCGAGGTCTCGGACCGGCTCGGCATCCGCTGGGTGTCACACGACCGGCCCGGCTATGGCGGCTCGACGCCGCGGCCGGGCCGGACCGTCGGGTCGGTGGCCGAGGACGTGGTGGCGATCGCGGACGCGCTGGACGTCGAGCGGTTCGCGGTGTTCGGCCACTCCGGCGGCGGCTCCCATGCGCTCGCGTGCGGCGCACTGCTGTCCGATCGGGTCATCGCCGTGGTCAGCGCGGCCGGCATCGCGCCGTTCGGCGCCGACGGGCTCGACTGGTTCGCCGGCATGTCGGACTCGAGCCTCGGCTCGCTGCGGGCCGCCGCCGCGGGCCGGGCGGCGAAGGAGGCCTACGAGGCGCGGGACGACAACCCCGAGATGGAGTTCGCCGCGGCCGACCTGGCCGCCTTCGAGGGGCCGTGGGGCTGGTTCGGCTCGGTCGTCGGTCCCGCTCTCGAGGGGGGCCGCGGCGCGCTTGTCGACGACGACCTCGCCTACGTCTCGCCGTGGGGTGCCGACCCGGCCGCGATCACCGCGCCGGTCCTCCTGCTGCACGGCGGCCTGGACCGGACGATTCCGAGCACGCATGCGGAATGGCTGGCCGCGCACTGCCCCACCGCGGAGCTACGACTGTCCATGCAGGACGGTCACATCTCGGTACTGTCCGCTGCGCCGGCGGCCCTGGAATGGCTCCGGGGCGCCGG
>NZ_DATBKY010000299.1:0-81517 GCF_036555685.1 Actinophytocola sp. | reverse complement strand
GGCGAGCACGCCGGCGATGAATCCGACTGCCAGACCCGGCAGGGTCAACAGGAACAGACGGCGCATCGCTTCCATCTCCTAACCGAGGTCCACGACGCCGAACCGGAACATGCTGTAGAAGAGCATGCCCAGGTAGAACACCGCACCAAACCCGATGATCACGTTGGACCACCACTTCGGCCGGATCGGTTTCGGCAACATCCGGTTGTTCACCAGCAACAACACGATGCAGTAGGCACCCATGGCGAACGTGGACAGGAACGCGAGGATGTCGAGAATGCCCTCCGGTCCGTCGGCCGGGCCGAACAGCAGGATCAGGATGCCGAACGTGATGACACCCCAGAGGAACCCCGCGTACAGGTGGGACATCTTGAACCGCTTCGCACCTGGGAAGTGGAAGTAGGTCATGTCGGACTGACCACGCGAGAACGAGTCGAACAACCCGAGGGTGGCGTTCACGCCGATCAGCGCGATGAACCCGAAGAACAACCCGCCGAGCACCGAACCGCCGACCGAGGCGAACGAGTCGGACATCGCCTGCAACGCCGCCGACCGCTCGCCGTTCTCGATGACGTCCTTGACGTTCGGGTTCTCCCGCGCCGCGGACTGGGCCAGCACCGTGAACGAGATCGTGACCAGCATCGTGATGCCCCAGAACAGCAGGAAGGCATCGAAGGTTATCCACTTGCGCCAGCCGCGCCACTTCGCCATCTCGGCGGGGTCCGACGTGTCGAACATGAACCCATGCGCGGGGATCTTCTCCTGCTCGCCCGCGGTACGCAGGCCGCGGATCTTCGGGACGTGCGCGCCCATGCCGGCGCCGGACTCACGCAGGTGGAGCGTGTACCACATCTGCTGCATGCCGGACGGCCCGGCGAACGCGATCGAACCGACCACGATCGGGAACCACTCCGCGGACATCATGTCCTTCGGGAAGTACCCGAACGCGAACATCCCGGCGAGCGTGGAGCCGAGGTCGGCCCAGCTGCCCGCGATCGAGGCGATGATCGTGGTGCCGATCACCAGGATGCCGATCAGGAACCCGAGAATATTCTCCACGACGTCGTAGATGACGCTGGCCAGGCTGAACAGGATCCCGACCAGGACCAGCACCACGATCGCCGAGACCACCCATGGTATGCCGGTCAGCTGTTCGAACGCGGACATGCCGGCCGACAGGTGGCCGGGCCACATGTAGACCAGGATGGCCGTGACGAAGAAGAACCACATGATCGGCTTGAACACGCGTGCCGCACCGGTGAAGATGCTCTCCCCGGTGGCCATCGCGTAGCGCGCCATCTCGAGCATCACCACGGCCTGCAAGGTGACGCCGATCAGGAACAACCACCGGATCTCCGGGCCGAAGACCAGCACCAGCCGTGGCCACATGTACGACTCGCCCATGCCCACGCCGAGCGCGAGCAGGAAGACCGTCGGACCCAGCAGGTGAATGGACGGGGGCGCGTCCGGTAGCGGGCGAATGGGCATCGGTTCGAGCTTTCCGGCTCGCCATACCCGTTCCTCGCCCGCGACAGTGCTCGGGTTGTTCACCTCGGCACTGCCCGCGGCGCGGGGATTGTGAGAATCCACCATTGGACCTCCAGTGTTCGAATTCCGCCTGCCTGTCGACCCCTGCTGGTGACCGCCGTTCCCGTCCTGGCGGCCACCCGGTACTGCTTCCCTCTTGTTTTGGTCGGCGGCCGTCAGCCGGATCGAGGACGACGCGAGAGGCCACCGGCACCGGCCAGGTGCCACACGGACCTCGCGAGCCGGCTCATTCCGGCCTGCCCTCGCCGATCAAGCCGGCGGCCCGCGCCCACCGGTACTTGGCACCGAGGACCGCGACCGGCTTCTCGGTGGTGTAGGGGTAGGCGATCACGCGATGCTCGAACAGGTACTCGCTCGCCTGCTCGACCTCCGTGTCGCCCGCCAGCGAGGCCACCACCGGCTTGTCGATCCCCTTGGCCCGCGCCTCGGCGAGGACCTTCGCGGTGAGCTCGGCGAACACCATCGGCGGCGTGACGATCGTGTGCCAGTAGCCCAGGATCAGCGCGTGGATGCGCGGGTCCTCGAGGCCAAGGCGGATGGTCGCCTCGTACGTCGACGGTGGCTCGCCACCGGTGATGTCGATGGGGTTGCCCGCCGCGCCGAACGGCGGGATGAACTTGCGGAACGCCTCGTCGAGATCCGGCGGGATGTCCATCAGGGACAGTCCCTCCGCGACGCACGCGTCCGACAGCAGCACACCGGAGCCGCCGGCACCGGTGATGATGACGACGTTCTCGCCCTTCGGCGTGGGGAGCAGCGGCAGGCCGCGCGCGAACTCGAGCATCTCGTTGAGCCCGGGGGCACGGACCACGCCGGCCTGCCTTAGGATGTCGTCGTAGACCTTGTCGTCGCCGGCCAGCGCGCCCGTGTGCGAGCTCGCGGCCCGCGCGCCCATGGCGGTGCGACCCGCCTTGAGGACCACGACCGGCTTCTTCTTCGTCATCCGCTGGGCGGTCTCCACGAACGCCCGGCCGTCCTTGAGGTCTTCCAGGTGCATGGCCACACACTGGGTGTTGTCGTCCTGCTCGAAGAACGTGAGCAGGTCGTCCTCGTCCACATCAGACTTGTTGCCGAGCCCGACGATGGCCGAGACACCCATCTTCGTCGTCCGGGCGAAGCCCAGGATCGCCATGCCGATGCCGCCCGACTGCGAGGTGAGCGCCACCCCGCCCTTCACGTCGTACGGCGTGCAGAACGTCGCGCACAGGTTCTGCGGCGTGTAGTAGTAGCCGTAGATGTTCGGGCCGAGCATCCGGATGCCGTAGCGGTTCGCGATGCCGACGATCTCGTCCTGCAACTCCTGGTTGCCGGTCTCGGCGAACCCGGACGGGATCATCACCGCGGCCGCGACGCCCTTCTCACCGCACTCGGTGAGCGACGCCGGTACGAACTTCGCCGGCACGGCGAACACCGCGACGTCCACGTCGCCCGGCACGTCGCCGACCGACTTGTACGCCTTGCGCTCCATGATGGTGTCGGCCTTGGGGTTGATCGGGTAGATCTCCCCCGCGTAGCCGCCGTTGATCAGGTTCTTCATCACGGAGTTGCCGATCTTGCCCGCCTGCTCGGACGCGCCGATGACGGCCACCGACCGCGGGTTCATCAGCCGGTCCATCACGCGCAGGATCTCGTCCTGGCTGTACTGGACCTTCTCCGCGCGCGCCTCGGTCTCCAGCAGGATCCGCACGTCGGCCGCGGTCGCCCCGGCCGCCGAGGCGAACACCGGGTTGAGGTCGAACTCGCTGATCTCCGGGAAGTCGGTGACCAGCCGCGAGACCTTCGCGATCACGCCGGCGAGCGCGTCCAGGTCGACCGGCTCCGCGCCGCGAGCGCCCTGGAGCACCTCGGCCGCCTTGATGCCGGTCACCATCGAGCGCGCCTCGGCGTCGTCGAGCGGCGCGAGCCGGAACGTCACGTCCTTGAGCACCTCGACGAGCACGCCGCCGAGGCCGAACGCGACGACCTTGCCGAACGTGCCGTCGGTCGTGGCGCCGACGATGACTTCCTGGCCGCCCGCCACCATCTCCTGCACCTGGACGCCGGCGATGCTCGCGGACTCGGAGTACCGCTTGGCGTTCGCCACGATCTCGTCGAACGCCGTGCGGGCGGCGTCCCCGCCGGACACACCGACGATCACACCGCCCGCCTCGGTCTTGTGCAGGATGTCCGGCGAGACGATCTTGCAGGCGACCGGCTTGCCGATCTCCTCGGCGATCCGGGCCGCCTCGTCGGCCGTCGTCGCGAGACCCTCACGTGGGGTGGGGATCCCGTACGCGTCGCAGACCCGCTTGCCTTCCGGCGCGGTGAGCGAGTCCCGGCCTTCGGCCCGGACCTTGTCCAGGACCTCGCGGACGGCGCTCTTGTCTACCTCGGCCATGACCTCAGATCACTCCATTCGCCTTGAGCTCGGCCAGCTCGTCGTCGCCGAGGCCGAACTCGCCGTAGATGTCGTGGTTGTGCTCGCCCAGAAGCGGCGAGCGGCGCACCTCGGCGGGCGAGTCGGACAGCTTGATCGGCATGCCGACCGTCGCGAACTCGCCACGCTGCGGGTGGTCCACCTTGACGACGATCTCGTTCTCCACCAGCGAGGTGTCCTCGATGATCTCCTTGGTGGACAGGATCGGACCGCAGGGGATGTTGTGCGCGTTGAGCTTCGCGAGCACCTCCCACTTGTTGTGTTCGATCGACCAGTCCTCGATCATCTGGAACATCTTGTCCAGTTTGGACAGCCGCGCCTCCGGCGTGGCCCATTCCGGGTCGTCCACGAGCTCGGGGCGGCCGATCAGCTTCGCGATCGGCTCCCAGCCCACCGGCTGGACGATCACGTAGATGTAGTCGTTCGGGCCGCCGGGCGCGCACTTGACCGCCCAGCCGGGCTGGCCGCCGCCGGACGCGTTGCCCGACCGCGGCACGGTGTCGCCGAACTCCCTGTTCGGGTACTCGCCGAGCGGGCCGTGCGTGAGCCGCTGCTGGTCGCGCAGCTTCACCCGGCACAGGTTGAGCACGGCGTGCTGCATGGCGACCGTCACCCGCTGGCCGCGGCCGCTGCGCTCGCGCTGGTAGAGCGCGGCGAGGATGCCGGCCACGGTGTGGATGCCGGTGCCGGAGTCACCGATCTGCGCGCCCGTCGCGAGCGGCGGGCCGTCCTCCATGCCGGTGGTGGACATCGAGCCGCCCATCGCCTGCGCGACCACCTCGTATGCCTTGAAGTGGGTGTAGGGGCCGTCGCCGAAGCCCTTGATGGACGCGTAGATCAGCCGCGGGTTGATCTCCTGGAGCCTGTCCCAAGAGAACCCCATGCGATCCACCGCGCCCGGGCCGAAGTTCTCCGCGAGGATGTCGAACTTCTTCACCATCTCGGTGAAGAGCTCCTTGCCCTTCTCCGACTTCATGTTCAGCGTGATGCTGCGCTTGTTGCAGTTCAGCATCGTGAAGTACAGGCTGTCCACATCGGGCAGGTCGCGGAGCTGCTTGCGGGTGATGTCCCCCGTCGGGGCCTCGAGCTTCACCACGTCCGCGCCCATCCAGGCGAGGATCTGCGTGCACGACGGTCCGGATTGGACGTGGGTCATGTCGAGGACCCGGACGCCTTCGAGTGCCTTTCCCATGACGTGCCCCTCCTGAGGTCGATTCAAAACAGGTCTGCTTCTGGTCATCGGCTGCTATGTGGGGTTCGAACCGACCTCACTTGTACATGGTCTGGTTCATGGTCCCGGGCGCGTAGACCTCGGGATCGACCCAGACGTTGATCAACGACGGCAGGCCGCTCTCGCGCGCCCGCTCCAGTGCCGGGCGGATGTCCTTGGGATCGCGGACCTCCTCGCCGTAGCCGCCGAGCATCCGCGCGAACTCGTCGTAGCGCACGTCCCCGAGCGTGTTGCCGACCCGGCCGCGGTCCGCACCGTACTTCTGGATCTGGCCGTAACGGATCTGGTTCATCGACGAGTTGTTGCCGACGATGCCGACGAACGGCAGGTTGAACCGGACCAGCGTCTCGAAGTCGAAGCCCGTCAGGGAGAACGCGCCGTCCCCGAACAGGGCGACGATCTCCTTGTCCGGCCGCGCGTACTTCGCCGCCAGCACGAACGGCACGCCGACGCCGAGTGTCCCAAGTGGACCGGGATCCATCCAGTGGCCGGGCGACTTGGGCTGCACGACCTGGCCGGAGAACGTGACGATGTCACCGCCGTCCCCGATGTAGATGGAGTCCTCGGTGAGGAACTCGTTGATCTCGTGCACCAGCCGGTACGGGTCGATCGGCGAGGCGTCCGAGTGCTGGCGCGGCAGCCGCTTCTCGTAGGCCTGCGTCTCCACCGCGCGCAGCTCCTCGAGCCACGCCTTGCGGGCCACTGAGCCGTTGTCCACCCGGCCGGACGCGGCCTGGGTGACCGCGGCGAGCACGGCGCCGGCGTCGCCCACGATGCCGAGGTCGATGTCGCGGTTCTTGCCGACCGTGCGGTAGTCGAGGTCGACCTGTACCACGGTGGCATCCTGGGAGAGCCGCTTGCCGTAGCCCATCCGGAAGTCGAACGGCGTGCCGACGATGATGATCAGGTCGGCGTTCTGGAAGGCGTAGCGGCGGGCGAGCTGCAGGTGGTGCGGGTCCTTCGGCGGCAGCGTGCCGCGGCCCGAGCCGTTCATGAAGGCCGGCACGTTGAGCGTCCGGACGAACTCGACGGCCGCGTCGGTGCCGCGGGTGGTCCACACCTGGCTGCCGAGCAGCACGCACGGCTTCTCCGCGTTGACCACGAGGTCGGCGAGCCGCTCGATGGCGGCCGGGTCGCCCGCGCTCCTCGTGGACGCGCGGTAGGCGCCCGCCTTCGGGATGCGGGCCTTCTCCACGGGGACCTTCGCGTCGAGGATGTCGCGCGGGATCTCCAGGAACGCGGGGCCGGGGGCACCGAGGTAGCACTCGCGGAAGGCCATCGACACCAGATCCGCGACGCGCTCGGTGTGCGGCACCGTCGCGGCGAACTTGGTGATCGGGCTCATCATGTCGACGTGCGGGAGGTCTTGCAGCGAGCCCATCTTGTGCTGGGAGAGCGCACCCTGGCCGCCGATCAGCAGCATGGGGCTCTCCGCGCGCAGGGCGTTGGCCACGCCGGTCACCGCGTCGGTGGTGCCGGGGCCGGCGGTGACGACCGCGCAGCCGGGCTTGCCCGTGATGCGCGCGTAGCCGTCGGCCGCGTGGGCGGCGACCTGCTCGTGGCGTACGTCGATCACGTCGATGCCTTCGTCGACGCAGCCGTCGTAGATGTCGATGATGTGTCCGCCGCACAGCGTGAAGATCACGTCCACGCCCTCGGCTTTCAGCGCCTTCGCCACCAGGTGCCCACCGGAGATCAGCTCGGGTTGGTTCTCGGCTGGTGCCGCGACCGATTTGGCGCTGTCCGGCGCGCCGATCGGACCTGTCTCGACCGATGAAGCCATCTGCCTGGTCATCTCCTCGTGTCCATCAGGGTAATTCGTGGTGGCGCATACTGCATACCGTATGACTCTAATGACGGCCGGCGTCCTGGTCTACGTTTTCTCGTCGGCGCTGGTCGCGGCTATCGCCTGACCGCCGGCCGCCTGCTTCCAGCCCGTCCTCGGGTCCGCTGTCGCGTCTGCTTCGGACACTCCCCTGCGCAGGGCCGAATGCATGCTCACCACTTTCCGTCTCGCAGAACATCTCATACTGTATGCTGCATACCATTTGCATGCAAGAACGGAGCTTGCCGGTGAAAGTTGCTGTTCTTGGGGCCGGCGCCATCGGCGCGTACGTCGGTGCGGCACTGCACCGCGGCGGAGTCGAGGTGCACCTGATCGCCCGAGGTCCCCACCTGAAGAAGATCCGCGAGTCGGGGGTGCGAGTCGAGAGCCCGCGCGGAGACTTCACCGCCCGTCCACACGCGACCAACAATCCCGCCGAGGTGGGCCCGGTCGACCACGTGTTCCTGGGCCTGAAGGCCAACCGCTACGCGGACGCGGGCCCGATGGTCAAGCCACTGCTGCACGACGAGACGACGATCATCGCCGCGCAGAACGGCATCCCCTGGTGGTACTTCCACGGCGTCGACGGCGAGTACGCCGGGCGCCGCATCGACGCCGTCGACCCGGACGGCAGCGTGAGCGCCGCGCTCCCGGTGGAGCGCGCGATCGGCTGCGTGGTCTACGCGGCCACCGAGATCGCCTCCCCCGGCGTGATCCGCCATCTGGAGGGCACCCGGTTCTCCATCGGCGAGCCGACCGGTGAGATCTCACAGCGCTGCACCACGTTTTCGGACGCCATGATCGCCGGTGGCCTGAAGTGTCCGGTAGAGCCCGACCTGCGCAGGGACATCTGGCTCAAGCTGATGGGCAACATCGCGTTCAACCCGATCAGCGCCCTGACCCGCGCCACGATGGCCGGCATCTGCCGGCACATCGACACCCGTGAGCTCGTGGTGCAGATGATGACGGAGACCCTCGACGTGGCCACCCGTCTGGGCGCGCACCCGGAGATCTCCATCGCACGCCGCCTGGCGGGCGCCGAGCGCGCGGGCGAGCACAAGACCTCCACGCTCCAGGACCTGGAGCGCGGCCGCCCGCTGGAGCTGGACGTGATCCTGAAGGCGGTCGTGGAGCTGGCGGACCTCACCGGCGCCTCGGCGCCCACGTTGCGCGTGGTGAGCGCACTGGCGGACCTGCTCAACGAACAGGTCGCCGCCCCGGTTCCGGGCTGACCCAGACCGGTCGCACCTCCTGTCCGGCGCGCCTCCTTCGGTGCTCCACCGTCGGGGGCGCGTCTTTGTACGCAACTTTGTGCGCAACGCGACCGGTACCGCGATGCCGTCGCCGAAAGCAGGACTCGGCCGATCCGGCGCACCCGCGGCGGCAGTTCGTCGACACATTGTCGATCTTGGCTCCGCGACATCGTTGATCGGCTTCGACGCCTGTGTGACTCACAGTGCGCCTTCGGTGGCGCATTCAGCTCTTGAACGCAACGCGGACTGCTCCCTAAGTTGACTCCGTTATTGCGCCGAAAGGCGTAGCGTAGGGAGAACCCGTGAAGTGGTGGTCCGCCGCCACGCAGTGGCGCAACTGGCCGTTGCAGGTGAAACTGGGGATGGTGCTCGTCGTGCCGGTAATCGGCGCGGGAGTCCTCGGTGCGCTGCGGGTGCAGAACGACGTGCAGCTCGCCGGCTCCTACGCTGCGACGGAGCGCATCGCAGATCTTCGGGCACAGCTGCTCACCACGCTGACAGCCATCCAGGACGAGCGCACTGCGGCCGTGCAGCAGAGCCGTGACCTGGACAAACTCTCGCGAAGCACAGACGCGGAGATCGCGCGGGCCAACGCTGCCGTCGAGCAGAACACCGACCTCGGCGAGGACGCCATACAGCGCTTCCGATACGTGACGGACGCGGTCGGCGTGCTCCACGACGCGCGCGAGCAGGTGGCCGAACGCGCCGACGGCGACCTCGTACTCGGCTCCTACGACGTCGTCACCGGTGCCGTGCTGGACTTCGACCGCGCGCTGATCGGCCGCTTCCCCGACGCGGAGCTGACCAACATCTCCATCTCGCTCAACGAGCTGCAGGCCGCCCGCGAGCAGGTCGGCATCCAGCACGCGGCCGGGCTCATCGCCGCACGCAACGGCCGGATCTCCGACTTCGAGCGCACGACCTTCGTCAAGACCGATGCCCGGCTGGACGACAACCTCAACGACTTCCGGGCGGTGGCGCCGGACGCGCTGCGGCAGGGCTACGAGTCGACGGTGTCGGGACCCGACGTCATCAAGCGGCAATCGCTGGTGCGGGCCGCCCGGATTCCCGGTATCGACGCTCCGCGCTACACCGAGGAGGAGTGGAACACGTCGTTCGGCGCCACCACCGATCTGATGTTCGACGTGACCAGGAACGCGAGCAACTCGCTCCGCGAGAAGTCCGCGGCGCTGTCCGACGACTTCGGCACCCGGGCGGGCGTGGTGTCGGCGGTGCTGCTGATCGTGGCGCTGCTCGCGCTGGGTATCGGCTTCGTGATCGCCCGTTACCTGCTGCGCTCGGTCGGCGTGTTGCGCCGCACCGCGCTGGACGTGGCGCACGAGCGGCTACCGGCGGCCGTGGAGAGCATCCGTGCCGGCGAGTTGGAGAAGGCCGCGATCGACCCGGTGCCGCTGCACACCACCGAGGAGTTCGGCCAGCTGGCGCGGGCGTTCGACGCGGTGCACGCCCAGGCCGTGCGCTCGGCGGCCGAGGAGGCGGGCCTGCGCAGCAACCTCGCCAGCATCTTCACGAACCTGTCCCGCCGCAGCCAGGGCCTCGTCGAGCGGCAGCTACGGCTGATGGAGCAACTGGAGGAACAGGAGGACGACCCGGACCAGCTGTCGAACCTGTTCAAGCTCGACCACCTCGCCACGCGGATGCGGCGCAACAACGAGAACCTGATGGTGCTGTCCGGCGCCGGGCTCAGCCGCCGGTTCGCCGAACCCATGCCCGTGTCCGACATCCTGCGCGCGGCGGTGTCCGAGGTCGAGCATTACCAGCGCGTGCTGGTCTCCTCGGTGCCCGACGTCCGGGTCGTCGGCTACGTCGCCGGGGATCTGATCCGATCGGTGTCCGAGCTGATCGAGAACGCGACGAAGTTCTCCCCGCCGGACACCCCGGTCGTGATCGCGGGCCGGCTGGAGGCCGACGGCTCGGTGCTCGTGGAGATCACCGACGAGGGCGTCGGCATGGCCGGCGAGGAGCTGCTGGAGGCGAACAACCGCGTCGCCGCCGGCGGCGGAGTCGACGTGCCGGTGTCCCGGCAGATGGGGCTGTTCGTGATCGGCCGGCTGACCGTCCGGCACGGCATTCGCGTGTGGCTCTCCCCGCGGGACGACGGCAAGGACGGCCTGCGCGCGTTCGTGCGCGTGCCGGTGGCGGTGGTGGTGACGGGCGGGACGGTCACCCGGTCTCCTGCGACGGCCGCGCCGCAGCCGTCGAACCCGGCACCGAGCCCGCCGATAGGAGCATCGACGGTCGCCAGTCGGCTCGAGGTGGCCGGCATTCACGTCCAGCTGACCGACTTCCCGTCGGCGACCTCCCCGGCGTCGATCCTGTTCGTCGCGACGCGGCTGGCCGAAGAGCCGGTGGCGGCCGTCGCGGCGGCCGCGGCTGCGCCCGGCGAGGCCGCGTTCACCTGGCTCAACCGTCCGGTCACCGCGGAAACACCGCGGCCCGCCCCACCGACATCCGGTGTGGAGCAGCAGACTGACCCGAACGGCCTCCCCAAACGGGTCCCGCGAGGACAGCCGCATGTCCCGCCGGCGAACGACCGGCCCGCGACCCGCACCCGCGACGCGGAGCGAACCCGAGGGTTCCTCAGCAGCTTCCAGGCGGGTGCCCGGCAGAGCGAGCCCCGAGAGGAGGCGACCGACGGATGAGCGCCGATTCACACCAGGTCGGCAAGTTCGGCTGGCTGGTCGACAACTTCGCCGAGAGCGTGCCCGGTGTCGCGCACGCCGTGGTGGTCTCCGTCGACGGCCTGTTGCTCGCCGCGTCGGCCCGGCTGCCGGCCGAGCGCGCCGCGCAGATGTCGGCCATCACCGCCGGGATGGTCAGCCTGAACCTCGGCGCGGCCAGGTGCCTCGACGGGGGCGAGGTAGTGCGCGCGGTCGTCGAGATGGACGACGGCGCGCTGCTGCTGACTTCCATCCGGGACGGTTCGTGCCTCGCCGTGCTGGCGGGCATCGACTGTGACGTCGCGCAGGTCGCCTACGAGATGACGGTCCTGGTAGAGCAGTTCGGGAAGATCTTGACACCACAGCTGCGCGCGGCGCTCGCCGCGACCTGAGCCATGACCGGGCACGAGTCACCCGAGGTCATCCTCGCCGGCGTCGCAGAGGCCGTCAGCTCGCACGGTGGCGAGCCGCTCGAGGAGTACTCGTCGAGCGTCCGCGCGTACGCATGGACCGGTGGCCGGACCCGGCCGAGCGTCAAGCTGGAGGTCGAGACGCTGGTGTCGACCACCGAACGAGCCGAAGGCATGCTCGACGCGCTGCGCAGCGAGCACCAGCCGGTGGCCCGGCTGTGCCACCGCTCGATCTCGGTTGCGGAGGTCAGCGCGTTGCTGTCACTGCCGCTGGGTGTGGTCCGGGTGCTCCTGGACGACATGGCCGGGCTCGGCCTCATCAACGTTCACGGCGCCCAGTCCGGCCCCGACGACCGGCCGAACCTCGAGCTACTGGAGCGCGTCCGCCGCGGCCTGGTCAACCTGGATCGCTAGCGGCACCCGGCCAAGGCAAATCCCCCGACAAGCCCAGCCGGTCATCTGCCGTCGTGCATCTCTTCGGAGAAGACGAACACGCGGATCGCGTTGCCGGTGTCCGGGTGCACCTGCGCGAGGTAGGCGCTCGCCGGCCGGCCGATGATGCTCTCGACGGCGTCGAGGAAGTCCTTGCGGGTCGCCTCGTGCAGCGCCTCGTGATGACGGATCACCGCCTCGCGGTGGCCGCGTTCGCCCAGTACCGCGTCGGCGACGGTCAGGCTGTCGATCGACAGCACGACGAGGCTCACCGGATCGTCGTCGCTGACCGATACCTGTACGTTGCGCGGACCGCGGCCGTAGAACGTCCGCTCCAGGCTCGTGATCCGCTCGGCCACGGCATTGCGCTGCGCCTTGGTTATCCGCATGGCGCCATTCCCTTCGCCGGGCGCCGGGCCCGTTGTCCCCCCGCTCCCCCGCCCGATATTCTCGCGGCGGCGCTAACCATAGCGGCTGATCGGGCCGGACCGCAGTGTGCTCGCCGAAGCCGGGCGGGTCGCGCGGCGGAGCGGCTCGAGCGAGATACACCTCGTCGTGGCTCCGAGCGAAGGCCGGGCGCCGGCCGGCGTGCGGGGACACCACGGGTGTCAAGCGAAAGGGCTTGTCTCGTGGATATGCATCCGCAATTCGCCGTGCCCGCAGACCCGGCGAACTCTTTCGATTTCCTTTCGCCGGCGAAACTCCGCGAAATCGTCGCGGAATTCGCCGGCGCTCCCGCCCGCTGGGCCGATCTGGTGCGATTCGACCTGACCCAGCGGTTCTATTCCCGGTTGCGTCTCGACGACGCCGCCGAGGTGTGGCTGATCTGCTGGGACATCGGGCAGGACACGCTGCTGCACGACCACGGCGGCAGCGCGGGCGCGTTCACCGTGACGCGCGGCTCCCTGCTCGAGGACTTCGGCACGGTGCGTGGCCCGGGGTTGCGCACCCGCCGGCACGTGGCCGGCACCGCGGTGGGCTTCGGAGCCGACTACCTGCACAACCTGGTCAACGTGGGGACCGAGCCGACCGTCTCCATCCACGCCTACTCACCCCCGCTGCGCGCGATGAACTTCTACTGCTGGCTGCCGACCGGGATGCACCACCTGCGCGAGATCCCGTGCGACACGCCGGAGCCGGACGTCGGCGCGCTCGAGGCGGAGGCCGCCGCACTGCGCGGGGCCGCCTCGTGAACGGATCGTCGGAGCGAGCGGAGCCAGGCGCGGCGACCGACGTGATCACCACGCTGCTCGAACACGCCCGCGGGCTGATCACGCGGTACCCGCCCGCCGCGGCGGCGGAGGCGATGCGCCGCGGCGCGCTGCTGGTCGACCTGCGGCCGACCGAGTACCGGTGGCGCTTCGGCGAGGTGCCCGGCGCCATCGCGGTCTCCCGGCACGTGCTGGAGTGGCGCCTGGACGTCACCAGCGAGCACCGGCTCAAGGAGCTGCGGCCCGGCGACCGCGACCAGGAGATCGTCCTGATGTGCAACGAGGGGTACACGTCGAGCCTGGCCGCGCACCAGGTGATGGCGCAGCTCGGGCTGACCCGGGTGGCCGACGTGGCCGGCGGGTTCGTCGCCTGGCAGGCCGCCGGGCTGCCGACGGTGTCGCGGCTTACCCGCTAGCCTCGCTAGAACTCGTTCTAGCGAGGAGGCGGCATGGCACGCACGGCGCGCGGCGCGGTCCACGACATCAGCGGCGGCCGGGCAACGTACTGAAGACATACCAGGGCGCACCTGGCGACCAGGGATTCCGCCAGGTGCGCCCCAGTTATGCACTCACCCTGGTAGGGACCAGAAGCGTGCCGGGCAGGCGGTCGTCCGGGAGCGCAAGCATCGCGCCGAGCACGTGGTGCGCCGGGCCGACCTCCTGCCAGAACACCTGGCGAGGGGCGAGCACGTCCTGATCCGTGGGCATCCGGGTGGCGACGACCTCGTCCTCCCCGTGCAGCTGCACCACGTCGACGACATCGTGGTGGGCGCGGATCCCGACCACCGCGACCACGTCGCCGTTCTCGTCTCTGGGGTCGATGAACCGGAAGCCGCGCGCCACGAGCGCGCGAAGCTGGGCATCGGTGCTGGTCGCGGTCGACACCGACGACCTCGCACTGCTGACCATCAAACCTCCCGATTCCGCACGCCGGCCAGGAAGGCCGCGAGGTCGGGGCTGGCGAAGGCGAGCACCGGGCCGTGTGGGTCACGCGAATTGCGGACCGCCACCACGTCATGGCCCGGCCAGGTGAGCTCGACACAGTTGCCGACAGCGCCGCTACGGCTGCTCTTGCGCCACGCGGCGCCTTCGAGTCTGTCGGCGGGCATGCCGTTGTGAACCGTGTCTGCCACCGTCCCCACCTCTCCCGACTACCAACAGTGGGTGCACCTGCACGTGCAGCTGCATACAAAGAAGATAGCACCTGCGATTGCAGCGGTAAATGCACGTGCATATGGCGCGGGCGCTGGCCAGAGGGCCAAATCTCGTCACCGATGGTGTCCGCCCAGGTCAGTGCAACTTGCAGGGCGCAGCGCCCGCCTGGGTACCGAACATCATCACCCGATCGAGTGGCGCTAGATCTCCGCGCGAAGCTTGGAGATGAGCTGCCGGCTGCGATCCGGCGTCTCCGCGTCGACCGCGAGGCGGTCGATGACGCGGCCGTACACCTCGATCTCGTGTGGCCGGTCGAGGTACAGCGCGCCGCTGAGATGTTCGATGTAGACGACGTCGGGCAACGTCGGCTCGGCGAAGCGCAGCATGCTGAACGGGCCCTCCGCGGAGTAGCCGCTCATCTCGTACGGCACCACCTGGAGCGTGATGTTCGGCTGCTTGGTGACGTCGAGCAGGTAGTCCAGCTGCCGGCGCAGCCCGGCGTGCCCGCCGATGGGCCGGTGCAGCACGGACTCGTCCACGACGGCCCACAGCCGCGGGGCGCCCTGCCGGAACAGCACCTTCTGCCGCTGCAGGCGCAGCTGCACGCGGCGCTCGCTCTGCTCGTCGAGGTGCGCCGGCTGGCCGTGGCTGACGACCGCGCGGATGTACTCCTCGGTCTGCAGCAGGCCCGGCACGAACAGGACCTCGTAGTTCTGGATGAGGGAGGCGGACTCCTCGAGGCCGACGAAGTTGGAGAACCAGTCCGGCATGAGGTCGTTGAACCGGTGCCACCAGCCGCGCTCGTTGGACTTGCGGACCATGTCCAGGTAGAAGGTGCGCTGGTTCTGGTCGGTGACGCCGTACATGGTCAGCAGGTCGGCGACGTCCCGTTCCTTGAAGCCGACCCGGCCGAGCTCCATCCGGCTGATCTTCGAGTCCGAGCCGCGGATCGCGTAGCCGGCGTCGGCGCGGGTGATCTCGGCCGCCTCGCGGAGGCGGCGCAGCTGGGCGCCGAGGACGATCCGCCGGGCTGTCGGGGCTCCGCTGACCTCGCCTGTCGCGGGCGCGGAGAACTCCTCCGCCCCGCCGCGTGGGTCGTCCGCGGCCATGTCCCGCCTCCAGTACTCGCTCGACCGGTCACCGTCCAACGACTCAGAGTACGCGCTCGACGGCGGCAACGGGAGTGGAACCGGACTCGCAAACGGAAACTTGCAGCCTGACAGACCGAGCGGCCCGGACGGTCGCGGAGCGTGACTCCCGTCCGCGCGCGACGATCCGGTTGAGCCGGTAACCAGGCCGGATCGCCTTCGCCGCATCGAGCGACGCCGGCGTGTGCGGTAGCCGCGCCACGTCCGCACCGGCCGCCGCACTGTCCGATGTGGTCAGTACGCGACGGTACTTTCGCCGCACTTTCGCCGCACTTTCGCCGCACTTTCGCCGCCGCGCGGGCCTTCGTCCGCTTCTACAGTGGCCGCATGACCTCCACCGCGCACGACATCACCTCCCCCGCACCGCCGCGCCTGGAGGAGGTGAGCGACGGCGTGTACGCCTACATCCAGCCGGACGGCACGTGGTGGATCAACAACACCGGCTTCCTCGTCGGCGACCGCGGCGTGGTCAGCGTGGACGCGTGCTCGACCGAGCGCCGCACCCGCGCGTACCTCGACGCGATCCGGCGGGTCACGCCGCTTCCCGTGCGCACGCTGGTCAACACCCACCACCACGGCGACCACACGTTCGGCAACTACCTCTTCGCCGGCGCGACGATCGTGGGCCACGAGGCGACCCGCGAGGCCGTGCTGGCCTGGGGCAAGCCGTTCGACGAGCCGATCTGGACCAAGGTGGACTGGGGTGCGGTGGAGATCGAGCCGCCGTTCCTCACCTACACCGAAGCCGTCACGCTGTGGGTCGACGACCTGCGCTGCGAGGTCCGCCACGTCGGCACGCCCGCGCACACCACGAACGACTCGATCGTGTGGATTCCCGAGCGGGGCCTGCTGTTCTGCGGCGACCTGCTGTTCAACGGCGGCACGCCGTTCCTCGTGCAGGGCTCGATCGCGGGCGCGATCCACGTCCTCACCGAGGTGGTGAAACCGTTGGGCGCCACCACGATCGTGCCCGGTCACGGCCCGGTGTGCGGGCCGGAGGTGATCGACGACGTGCTCGGCTACCTGCGGTTCGTCCAGGCCACCGCGCGCGAGGGCACGGCGGCCGGCCTCGCGCCGCTGGAGGTCGCCCGCGAGCTCGACCTCGGCGAGTACGCGAGCCTCAAGGACAGTGAGCGGATCGTGGGCAACCTGCACCGCGCGTACGCCGAGGTGGCCGGGGCCGCGCCGGGTGCGCCGATCGACGCCGCCGCGGCGTTGGGCGACATGGTCGTCTACAACGGCGGAAAGCCGTTGTCATGCCTGGCATAGCGCCGGCGCGGTATCTTGGATGCCTCCAAGGCAGGTGATGGACCGGGTGACCGAAACCCACCAGGGGGCGAACCAGGTGGCCGACCCGTCGGTCGGCCGCGCCGTGCGCCTGTTCGAGTTCCTCGGCCGTACCCAGCAGCTTCGCAACCTCCCGCCGCGCACCGTGGACGGCTACCGCGACGTGCTCTGGCTCGACGAGCTGCCCGAGCACCCGGCCGTCACCGTGGCCCACCGCGGCGAGCCGGGACCGGACGACCCGATCCTCACCATCGACCGGGTGGCCCGCGTGGACCCGCCCGTGCCCGAGTTCGGCGTGGACCGCTTCGACGACCCCGGCAACGTCGCCCCGCCGCCCGAGGATCCGGAACTGCGCGCGCGGTACGACGAGTGGCTTCCCGGCTGGCAGGAGTGGGCGGCCGCCGAGCGCCGCGACCGGCCCGTCCGTGCCTGGTACGGCCAGCTGTTCGCCACCTACGTCGCGGCGACCGGCAACCCCGAGGAGCTGGAGCTCGTGGTCGGCGTCGGCTGCCTGGCGTGGCGCCCGCCCGACCACCCGGAGGTACGCCGGCACGTCGTCACGGCGCCGGTGACGATCACCCTCGACGACGACACCGGCCAGCTCGCCGTCCGCCGTGTCGAGTCGGTCGACGCCGCGGACGTCGAGCTGGACATGCTCGACCCCGGCCGCATCCCGAACCCGCGGCATGTCAACGACATCCGCGCGCAGGCCCGCGAGCTGGCCGGCCACCCGCTGGACCGGACCGAGGCAGGCGCGCTGGTCCGCCGGGTCGTGCACATGCTCGACGCGGGCGGCGAGTACCGCGATGGGGGCGCGGTGCCGATGCCGGCCGCACACGCGGTGGCGTCGTTCGCGCCCGCGGTGATCCTGCGCCGCCGCTCGCAGCAGGGCCTGGTGGAGATCTTCTCGACGATCGTCGACCAGCTCACGGAGTCCGGCGAGGTCCCCGACGGGTTGCGCCCGCTCGTCGACCCGGACCACCGGCCGGCCCCGCGCGCCCCCGGTCCGGTAGCGGGCGCGCTCGTGAAGGTGGACGACGACGAGTTCCTGCCGCTGCCGGTCAACGACACGCAGCTGCGGATCATCCGGCAGGTCGACACCCAGGCGCAGACGCTCGTGCAGGGCCCGCCCGGCACCGGCAAGACGCACACCGCCGCCGCGCTGCTGTCGCACCTGCTCGCGCAGGGCAAGCGGGTGCTGGTCACCGCGCACACCGACCGGGCGCTGCGCGAGGTACGGGACAAGCTGCCGGCCGCGATCAAGCCGCTGTCGGTGGCCGTGGTCGGCACGTCCCGCGAGGACATGTCCGACCTGAAGGTGGCCGTCGAGCGGATCGCGGCCGCGGCCACCGACCACGACGAGGCCGCGGCGGCGAAGACGATCGAGGCCTGCCTGGACGACATCGAGCGGCTCCGCGTGCGCCGCGCCGACCTGCACGACCGGCTGATCGAGGCCCGCGCGGACGAGGTCCGCGAGCACTCGCACGCCGGCTACCAGGGCACGCTCGCGGCGATCGCCCGGGCGCTGGAGGCGCGGCGCGGGCGGTTCGGCTGGCTGCCCGAGCACGCGGACGTCCGCGCCGACGAGCCGCCGCCGGTCACCGCCGCGGAGCTGGCCGGCTGGCGCGGGCTGCTGCTCGACCGGACGCTGTCGGCCGACGAGCTCGAGGCGGGCGGCCGGCTCGTCGACCTCACCACCGTGCCCCCGCCGCCCGGCTTCGCCGACCTGGTGACCGCCGAGAACGCCGCGGCCGCCGCCGACGAGCAGCACGACCTGGAGAAGGCGCACCTGGCGTTCGAGGCGGTGCGCCGGATCGACGCGGGTGCGCGCGAGCAGCTGCGCCGCCGGCTGCGCGAGCTGGCCGACGAGGCGGACGACCTGGCGCGGCGCCGGGAGACGTGGATGAACGACGCGCTCGCCGACGTCCGGTCCGGGCGCGGGCGGGTGTGGCACGGCCGGGCGCAGCAGCTCGGCGCCCTCGCCGCGCAGGCGGAGCAGCTCGCCGCGCGTCTCGGTCCACTCACGACGGTCGAAGTGGACGGTAACGTGACGCTGCTGGTGCCGGTCGCGCAGCAGCTGCACGCCCACCTCGCCGGCGGCGCTCTGAAGACCGGAGCGGACGGGCTGCCGAAGCTCGGCCCGCTGACGCCGCGGCCGGTCAAGCAGGCGCAGGCGTTGTTCGCGCAGGTCCGGGTGGACGGGCTGCCGCCGGTGAACGCCGTGCAGGTCGCGGCGTTCCTGGTGTGGGCCGACCTGGTCAAGGTGCTGGCCGCACTGGACCGGGCGTGGCCGGCCGGGGTCGCGGTGGCCTCCGGTTCGGTGCACGAGCGGGTGGCCTGGCACGGCACGGAGCTGGACCAGCTGCGCCGCGTGCTGCGGCTGTCCGAGGCGCTGGAGACCGAGCAGCGGGCGCTGGCGGACGCGGGGCTGCCGCGTCCGGATTGGACGGACCTGGACGCGGTGCGCACGTACGCGCGGCTCGTCGACGTGGCGGCGGCGGCCGACGCGCACGCGGCGGCGACCGTGCCGCTGCGCCGGATCGAGGCCACGCTCTCGGTCGCGGCCGGGCACGCCGACGCGGCGCCGTGCGTGCGGGCCCTGCGCGAGGCGGCGCGCCAGCGCGACCCGGACGCGTACGCGGTGGCGCACAAGCGACTCGAGCGGCTGCACGAGGTGCGCCGGCTGATCAACCGGCGCGACGCCGTCGCCGAGCGGGTGCCGGCGCGGCTGCGGACCGCGGTCGAGACGACGGCCGCGGACCCCGCGTGGGACGACCGGCTCGCGTCGTTCGGCGAGGCGTGGTCGTGGGCGGCGGCCGGCGCGTGGGTGCTGGACCAGGGTGCGGCGGACGTCAACGCGCTGCAGGCGGAGATCGGGCTGACCGAGCAGCGCATCCGGGCACGGGTCGAGGAGCTCGCGGCGACCCGGGCGTGGGGCCACGCGGTGTCGCCGGACCGGCTGACCGGCCAGGCGCGGGCGAACCTCGAGCACTACGCCTACCTCGTGCGCCGGCTGGGCAAGGGCACCGGCCGGTACGCGGCGCAGCGGCGGGTCGAGGTGCGCCAGGCGATGGACCGCTGCCGGCCCGCGGTGCCGGTGTGGATCATGCCGGTCTACCGGATCGCGGAGCAGCTGCGGATCCGGCCGGACATGTTCGACGTGGTGATCGTCGACGAGGCGTCGCAGGCCGGGCTGGAGGCGACGTTCCTGCAGTACCTCGCGCCACGCATGGTCGTGATCGGGGACGACAAGCAGGTGTCGCCGTCGGCCGTCGGCGTCGACCAGCAGCAGCTGCGCGACCTCGCCGGCCAGTACCTGGCCGACGACCCGTACCGGTCGGCGTGGCAGGACCCGCAGCGGAGCCTGTTCGACGAGGCGAAGATGCGCTACCGCGGCCTGCTGACGCTGACCGAGCACCGGCGGTGCGTGCCGGAGATCATCGCCTTCTCGAACCGGGTCGCCTACGAGCCGGACGGGATCCGGCTGGTGCCGGTGCGCCAGTACGGCGCCGACCGGCTCGAGCCGATCCGCCCGGTGTACCTGCCGGACGGGCACGTGGTGGGCACGACGAACAAGATCAACCCGGTCGAGGTCGAGGCGGTCGTCGAGCAGCTGGAGAAGTGCGTCGCGGACCCGCGCTACGACGGGATGACGTTCGGCGTGATCTCACTGCTGGGCAGCGCGCAGGCGAAGGCGATCGAGCGGCGGCTGCTGGAGCGGATCGCGCCGGAGGACTGGGCGGCGCGGCGGATCCAGTGCGGCGACTCGGCGGACTTCCAGGGCGCGGAGCGGGACGTGATGTTCCTGTCCATGGTGGCGGCGGGCCCGTCGCAGGTGCCGCTGACGCGGGAGCTGTTCGTGCAGCGGTACAACGTCGCGGCGTCGCGGGCGCGGGACCAGATGTGGTTGTTCCACTCCATCCCGCCCGGCTCGCTGGACAACGCCGAGGACATGCGGTTCCAGCTGCTGGACCACTGCTACGGCGTGGTCTCGTCGCCGTCCGACGTCTTCCTGCGGCTGCCCGCGCCGGCCGACACGCTGGTGGAACCGTTCGGCTCGCTGTTCACCCAGCACGTGGCGAACGAGCTCGTCTCGCTCGGCTACTCGGTCGTGCCGCGGTACACGGTCGACTCGGTCGTGCTGGACCTGGTGGTCGTCGGCGCCCGGTCGCGGCTGGCGATCGTGTGCGAGGGCGACGAGTGGCGGGGCGCGGCGGCGTACGAGCGTGACCTGGCCCGGCAGCGCGACCTGGAGCGGTGCGGGTGGCGGCTGTTCCGCATCCGCGCGTCGGCCTTCTACGTCTCGCCGGCCGCGGTCCTGGAGCGGCTGGTGGCGGTGCTGCGGGCGCTGGAGATCGAGCCGCGGGCGCACCACTAGGGGTGCCCCGGATTCTTCCCGGATTTGGCGCGTTCGCCCTGGCCGGTCGCGGTTCGCGGGGTGACTCTGGAGGCATGAGTCACGAGTTGAGCAGCGCGGACATCCGGGCGATCACCCGCCTGGCCGACGACCCGGCGCGCCGCTACGAGCTGTCCGCGGAGATCACGATCATCGTCCACGACCTGGACGCGCTGCGGGCGGCGGCACGCAAGGCCTTCGACCACGGCCGCTTCGCCAGCGAGGCCGAACGCGCCCGAGCCTGGGCGGCCATCGAGGACAACCCCACAAGCCTGATCTCCCAGGCCATCGACTTCGCGAGGCTCACCGAGGACATCCCCGGCATCCTGGCGCACACCGCCGACTGGCGGGTCACGCCGCCTCCCCGGAACTGACAGTGCCGGTCGCGGTCCGGCGGGTCAGGTCCGGCGGGTGCGGGCCGGGAGGTCCGCCTCCACGTTGGCTGCCGTCTTGAGCAGCGGCGGCAGCAGGTCGCGGCGCATGGCTTCCAGCGACGTGCGGCTCGCGTGCGCCGAGACGTTGAGCGCCGCGACCACCTTGCCCGCCCGGTCCCGGATGGGCACCGCCAGCGCGCGCAGGCCCTCCTCCAGCTCCTGGTTCACCAGGGCCCAGCCCTGGGACCGCACCCGCGCCACCTCGCCGCGCAGGGCCGCCACCGAGGACACCGTCCGGGCGGTCAGCGGCTCCAGCCGCACCGCCGACAGGTAGGCGGCGAGCTCCGGCTCCGACATGCCCGCCAGCAGCACCCGGCCCATCGACGTCGCGTAGGCCGGGAAGCGGGTCCCCACCGAGATGGACACCGTCATGATGCGGCTCACCGGTACGCGAGCCACGTAGACGACATCGTGACCGTCCAGCACCGAGACCGACGACGACTCGTTCACCTCGCCGACCAGCGCCTCCAGGTGCGGCTCCGCCACCTCCGGCAGCGACAGGCTCGACAGGTACGCGTATCCCAGCTCCAGCACCTTCGCCGTCAGCGAGAAGAACCGGCCGTCCGAGCGCACGTAGCCGAGCGACGCCAGCGTCAGCAGGAAGCGGCGCGCCACCGCACGTGTCACGCCCGTCACCGCGGCGACCTCGCTCAGCGTGAGCTCGGGACGCTCGTGGTCGAACGCGCGGATCACCGACAGCCCGCGCTCGAGGGACTGCACGAAGTCCGGCCCGCGCCCCGCCACGACAACACTCCTAACGGCTAGACACTGAAGAAGACCGTCTCACCCGCGCCCTGCAGCCGGATGTCGAACCTGTACCCGTCCCCGGCCGGCGCCGCTACCAGCGTGTCCCGCAGCCGGGCGGGTACCGACGAGAGCACTGGATCGTCCACGTTGGACGGCTCGGCCGGAAGGTACACCCGGGTCACCACCCGGTCGAGCAGGCCACGCGCGAACACCGACAGGTCGATGTGCGGCGCCTGCAACCTACCGTCCGCGCCCGGCACCCGGCCGGGGCGCACCGTGTGCAGACCCCACCGGCCCGCCGCGTCCGTGGGGCAGCGGCCGAAGCCGCGGAAGCCCGCGACCGCACCACGCGGGTCGTCGGGGTGGTCGAACCGGCCGTCGGGCGAGGCCTGCCAGCTCTCGATCAGCGCGTCCGGCACGACCTCGCCCGCGCCGTCGTACACCACGCCGCGCAGCCAGAACGCGCCCTCGGCCGACGGCGGCACCACGTACGGGCCGTCCTCCCACGTCAGCGCGTGCGCGAAGAACGGCCCCACGGTCTGCGACGGCGTGAGCTCCACTAGGCCTCCATCGGCGTCTGGTCCCGGCCGCGCAGGACGATGTCGAACCGGTACGCGAGCGCCCACTCCGGCACGGTCTCCGACAGGTCGAAGGCGCAGATCATCCGGTGCCGGGCGCCATCGGGCACGGCGTTGTAGATCGGGTCCTGGTAGAAGAGCGGATCCCCGGGGAAGTACATCTGCGTGACCAGCCGCTGCACGAAGGCGCGCCCGAACAGCGAGAAATGGATGTGCTGCGCGCGCCAGGCGTTCTCGTGGTTGCGCCACGGGTAGGCGCCCGGCTTGAGCGTGACGAACCGGTAGCGCCCGCCGGAGTCGGTGACGCACCGGCCCACGCCGGTGAAGTTCGGGTCCAGCGGTGCCGGGTGCTGGTCGCGGTCGTGGGCGTACCGGCCCGCCGAGTTCGCCTGCCACAGCTCGACCAGGGTGTCCGGCACGGCCCGGCCGTCGCTGTCGAGCACCCGGCCGTGCACGATGATCCGCTCCCCCAGCGGCTCGCCGTCGTGCTGCTTGGTCAGGTCGTGGTCGGTCGGCAGGACCCGGCCCTCGCCGAGCAGCGGGCCGGTGATCTCGGTGAGCGAGTGCGGCAGCAGCACCGGCTCCCGGCTCGGCGCGCGCAGCACGGTCGAGGCGTACGCCGGGGTCAGCAACGGCGGATGCGTGCCGCCGGGATCGCGTCGGTAGCCCGGTGTGCTCACTGTTCCTCCAGCCGGCGCAGCACGGCCAGCTCCTCGTCCGTCGGCGGCTCGGTGACCGCCACCTCGTCGGCGACCTTCAGGTCCCAGCCGGTCGCCGCCCGCACGTCCGCGACGTCCACCCCCGGGTGTACCCGGGTCAGCGTCAGCTCACGCGACACCGGATCGGGTTCGAGCACGGCGATGTCGGTGACCACGCGCACCGGGCCGCGCCCGCGCAGGCCGAGCTTCTCCCGCGAGTCGTACCCGTCGCCGAAGCCGACCGACGTCACGAAGTCCACGCGGTCGACGAACGTCCGCAGCCCGTGGCGCACCATGATGAACACCTCGCGGCACGACGCGGCGATCTCCGGCGCGCCACCGGACCCGGGCAGCCGCACGCGCGGGTCGTCGTAGCCACCGATGACCGTCGTGTTCAGGTTGCCGAAGCGGTCCAGCTGCGCGGCGGACAGGAACCCGACGTCGATCCGGCCGGGCTGCAGCCAGTAGTTGAACACCTCGGGCACGCTCACCACCGCGTCGGCCGTCTCCGCGAGCTCACCGTCCCCTATGGACAGTGGCAGGCGGGACGGTTTCGCGCCGATCGCGCCCGACTCGTAGATGAGCACCAGGCCCGGCGCGTGCACCCGGCGGGCCAGGTTGGCCGCGGTGCTCGGCAGTCCGATGCCGACGAAGCACGACGTGTGCCCGGCGAGCGCCCGGGCCGCCTCGACACTCATCATCTCGGCTGCCGTGAAGTCCGGTGACATCGATTCGCCCGCACGCTCGCTCATGGCGTGGTCACCGCGTAGATGCTCGCCGCCAGCCAGGCCAGGAACCGGTCGCGGTCGCGGCTCACCGCGTCCCACGCCCGGTACGCGTCGTTGTCCCGATCGTAGTAACCCTGCGCGTACGACGGCCGCGCGCCGCCCGGCACCACCGCCACCGCGGACACCACCCACGACGGCAGCACGACCGCGTCCGGCACCGGCTCGAGCGAGTCGACGACCTCCTCGACGGTGACCAGCGACCGCCGCGCGGCGAGCACCGCCTCCTTCTGCACGCCGACGAGCCCCCACAGCTGCACGTTGCCGGCCCGGTCCGCGCGCTGGGCGTGCACGACCGTCACATCCGGACGGATCGCCGGCACCGCGGCCAGCTCCTCGCCGGTGAAGGGGCAGGTGACCGTCTTGATGGTGGCCGTGTGCTTTGCGAGGTCCGTGCCGTGGTAGCCGCGCAGCACCGCGAACGGCAGGCCGGACGCGCCGGCCACGTAGCGGTTCGCCATCCCCGCGTGGCTGTGCTCCTCCAGTTCCAGCGGCGCCGGCCAGTCGTTCTCGACCGCGTCCCGCAACCGGTGCAGCGACCCGACACCGGGGTTGCCGCCCCACGCGAACACCAGCTTGCGCGCGCAGCCCGCGCCGATCAGCTGGTCGTACACGATGTCCGGCGTCATCCGCACGAGCGTGAGGTCCCGCCTGCGCTGCCGGATGACCTCCTGGGCCGCCTGGACCGGGATGAGATGGGTGAAACCCTCCAGCGCGACCGTGTCCCCGTCCCGGACCAGCTGAGATATCCCGTCGGCCAGGCTTACGAGCTCGGCCACTGGCGGCCTCCCCACGGTGTACGCACTACGAACGGGCGTTCTCTGTTCGCACGATAGGTACCGAGCCGACGCCCGTCAACGGTTGACGCTGGCAGTGCCGGCACCTACGTTCTCCATGAGAACGAGCGTGCGATCTCCGAACAACGTCCTCGAACCTGTGGCAGGTGGATGGAGTGCCGCTTATGCGCCGACACCGCGCCTACCTGGGTGTGGCGGGGCTGCTCGGCTTCGCGCTGCTGCTGGAGATCGCGCCGCGGATCGGGCTCGTGCCGCGGCGGTACGCGCCGCCGACGAGCGAGATCATCGGCACGCTCGCCGGTCAGCTGGGCGACGGGCAGTTCTGGTTCGCGGTGCTCGACACCGTCCGCACGTGGCTGCTCGGCCTCGCCGTCGCGGTGGCTGCCGGGGTGGTCCTCGGCGTGGTCATCGGGACCATCCCGGTCCTGCGTGCGGCGACCGCGTCGACGATCGAGTTCCTCCGGCCGATCCCGTCGGTCGCGCTGATCCCGCTCGTCGTCGTGCTGTGGGGCTCGACGATCACCTCGACGCTCGTGCTGGTCGTGTACGCGTCGTTCTGGCAGGTGCTCGTCCAGGTGCTGCACGGGGTCGCGGACATCGACCCGGTCGCGCAGGACACCGCGCACTCATACCGGCTCGGCCGGTGGGACCGGGTGCGCTACCTCGTCTGGCCGACCGCGCTCCCCTACGTCGCGACCGGCGTGCGGCTGGCCGCGACGGTCGCGCTGATCCTCACGATCACCGGCGAGCTGGTCGTCGGCTCGCCCGGTCTCGGGCGGGAGATCGCCACCGCGCGGTCCAGCGGCGCGGTCGCGGTGATGTACGCGCTGATCGTCGTCACGGGTGTGTTCGGGGTGCTCGCGAACGTGCTCACCCGGGCCGCCGAGCGGCGCGCGCTGCACTGGCACCCGGCGATGCGGACGGAGGCGACGCCGGCGTGACGAACGTGCTGAAGCGCACCGGGATCGCGATCGGGCTGCCGGTCGTGCTCGTCGTCGTGTGGTGGTTCGCGAGCGCCGGGAGCACGGACTTCTACTTCCCGCCGCTGAAGAACATCGTCGAGGTGTTCCCGCAGACGTGGTTCGGCCCGCGCCTGGCCGACGACGTGCTGCCGAGCCTCGCGCGGCTCGCGGTCGGGTACGCGGCCGCGCTCGTGCTTGGTGTCGGGCTCGGCATGCTGATCGGGTCGAGCCGGACGCTGCGCGCGACCGTGGAGCCGCTGCTCGAGTTCCTGCGTGCGGTCCCGCCGCCCGTGCTGGTGCCGATCCTCGTGCTGATCGCCGGCATCGGGAACACCATGAAGATCCTCGTGATCATCTCCGGCTGCGTCTGGCCGATCCTGCTCAACACGGTCGAGGGCGTGCGCGCGGTCGACGAGGTGCTCGCCGACACCTGCCGCACGTACCGCATCCGCGGCCGGCTGCGCTGGTGGCACCTGGTGCTGCGCTCGGCCAGCCCGCAGATCGTGACCGGCGCGCGCCAGGCGCTCTCGATCGGCATCATCCTCATGGTCATCAGCGAGATGTTCGCCGCGAGCAGCGGGCTCGGCTACACGGTCATCCAGTTCAAGGACGGGTTCCAGATCCCCCAGATGTGGAGCGGGGTGATCCTGCTGGGCCTGCTCGGAGTCCTGCTGGCCGTGCTGTTCCGGCTGGTCGAGAACCGGGTGCTGGACTGGTACCACGGCAGCCGCGCCGCACAGAAGGAGCGATGATGCTGACGGTCACCGAGCTCCACAAGGTGTACGGCGGCGGTGCGGGGGGCCGCGGCCGCCACGTCGAGGCCATCGGCGAGATCAGCTTCGAGATCGCCGAGGGCAGCTTCGTGTGCGTCGTCGGCCCGTCCGGCTGCGGCAAGACGACGCTGCTGCGCTGCATCGCCGGCCTGTTGCGGCAGACCAGCGGCGAGGTGAAGGTCGCGGGCACGCCGGTCACCGGGCCGCCGGAGGGCCTCGCGGTCGTGTTCCAGGAGTACGGCCGCAGCCTGTTCCCGTGGCTGCGCGTCGCGGACAACGTCGACCTGCCGCTGCGCGCGGCCGGCAAGAAACGCGAGCAGCGGCGCCGGCTGGTCGCCGAGGCCCTGGACGCGGTGGGGCTCGCGGACGCGGCGGCTGCGTACCCGTGGCAGCTCTCCGGCGGCATGCAGCAGCGGGTCGCGATCGCCCGCGCCATCGCCTACCAGCCACGCGTACTCCTGATGGACGAGCCGTTCGCGGCCGTCGACGCGCAGACCAGGGCGGACCTGGAGGATCTCATCCGGTCGGTGTGGCAGCGGTTCGGCGTGACCCTGCTTTTCGTCACTCATGACATAGATGAGGCCGTTTATCTCGGCGAGCGGGTCATAATGCTTTCCGCATCGCCGACGCATGTGGCCGAGGACCTGCCGATCGACCTGCCGGCCGATCGCGACCAGCTGGCGACCCGCGGGGATCCGCGGTTCACGGAACTGCGTGGGAGGGTGTACGCGCAGATCCAGAAGGCCAAGCTGGAAGGAAAGTCTCGATGAGGCTCCGACACCTCGCCGTTCTCCTGTTGTCCACGACGCTGCTGGCGACCGCGTGCAGCGCCAGCGAAGGCACGGAACAAGTGTCGACGTTGCGGCAGCCGGACAAGGTCACGGTGGGTGTCATCCCCATCCTGGACGTGGCGCCGATCTACCTCGGCGTGCAGAAGGGCTTCTTCGCCAAGCGCGACATGGACGTGACGCTCAAGCAGGAGGCGGGCGGCGCGGACATCATCCCGGCGGTGGTCCGCCAGAAGTACCAGTTCGGCTTCAGCAACGTCGTGTCGCTCCTGCTCGCGCAGCAGGAGGGCAACCCGGTGAAGATGGTGTCCAACGGTGTCGCGTCCACCGGCGTGCACGACCAGGACTTCGCCGCGCTGATGGTCCGCGGGGACAGCCCGATCAAGTCGCCGAAGGACCTCGAGGGCAAGACGGTCGCGGCCAACACGCTGCAGAACATCGTCGACACGACCGTGCGCCAGTCGGTCCGCAAGGACGGCGGCGATCCGGCGAAGGTGAAGTTCACGCCGATGCCGTTCCCGGACCAGCCGGCCGCGTTGAAGGCGGGCGACGTGGACGCGGTCTTCGTCGTGGAGCCGTTCCAGCAGGCGGTGCTGGCCCAGGGCGGGCGCAAGATCGCCGACAGCTACGTGGACACCGCGCTGAACCTGACGGTGGCCACGTACTTCACCGGGCTCCAGCAGAAGGTCGACAACCCGGGCATGGTCAAGCGGTTCACGGCCGCGATGCAGGAGTCGCTGGCCTACGCGGACGACCATCCGGACGAGGCGCGGAAGATCATCAGCAGCTACACCGAGATCGACCCGGCGACGATCGAGAAGCTGACGCTGCCGAAGTGGCCGGCCGACGTGAACCGCGACTCGATGCAGACTCTCGCCGACCTGGCGCTCGAGGACGGGCTGCTGGCGAAGCCCGCGCACGTGGAGAACCTGTTCCCGTAGCGAACAGGAAGCTTGAGCAGGAAGGAAAGTCGCCATGACCACATCGATGGCCACCGTGTTGGACCCCGGCGCGTTCGCCGGCAGTGTCTACAGTGGAGGATGGGTCAAGCCGCGCGGTGGCGCCGCACCGATCGTCGAGCCGGCCACCGGTGCCGAGCTCGGTACGACGGGCATCGCCGACGCCGAGGACGTCGCGGCCGCGGCCGCCGGCGCCGCGGTCGCGCAACGCGAGTGGGCGGCGGCGACCTTCACGGAACGGGCCGCGGTGCTCCGCCGCGCCGGCACGCTGATCGAGGAGCACGCCGACGAGCTGCGGGGCTGGGTCGTCCGCGAGACCGGCGCGGTCGCCGGGCTCGCCGCGTTCGCGGTCGGCGTGGCCGCGCAGGAGTGCTACGAGGCCGCCGCGCTCGCGTCCCGCTCGCCGGGCGAGATCCTGCCGACGACCGAGCCGCGGCTCTCGCTGCTGCGCCGGGTGCCGGTAGGCGTGGTCGGCGTGATCTCCCCGTTCAACGTGCCGCTGATCCTCTCGACCCGCTCGGTCGCGCCCGCGCTCGCGCTGGGCAACGCGGTGGTACTCAAGCCCGACCTGCGCACGCCAGTCAGCGGCGGGTTCGCGATCGCCGCCGTGCTCGCCGAGGCCGGCCTGCCCGATGGGCTGCTGCACGTGCTGCCGGGCGGAGCCGAGGCCGGCTCCGCGCTGGTCACCGACCCCAGCGTGCGCGTCGTCTCGTTCACCGGGTCGAGCCGGACCGGGCGCGTGGTGGCCGAGCTCGCCGCCCGCCACCTCAAGCGGGTACACCTGGAGCTCGGCGGGAACTCGGCGCTCATCGTGCTCGACGACGCGGACATCGAGCGCGCGGTCTCGGCCGGCGCGTGGGGCTCCTACCTGCACCAGGGCCAGATCTGCATGACCGCGGGCCGGCACCTGGTGCACGAGGGCGTCGCCGACGCCTACATCGAGGCGCTGTCCGCCCACGCGAACGCACTGCCGGTCGGCGACCCGACCGGCGAGGTGGCCCTCGGCCCGCTGATCGACGCGGGCCAGCGGGACAAGGTGCACGAACTCGTCACGTCCACTGTGGACGCGGGCGCGCGGCTGGCGGCCGGCGGCACGTACGAGGGCCTGTTCTACCGGCCGACCGTGCTCGACGGCGTGCGTACCGACATGCCGGCCTACGCGAACGAGGTGTTCGGCCCCGTCGCGCCGATCGTCCGGTTCTCCTCCGCGGACGAGGCCGCCACGCTCGCCGCGGAGAGCGCCTACGGGCTGTCGCTGTCGATCCTGACCGGCGACGCGATGCGCGGGCTGGCGCTGGCCGAGCGGATCCCGACCGGCATCGTGCACATCAACGACCAGACGGTGAACGACGAGGCCGTCGCGCCGTTCGGCGGCGTGCTCGACTCCGGCACCGGCGCCCGGTTCGGCGGCTCGGCGAACCTCGACGCGTTCACCGACTCGCGGTGGATCACGATGCGTGGCCAGATCCCGGAATACCCTTTCTGAATGCGGACCCAGGTAGCCATCGTCGGCGCCGGACCGGCCGGTCTGCTGCTCGCGCACCTGCTGCACCTGCGCGGCATCGACTCCGTCGTGCTCGAACGGCACACGCGGTCGCACATCGAGGCGCGGATCCGGGCCGGTGTGCTCGAACAGGGCACGGTCGACCTGCTGACGAAGGCCGGCCTGGCCGAGCGGCTGCACCGGGAGCGGCTGGTCCACCGCGGGCTCGAGCTGCTGTTCGACGGCGTCGGCCACCACGTGCCGCTCACCGAGCTGGCCGGCCGGGAGCTGACGATCTACGGCCAGCACGAGCTCGTGAAGGACCTCGTGGCGGCCCGGCTGGCCACCGGCAGGCCGCTGCTGTTCGAGGCGCGCGCCGAGGCGATCGAGGACCACGACACCGGCTCCCCCGTGGTCCGCTACGTCCACAACGGACGGACGGAGGAGCTGCGCTGTGCCGTCGTGGCCGGCTGCGACGGCTTCCACGGCGTGAGCCGGCCGTCGGTGCCGGCGGGCGCGCTGACCGAGTACCACTACGAGTACCCGTACGCGTGGCTGGGCGTGCTCGCCGAAGTCGCACCGTCCGCCGCGGAGCTGATCTACGCCTCGCACGACCGCGGGTTCGCGCTGCACAGCATGCGCTCGCCGCGGCTGACCCGGCTCTACCTGCAGGTCTCGCCGGACGAGTCGGTCGACACCTGGCCCGACGAGCGGGTGTGGGACGAGCTGCGCACCCGGCTCGGCCGCACGACCGGCTTCGAGCTGCACGACGGCCCGATCGTGGACAAGGCGATCACCGCGCTGCGCAGCTTCGTGGTCGAGCCGATGCGCCACGGCCGGGTCTTCCTCGCCGGCGACGCGGCGCACATCGTCCCGGCCACCGGGGCGAA
Organism: Actinophytocola sp.; assembly: GCF_036555685.1. Lineage (GTDB taxonomy): Bacteria > Actinomycetota > Actinomycetes > Mycobacteriales > Pseudonocardiaceae > Actinophytocola. The sequence continues at coordinate 50,630 of NZ_DATBKY010000299.1, read as the reverse complement.
AGGACTGAACCTCGCGGTCGTGGACGTGGCGGTGCTCGCCGCCGCCCTCGACCGATTCTTCGCCAGCGGCGACGAGTCCGGTCTGGAGTCCTATTCGGACGTCTGCCTGTCGCGGGTCTGGCGGGTGCAGCACTTCTCGTGGTGGATGACCTCGATGCTGCACCGCGCGCCGGACGCGGACCCGTTCACCCGGCAGCTGCAGCTCTCCCAGCTGCGCTACCTGACCACGTCGACCGCGGCCGCGGCGTCGTTCGCCGAGAACTACGTGGGGCTCCCGTTCCCGGAAGGAGCATCATGATCCATCGACACGACCCGCGTGGCGGCCGACCGCACCCAAGCGGAACGGCACGCAACCAAGCCACCGGTGCGCACGAGACCGCGCGCCCAGAACCCATGACGACCACAAGTAAGAATTCCGGGGAGGCGGAACGATCATGACTACTCGCGACCTGCCCCCGTTCCGCGCGGACCACGTCGGCAGCCTGCTGCGCCCGGCGAAGCTCCTGGCCGCGCGAGCGGACCACGCGGCCGGCCGGATCTCCGACGAGGACCTGCGCGGCGCCGAGGACGAGGCGATCCGCGAGGTCGTGGCGATGCAGGCGGAGGTAGGCCTGCGGTCGGCGACCGACGGTGAGTTCCGGCGCAGCTCGTGGCACATGGACTTCATCTACCGGCTCGGCGGCATCGGCCGGTCCGACGAGTCGATCAAAGTGCGGTTCGAGAACGCCGACGGGGTCATCGAGTTCACCACCGCCGCGTTGCATGTGGACAGTCCGGTCCGGCTGACGGAGACGATCTTCGCCGACGACTTCACGTTCCTGAGGTCGGTGGCCGGCGACGCGGTGACGCCGAAGCTGACGATCCCCTCCCCCAGCATGGTCCACTACCGGGGCGGCCCGGCCGCGCTGGACCCGGCCGTGTACCCCGACGAGGAGCAGTTCTGGACGGACCTGTCCGCGGCGTACGCGCACCAGGTGGCCGCGGTCGCCGAGCTCGGCTGCCGGTACCTGCAGCTCGACGACACGAGCCTCGCCTACCTCAACGACCCCGACCAGCGTGCCCAGCTCGCGGCCCGCGGCGACGACGCCGAGCACCAGCACCTGCGCTACATCAGGCAGATCAACGCGGCGCTCGCCGGCCGTCCGGAAGGGCTGCGGGTCACCACCCACATGTGCCGCGGCAACTTCAAGTCCTCGTGGGCGGCCGCGGGCGGCTACGACTTCGTCGCGGAGGCGCTGTTCTCCGAGCTCGCGGTGGACGGCTTCTTCCTCGAGTACGACGACCCCCGGTCCGGCTCGTTCGCGCCGCTGCGGTTCGTGCCGCCGGGCAAGCAGGTCGTGCTGGGCCTGATCACGACGAAGTCCGGCCGGCTCGAGAACAAGGACGACATCAAGCGGCGCATCGACGAGGCGGCCGAGTACGTGCCGCTCGAGCAGCTGTGCCTGTCCCCGCAGTGCGGCTTCTCCTCGACGGTCGACGGCAACGTGCTCTCCTACGACGAACAGGTCGCCAAGCTCGCGCTGATCGTCGAGATCGCCGAAGAAGTCTGGGGCTGACAACCGAACGATCGTGCTACTCTGGCCGGGTGAGCAAGGGCGAGGCCACCCGTGAGGCCATCCTGGACGCCGCCGGCCGCCTGGCCGGCCGCGTCGGGCTGGGCGGGATGACCATCGGCTCGCTCGCGGCCGGCACGGGGCTGTCCAAGAGCGGGCTGTACGCCCATTTCCGGTCCAAGGAGTCGCTGCAGGTCCAGGTGCTCGAGCACACCCGGGCCCGGTTCGTGACCGAGGTCGTCGCCCCCGCGCTCACCGCCCCGCGGGGCGAGCCGCGGGTGCGGGCGATCTTCGAGAACTGGCTGCGCTGGGCCGCGCAGCCCAGCGGCTGCCCGTTCGTCGCGTTCTCCAGCGAGCTCGACGACCAGCCCGGACCGGTACGCGACCGGCTCGTCCGCGACCAGCGCGACTGGCGCGACACGCTCGCCGAGGTCTTCCGCACCGGCGTCGCCGAGGGCCAGTTCACCGGTGACCCGGAGCAGTTCGCGTTCGACCTCGACGGCGTGATGCTGTCCTGCCACATGTCGAGCAGGCTGCTCGGCGACAAGGCCGCCGAGGCACGTGCCCGGCGCGCGTTCGAATCCCTGCTGGCCGCCGCCCGGGCGGGTTAGCTCCCCTGTCTCTTCGTCGAAGGAAGGCCACCCGTGTCGACGCAAAAAAGCACGATCGTTCGTTTGTCTGACCGTCTTCGCATGAGAGCCGTCCGCACCGCGTTCGGCACGCTCGAGCGGTTCGCCCCGGAGCTCGGCGCCCGCTTCGCCACGCGGCGCTGGCTGACCATCCCGCCCTACCGGGGCAGACCCGCGGAGATGATCCCGCCGGGCGAGACGTTCCGCGTGCCGGTCGGCGGGCGGCACGTGGTCAGCCGGGTGTGGGGCACCGGGCCGGTCGTGTACCTGGTGCACGGGTGGGGCGGCCACAGCGTCCAGCTGCGGGCGTTCCTCGAGCCGCTGCTGGCCACCGGCCACCGGGTGGTCACGTTCGACGCGCTGAGCCACGGCGAGTCGGACCCCGGCGAGCTCGGCCCGCGGCAGACGTCGATCCCGGAGATGGCCGCGGCCCTCGAGGCCGTCGTCGCCGCGCACGGTCCCGCGCACGCGGTCATCGCGCACTCGCTCGGCGCCAACGCCACGTTCTTCGCGCTGCGCCGCGGGCTGTGGGCGGGCCGGCTGGTGTTCCTCGCGCCGATGACCCAGCCGGTGCCGTACACGGCGTTGTTCTCCGCGGCGCTCGGGTTCGACCGCCGCGTCCGCGAGCGGATGCTGACGCGCGTGGCGCGGCTGGTGGGCCGGCCGTGGTCGTCGTTCGACGTGCCGAGCCAGGTCGACGACCTCCCCGCACCGCCGCCGCTGCTGACCGTCCACGACCCGAACGACCGGGAGACCCGATACGCGGACAGCGTGGCGCTGCGCAAGGCGTGGCCGGGCGCGGAGCTGCTGACCGTGCACGGGCTGGGCCACTGGCGGGTGCTGCGCGACCCCGACACGGTCGCGCGGGCGGTCGCGTTCGTCACCGAAGCCGAGGTGCGCGGCCGCGCGGTGAGCTGAGCCGGTTGCCCATCCGGCTCCGCAGCCGGGGGTGGAGGCGGGCGGCGTTGCCGGCGCCGACATCGAACGCGAGGCGCTCGGCGCCGGCCACGTCGATCACGTCGTCGGCGAGCCACGAGTCGAGCAGGCGCCCGAAGTGGTGGCGCCACAGCACCGCACCCAGGTGGTGCAGCTCGGGTAGCACGTTGCCGTCGGAGGAGTACAGCACCGAGTCGAACGGCGCGAGCTCGAGCGCCTCGGCGAGCACGTCGTCCGCCCGCACCCCGACGAAGGGCAGCGTCAGTCCGATGTCGACGGACACGTGGTCGAACACGTGCGCCAGGTAGGCGGCATTGCGGTGGAACGGCCAGCAGTGCAGCAGCACGACCTCGACGCCGGTGTCCTTCGTGGCCCGCAGGAAATCGGTGAGCAGCAACGGGTCGACCTCGCGCAGGTGCAGGTCCTCGTCGCCGAAGCCGGTGTGGAACTGCAGCGGCAGCTCGAGCTCGGCACCCACACGGGCCGCCTCGTGCACGACCCACGCGTGCAGGACGGGGTCGGTCAGCCGGGCGTCGCCGGAGCGCAGCCAGCCCTGTGCCGCCCGCGCCGCCGCACCGTCCGGCGGGCACTCCCCCGGAACGTCCAAACCGGACCGGTAGGCGACGACGCTCTTGAGAGCGACCACGTCGCCCGCCCGCGCCCGCAGCTCGTCGCGGAACCCGTCGAGCAGCGCGGCGGCCGAGTTCGCCCGCGGGGCAAGCGTTTCCGCCACCTGCTCCACGCGCAGCACCTCGTGCCCGGCGCCGCACACGTCCCCCGGCTCGAGGTTCGGCGAGGGCGCGTACCCGGTGTCGACGAGCCAGTGCGCCACCCCCGCCGCCCGCAGCAGCCGGGCGGTCGCCTCCCACCAGCCGAGCTCGGCGCGCCGCTCCAGGTAGTCCTGGGGCGACACGTGCGGCGGCAGGTCCAGCACCGGGGCGCACCACCGGCGCACGGCGAGGCCGAGCGAGGAGTGCCACCGGTCCCGGGTCCCCGCGGCCGCCGCCTCGGTCAGGCCACCGGCGAACTCCTCCGGCTCGGGGTCGCGCGCCAGCACGCCGTGGCAGTGCTGGTCGACGAGCGGGACGTCGTGCGTGGCGGCCACCGGCTCACCAGCGCCATCTGACCGCGTCGGCCAGGTCCTCGGCGTCGAGGCCGGCGCAGCGTTCCGCCTCCGCGCGGCGGACGGTGACGATCGCGTCGTGCTGCTCGGGTCCGAGCGCCTCGGCGAGCACGGCGGAGGCCTCGAGCGCGTCGGCGGCCCCCTCGGCCGTGGTCGGCAGGCGGCGCGTGCCGGCCGCCGCCCGCTCGTCGTCGGTGCGCAGGGCCGGGTCGCCGGTGACCGGGTCGGGCAGGCGCAGCTCCTCTGTGACGCCCGCCAGGCCGGCCGCGATCACGCAGCCCACGGCCAGGTACGGGTTGGCCGTGCCGTCGAAGCACTTGACCTCCGCGTTCGCCGCCCCCTCGGCGCCCGCGATCATCCGCAGCGCGGTCTCGCGCGTCTCGTGGCCCCAGCACTGCCACACGCCGGCCCACCGCGACGGCTGCAGCCGCAGGAAGCTCGCGGGGTGCCCGGCGCCGATCGCCACGAGCGCCGGCAGCTCGCGCAGCACGCCGGCGAGGAACGCCTCGCCCGCCGGGCGCATCCGCGCGAGCGCGTTGCCCTCGGCGTCGTGCACGGACAGGTGCAGGTGACCGCCCGAGCCGGCGCCGGACGGGTCGACGGTCGGCGCGAAGGTCGCGCGCAGCCCGTACGCGAGGCTGCGTGAGCGGACCGTGTGCCGGACGAGCACCGCGTCGTCGGCCGCGCCCACCGGGTCGTTCGGCGCCACCGACAGCTCCAGCTGCGCGAGCGCGTACTCGGGGTGGAACTGCTGCAGCTCCAGGCCCTCCGCGGCGAGGTCGGCGGCGAGCTCGGTGGCGTAGCCGGCGACCTGCTCCAGGCGGATCTGCCCGTACGCCGGGCCGTCGAAGGCCGGTACGAAGCCCGCCGACTCGGTGCCGAGGATCCACTCGTGCTCGAACGCCATCCGCAGCGTGAGGCCCTGGCGCTCGGCGGCCGCCACCTGCCGGGCGGCGAAGGCCCGCTGGCAGGCGACGAACGGCTCGAGCTCCTTGGTCATCTTGTTCGCCGGCGCCCACGCCCAGCCCGGCATGGCCGACAGCGCCACGGCCCGGTCCATGTCCGGCACGAGGCGCAGGTCGCCGTCCGGGCCGCCGAGGTACTCGCCGGCCACCATGACGTCGTCGGACCCGAACGCCTCGAAGCACGGCGACGCGCCGACCCCGTCGCGCACCGCCGCCTCGACGCGGGCCAGCGGCACGGCCTTCACCCGCGCGATGCCCGCGTTGTCCACAAAGGACAGCTCGAGCATCGTCACGCCGGCGTCGCGCAGGTCGTCGATCTCGGTCATCGGCCCTTTCCGTTCAGGTGGTCCAGCAGGTCGTCGACGAGCTGCTCCGGGCTCGCGTTGCCCTTGCCGCCCTCCGCGAGGTGGCCGGCCGCGGCCAGGTCCGCGGCACCGTGGGCGGTAGCGCGCAGCAGCGAGGCCAGCCGCACCGGATCCCCGGGCGGCAGCACGCCGGTCGCCTGCGTGGCGGCGACGAGGTCGACGAGCGCGGTCTGCGCGGCGTGCGCGGCCTTGGTCAGCTCCTCCGACTCCACCCGCCACGGGCCGAAGACCAGCCGGAAGCGGGCCGGCCGCTCGAGCGCCCAGGCGATGTAGTGGTGCAGGACGGCACGCAGCACAGCCTCCGGCGAACGCTTACGGGCCGCGGTCGTGGCGATCTCGTCGCGGCGGCGCTCCAGCTCGGCCGCGGCCACGGCGGCGAGGAGCAGCTCCTTGCTGGCGAAGTGCTTGTACGGCGCGTTGTGCGAGACGCCGACCTGGCGGCCCACCTCGCGCAGGGTCACCGCCGCCACCCCGCCCTCGTCGAGCAGGGCGGTCGCCGCCACCACCAGCGCCTCGCGGGTACCCACCGAGCCATCGTAGCCATGGTTGACGTCGTCAACCTGAGGCGTTAGGTTGACGACGTCAACCTAACGGGAGGGATCTCATGCGAGCACTGGTCACCGGATCGACGGGCGGCATCGGGGAGGCGATCGCGCGGCGGCTCGCGGCCGACGGCATGTCGGTCGTGCTCGTCGGCCGCAACCGGGAGCGGGCGGACGCGGCCCGGCGCCGGATCGCCGCCGCGGTCCCGGACGCGGACCTGTCCTGCGAGGTGGCGGACCTGTCGCTGATGGCATCCGTGCGGTCGCTCGGCGAGCGGGCAGACCCGTTGCCGGACGTGGTGGTCAGCAACGCGGCGGTGGTCGCGCCGCTGGACGCGGTCACCGCCGAGGGGCTGCAGCTGACGTTCGCCACCAACCACCTGGCGCCGTACCTGCTGCTGCGCACGCTCGCCGCCCGCCTCGGCGACGGGCCGGCGCGGTTCGTGGTCGTGGGCGCCGCGCCGCGAGCGCTGGCCCGCGTCCCGGTCGACCTCGACGACCTGCAGTTCCGCGACGCGCGGACGCTGGGCCCGCTGCCGAGCTTCCGCCCGTTCGCCGCGTACGGGCGGACGAAGAACATGAACGCGATGTTCGGCTACGCGCTGGCCCGCCGGCTCGCGGACACGAGGATCACGGTGAACGGCGGGCACCCGGGCATCGTGCGGCAGACCGGCCTCGGGCGGCACGCCCGCGGCGCGTTCGGCGTGTTCACCACGCTGCTGAACCCGTTCGTGCCGGACGTGGACTTCGGCGCGGACAACCCGCACTGGCTCGCCACGGCGTCCGAAGTGGAGGGCGTGAGCGGCAGGTACTTCGTGCGCCGCGAGGAGGTGCCGACCGCCACGCACACCACGGACATGGCGCGCCAAGACCGGCTGTGGGACTCCTCGGCCCGCCTCGTGGGCCTGCCCGTCACGCTGTAGGTCAGGGAGTGGGGTCCCGCGGCGCCCAGCCGAGCTCGCGCTTCGCCTTGGCGAGGCTCATCGTCCGCTCCCGGGCGTCGCCGCTGATCGAGTAGACGTCGAAGCCGTGGCCGCGGCGGGCGAGTGCCGCGTCGATCGCCGCGGCCACGTCACGGGCGGACGTCGCGATCGCCCGCTGGAACGCGGTGCCCTGGCGCGGCCAGTCGGCCTCGCCGGTCGGGAAGCACAGCCGCAGGCACAGCGCGTCCATCCCGCCCTCGATCGCCGCGTTGCGGCAGACCGCCTCGCCGAGCCGCTTGGCGAGGCCGTAGAAGTCGGTCGCGTCCGGCGGGACCGACTCGTCGGGGTACCGGCCGAGCCGCTGGTCGTCCGGGGGCGGCTGGTCCGGCGGCGGCTCGCGGCCGCCGAGCGGGTAGCGGTACACCGACATGCTGCTCGTGTAGACCAGGTGCCGGACCCCGGCACGCCGCGCGCCGGTCAGCGTCGCGTACATGCCGGGCACGGCGACGTCGAGGTGCGCCCGGGCGGTCGCCGGGCTCCCCCACCCGCGGGCCGGGCCCATCGCCATGAACACGAGCGAGCCGGTGCCCTCGGCGAGCGCGGCGACGAGGTCCACGTCGTGCAGGTCGCCGGTGTGGTACTCGACGCCCTCGACGGGCGCGCGCGGTTCGACGAGGTCGAGCACGCGGATCTCGTGCGCGCGGGCGAGGTGCGGCAGCACCATCGACCCGACCGTCCCGCAGGCACCGACGACCAGCAGACGCACCGCCGCCCCCTATACCCGCACGTGCGCGTCCCGGCCGGCGCGCCACCCGACCACAGTGTGCACGGCCGCGAGGACGGCGAGCACGGCGAGCGGGACGGTCCAGCCGCCGGTCCAGTCGTGCAGCGCGCCGACCGCCACCGGGCCGAGCGCCGCGAACAGGTACCCGATCGACTGGCCCATCCCGGCCAGCGAGGCCGACGAGCGCGGGTCGGCCGCACGCAGGCTGAAGAACGCGAGCGCGAGGAAGAACAGCGTGCCCGCCCCGATGCCGGTGAGCAGCGCCCAGAGGACCGAGAGGTCCGGCGCGACGAGCAGCCCGAGGTAGCCGAGCATCGCGACGGTCGCGCCGCCCGCGGCGATCGCGCGCTGGTCGGCCAGCCGCGGCAGCAGCAGCGGCACGCCGCCGCTCATCACGACGCCGATGATCTGGTAGACGAACAGCATCCAGCCCGCGTACTCCTCGCTCGCGCCGGTGCTGACCACGATCGAAGGGAACCAGGCGAGCATCGTGTAGAAGCCGCAGGCGGACAGCGCCATGAACGCCGAGACCTCCCACGCGAGCGGCGAGCGCCACGGCGCGCGGGGCTTGACGGTCGCCGGCTCGGGCTCGCGGCCGGACCGGCGCAGCTGCGGCGACCACACCGCGAACGCGACCAGCGCGAAGCCGGCCCAGCAGCCGAGCGCCGCGCGCCAGCCGCCCGGGAGCACGCCGGCGAGCGGCACGGCCACCCCGGCGGCGGTGGACGCGACGATGCCGATCACCGCGGTGTAGACGCCGGTGACCGCGCCGATGTGGTCGGGGAAGTCACGCTTGATCATGCTCGGCAGCAGCACGTTGGCCACCGCGATCGCGGCGCCGAGCAGGACCGTGCCCACCCACAGCAGCGCGGCGACCGGCAGCGAGCGCAGCACGATGCCGATCACCAGCAGGCCCATCGCGAGCCAGAGCATGAGGTCGATGCCGAACCGCCGGGCCAGCCGCGGCACCTGCGGGGAGAAGGCGGCGAACGTGAGCAGCGGCAGCGTGCCGATGAAGCCGGCCTCGCCCGCGGTCAGGCCGATGTCGCGGCGGATGGCGTCGAGGACCGGCCCGACCGAGGTCAGCGCCGCGCGCATGTTCGCCGCGATCAGCAGGAAACCGAGCACGAGCAGGGCCTTGTGCAGGCCCGCGCGGGGTTCCTTAGCAGTCCTCACGACCGTCACTCCGCCAAGGTCTCACACGCCGCGCGGCGCCAGCAAATTCCACCCGGTCCGGGTGACGCGCCCGGCCGCGCGCGGGTCTGCTGGAATGGCTGTGTGGCCTGGATTCGACTCGATAACGCTGTCAATGCCCGTGACCTCGGCGAACTGCCGACCGAGACCGGCGCGCGAACCGCGCCGCGCCGGCTGCTCCGATCGGACAACCTGCAGGACCTCTCGCCCGCCGACATCACCCGGCTGGTCGACGAGCTCGGCCTGACCACGGTGATCGACCTGCGCAGCACGAACGAGGTCAAGCAGGAGGGGCCGGCGCCGCTGACCGCGGTCGGGTCCGTCCGGCACGTGCACCTCTCGGTGATCCCGGAGAGCCTGGGCAACACGGACGCGTCCAGCGAGGCGCTCGCCACCAACCGCAGGCGGGCCGAGGAGCGTGATCCGTCGGACCTGATGCGCTCGTTCTACCTCGGCTACCTCGAGGACCGGCCGGAGAACATCGTCGAGGCGCTGCGCACGGTCGCCGGCGCGCCGGGGGCGGCGCTGGTGCACTGCGCGGCGGGCAAGGACCGCACGGGCGTGGTCGTGGCGATGGCGCTGACCGCGGTGGGAGTGCCCCGGGACGTGGTCGTCGCGGACTACGTGGCGACCGGCGAGCGCATCGACCTGGTCCTGGACCGCCTGCGCAGCTCACCCACCTACGCCGACGACGTGGACAAGCTGCCGGCCGCCGAGCACCGCCCGCGCGCGGAGACGATGCACGGCTTCCTCGAGCGGCTGGACACCGAGCACGGCGGGGTGCTCGGCTGGCTGGCCGAACACGGCTTCGGCCAGGACGATGTGACACGGCTGCGCGACAAGCTGCTGGAGGTCTGATGGGACGCTCGGTACTGGTAACCGGGGGCACGGGTGGGCTCGGGGTCGCGGTCACGTCCGCCTTCCTCAAGGCGGGCTGGCGGGTCGTGGTCCCGTGGATCGTCAAGGACGAGCTGGCACGGATGCCGCGGCAGGGCGGTCTCGAGATGGTCCGCGCGGACCTGTTCGACATGGCCGCGGCCCGCGACTGCGCGACGGTCGCGGCGGCCGACTCGGACGCGCCGCTGCGTGCGGTGGTCAACCTGGTCGGCGGCTTCAAGGTCGGCGGCCGGGTGCACGAGACGCCGGTCGAGGAGTTCGAGAACCAGCTGCGGCTGAACCTGCGGGCGACGTACCTGACCTGCCAGCAGACGCTGCCGCACCTGATCTCCGGCGGTGGCGGCGCGATCGTGTGCATGTCGAGCCGGGCGGCCAAGCAGCCGTTCGCCGGGGCGGCCGGCTACGTGACGTCGAAGGCGGCGGTGAACGCGTTCGTGGCCGCCCTGGACGCGGAGTACGCCGACGACGGGATCCGGGCGAACGCGGTGCTGCCGGGGATCATCGACACGCCCGGCAACCGCGCGGCCATGCCCGACTCGAACCGCAAGGACTGGGTCGCCCCGAGCGACATCGCGAACACGATCGTGTTCCTCTGCGGTGACGAGTCCTCGTCGATCAGCCGCGCCGAGGTCCCGGTGGATCGCGCCTGACCGCCGACCGGGGTGGCGGCGGCCGGATGGAGGCGCCGGACCGCGGTCAGATGTCCGCCAGGCGGGAGGCGATCGGGGCGGCCACGTCGTCGATCCACTTGGCCGGGCCGTCGCCTGGAGGCATGAGGATCACCGTCTCGAAGCCCAGCTTCGCGAACGGGGGCATCTCCGCCGCGAACGCGTCCGGGTCGGTGACGGGGCGGTTGTACAGCATCGTCTTCTGGATCTCGGCGTAGTCGCGGCCCACCGCGTCGCAGTGCCCCCGCAGAACGTCCAGCTTGTGGCTTACCTCGTCCGGCGTCGTGGCGAACAGGTTGCACGCGTCGGCGTACTGCGCGACCAGCCGCAACGTCTTCTTCTCGCCACCCCCGCCGATGAGGATCGGCGGCTTGCTGATCGGCTGCGGCGAGCACAGCGTCTCCGCCAGCTGGTAGTACTTGCCCTCGAACGCGCCGTTGTTCTCCGGATCCCACATCTGCCGGCAGATCCGCAACGTCTCCTCCAGCCGCTCGAACCGCTCCGCCACCGGCGGGAACGGCACACCGAGCCCGCGGTGCTCGCGCTCGTACCACGCCGCGCCGATGCCCAGCTCGCCGCGACCGCTCGACAGGACGTCCAGAGTGGACACGATCTTCGCGAGCAGGCCGGGGTGGCGGTAGCTGACGCCGGTGACCAGCAGGCCGAGCCGCGCGGTGGCGGTGTGCGCGGCGAGGAACCCCAGCGTCGTGTACCCCTCCATCATCGGGTCGGTCGCCGGGTGGATCCGCTCCATCTGGAAGTAGTGGTCCATGAACGACAGGTGGCTCACGCCGGCGGCCTCGACCGCCTGACCCACCCTGGCCAGCTCCGGACCGATGGCGGGCGGCCCGCCGGGAACGGTGAACGCGTAGACGTGCACTCCGAGACGCATGCCCCGAGCCTATGAGCTGGAGCGCGCTCCAGCACAAGTACGGAAACCCCGAGGCCCCTAGGGGACAAATCAGGGATGGCGCCCGATGTCCGCGTCAGCACCTGCCAATACGGTTGGCGCGTGGTGCTCATCGAGACCGACGCGCTGGAAAAGCGCTACGACGACAAGGTGACCGCGCTCGCGGATCTCACGGTCGCCATCGAGCCCGGCATCGTCGGGCTCGTGGGGGTGAACGGCGCCGGCAAGAGCACGCTGATCAAGCTCGCGCTTGGCCTGCTCGTGCCGACCGGCGGCCGCATCCGGGTGCTGGGGCTGGACCCGGTCGCCGACGGGGAGGCGGTGCGCGCGCGGGTGGGGTACATGCCCGAGCACGACTGCCTGCCGCCCGACCTGATCGCCGCCGAGTTCGTCACGCACATGGCCCGGGTCAGCGGCCTGCCGGCGGCGATGGCCCGCGAGCGGGCATCGGAGACGCTGCGGCACGTCGGGCTCTACGAGGAGCGGTACCGGCGTATCGGCGGCTACTCCACCGGCATGAAGCAGCGGGTGAAGCTCGCGCAGGCGCTCGTGCACGACCCGGAGCTGCTGCTGCTCGACGAGCCGACCAACGGGCTCGACCCGGAGGGCCGGCGCGCCATGCTCGACCTGGTCCACCGGATCGGCAGCGAGTTCGGCATCTCCGTGGTGGTGTGCTCGCACCTGCTCGGCGAGATCGAGCGGATCTGCACCTCGCTGGTCGCGATCGACGCCGGCCGGCTGCTGCGCTCGGCGTCGCTGTCGGCCATGACCCAGCATTCGGACCTGCTGATGGTCGAGATCGACGAGGACCCGGCGCCGCTGCTCGAGATGCTCTCGTCCGCCGGGCTGGAGGTCCGGCGGAACGACCGGGCGCTGCTCGTGCGGCTCGGCGAGCAGGCCGACGAGACCTACGACCTCATCCGCGACGCGATCGCCGACCTCGACCTGTCGCTGCACCGGCTGGAGCGGCACCGGCACCAGGTCGCCGACCTGTTCCGGGACGTGCCGACCACGGAGGCCAGCTATGCCCGGACCTGAGCACACCGGTGTCATCCATGACATCGGCTACCAGCGGTACGAGGGGCCGCGGCTCGGCAGGGGGTACGCGTCGCGCTCGCTGTTCATCCACAGCGTGCGCGGCGCGTACGGCCTGGGCCGCAGCGCCTGGGCGAAGGTGCTGCCGTTCGGCCTGCTCTCGCTCGCCTGCATGGCCGCGCTGGTCCTCGTCGTGGTCAACACGCAGCTGCCGACCCAGGTGATCGACTACGTCGGCATCGCGTCCACGTTCACCTACGCGGCGACGGTGTTCGTCGCGGTCGTGGCGCCCGAGCTGGTGTCGACCGACCTGCGCGGGAACCTGCTGTCGCTGTACCTGTCCCGGCCGCTGCGGCGCAGCGACTACGCGCTCGCGAAGCTCGCCGCGCTCGCGGCGGCCGGGTTCGTGATGCTCGGGGCGCCGATGCTGATCCTGTTCGTGGGCATGGCGTTCAGCACCGACGACGGCATCGCGGGGGTGTTCAGCGAGGCAGGCGGGCTGCTGCAGGGCCTGCTCGCGGCAGCCGTTCACGCGGTGGTGCTGGCCGCGCTGGCGCTGCCGTTCGCGTCGCTGTCCGGGCGGCGGGTGTTCGCGACCGGCATGATCATCGCGGTCTCACTGCTGACCGCCCCGATCTCCGGCGCCCTGACGGAGTTCGGCCGCGGCGACGCGGCCTACCTCGCCGGGCTCATCAACCCGGTCAACCTGGTCAACGGCATCGACCGGTGGCTGTTCGACGGCGGCACGATCGACCCCGGCCCGTACGGCCCGGTGTACGGCCTCGTGGCGCTGGCGATCGTGGCCATCGGCACGGCGTGCACGGTGTGGCGGTATCGGAGGGTCCAGGCATGACACCAGTGGAGTTGTCCGCCGTTTCGCGCTGGTACGGCAACGTGGTGGCCGTCAACGACGTGACGCTGACCGTCGGGCCGGGGCTCACCGGCCTGCTCGGCCCGAACGGCGCGGGCAAGACGACCGTGCTGCACCTGATGGCGGGGCTGCTCGCGCCGTCGCAGGGCAGCGTGCTGGTGGGCGGCGACCCGGCGTGGCGCAACCCGGCCATGTACAGGACGCTTGGCCTGGTCACCGAGCGCGAGAGCGTGCCGGGGTTCCTGACCGCGTGGCAGTTCGTGCTCGCGTCGGCCAAGCTGCACAAGCTCCGCTCGCCGGCGGACGCGGCGCGCCGGGCGCTCGAGATCGTCGAGATGACCGACGCGCAGGACCGGCGGATCGGCACGTACTCCAAGGGGATGCGCCAGCGCACCCGCGTCGCGGCGGCGCTCGTGCACGACCCGCGCGTGCTGCTGCTGGACGAGCCGTTCAACGGCATGGACCCGCGGCAGCGGCTGCACATGATGGAGCTGCTGCACCGGATGGCCGAGCAGGAGGGCCGGACGATCCTGTTCAGCTCACACATCCTTGAGGAGGTCGAGCAGCTGTCCGGGACCGTGCAGGTGATCGTCGCCGGCCGGCTGGCCGCGTCGGGCGACTACCGGCACATCCGGCGGCTGATGACCAACCGGCCGCACGTGTTCACCATCTCCTCCTCCGACGACCGTGCGCTCGCGACCGTCCTCATGGGACAGGAGTCGGTCACCGGGGTCCGCGTCGAGGACGGGACGCTGCAGGTGCACGCGAACGACTACGGCACGTTCACCCGGACGCTGGCGAAGCAGGCCAGGTCGTCCGGCATCCGGCTGACGAGCGTCCTGCCGGCCGACGAGTCCCTCGAGAAGGTCTTCTCCTACCTGGTGGCGACATGAACCTGACGATCATCGGCCTCACCGTGCGCGCCCTGCTGGGCCGCAAGCGGGTGCTGCTCCTGCTGCCCATGCCGATCGTGCTGATCGGGCTGACCCTGATCGGCGTCTCCGCCGACGTGTCCGACCCCGACTGGGGGCCGACCGTGTTCGGCAACCTCGGGCTGAGCGTGATCCTGCCGCTGACCGCGCTGATCGTGGGCAGCAGCGTGCTCGGCCTGGAGATCGACGACGGCACGATCACGCACCTGCTGACCAAGCCGTTGCCGCGCAGCGAGATCGTGCTGTCGAAGCTGGCCGTGGCGTGGGTGGTGACGACGGTCGCCACCGGCGTGCCGCTGGCGGTGGCCGCGCTGATCGCGGGCTCGGCGACGTTCGCGGTCGGGCTCGTGCTGGCCGCCGCGCTCGGGGCGCTGGAGTACTGCGCGCTGTTTCTGGCGCTGAGTGTGCTGACGAAACGTCCGGTCGCCGTCGGCCTCGTGTACATCATGCTGTGGGAGAACGTGCTGGTCAGCTTCGTGGACGGGGCGCGGGTGTTCAGCGTCCGCGAGCACGCGACGACGCTCGCCGACACGGTCGGCAACACGCCGCTGCTGGACTCGACCGTGTCGTTGAGCACGGCGCTGGTGATGGCGGTGCTGTTCGTGGTGGTGGGCACGGTCGGCGCGACGCAGCGGCTGCGGTCGTTCGCGCTCACCGGAGAGGCCAACTAGCCTGGGTCGCGGTCGATCACCCAGGAGGTCCGCGATGTCCGCCGATTTCGCTGCCCGGTTGCGCAGGCGGGAGCCCGTGGTGGGCTACTGGTGCGCACTGGATGCCCCCGTGGCGACGGAGCGGATCGCGCGGCTCGGGTACGACTACGTGTGCCTGGACGGGCAACATGGCTACCTCGGGTACTCGGGCATCCTGCACGCCCTGATGGCGATCGGCTCCGCGGCCGGGGCAGTGGGCATCGTGCGGGTGGAGGCCAACGACATCACCCCGATCGGCCGGGCCCTCGACGCCGGCGCCGCGGGCGTGATCGTTCCGTTGATCGAGACACCGGCGGACGCGGCGAAGGCGGTCGCCTCCGTCCGGTACCCACCCCTGGGCCGGCGTTCGTTCGCCGCCAACCGCTCCGGCTTGCGCCCTACCGAGGCGAACGAGATGAACGTGGTCATCGCGATGATCGAGACGCCGTCGGCTCTGTCCGAAGTAGACGCCATCTGCGCGACCCCGGGACTGGACGGCGTCTATGTCGGCCCCTCGGACCTGAGCCTCGCCGTGGGCGGCGCGTACCCGATGGACCCAGCGGTCTCGGTCGAGTTCGACGCTGCCGTGACCCGCATCCGCGAGGCGGCCCGGAAAGCAGGCATCGCGGCCGGCATCCACACCCCGAACGGCGAGACCGCCGCCCGCCGGCTGGCGGAGGGCTACACCTTCGCCTCGATCGCCTCGGACCTGAACCACCTGGAGCAGGCGGCGCGAGGGCACCTGAAGGACGCCCGCGCAGAGACGTACTGATCGTGACTTTGGCGCACCAGATGATGGGTGGGCCGCCGACCTGCCACCCCGGCCTCACCCGGCCCGGGAACCACATCAACCGTCAGCCGAGAAGCATCAGGCAATCACCCGCCACCAAGCCTCGTCCACCACCGACTCGGCGCCGAGCGACTCCCCCGGCCGGGGAACCGAAACCCGAACATCCTCCACCGCCGCAGCCTTGACAAGCCGCTCGACGGGCTCCGACCACGCGTGCGGGGCCAGGTTGAACGTCCCCCAGTGCACGGGCACCAGAACGCCGCCGCGAACCGCCTTGTGCGTGGCCACGCCCTCCTCCGGCGTCATGTGGATGTCCGGCCAGTACGGCGAGTACGCACCGATCTGGATGAACGTCATGTCGAACGGTCCGTGCTCCTCGCCGATCTCCTGGTACCCGTCGAAGTAGCCCGAGTCGCCGGTGTAGAAGATCCGGCGCTCCCGGCCCGCCACGACCCAGGACGCCCACAGCGTGCCGTTGCCGCCGGGGCGCAGCCGGCCCGAGAAGTGCCGGGCCGCCGTCGCGATCAGGGTCAGGTCGCCGATCGTCGTCTGCTCGGTCCAGTCCAGCTCGGCCATCCGGGACGCGGGGATGTGCCAGCGTTCCAGGTGTGCGCCCACGCCCAGCGGGACCACGAAACGCGCGGCCGGCCACAAGGCCGCGGCGCGCCGGATCGTGGGCATGTCCAGGTGGTCGTAGTGGTCGTGCGAGATTACCACCGCGTCGATGGGCGGTAAGTCCTCCAGCGCGATCGGCACCGGGTGGAGCCGGCGCGGACCGACCACAGAGGACGGCGACACGCGTTCGCTCCACACCGGGTCGAACAGCAGCCGCCGGCCTTCGAGCTCGACGAGGACCGTGGCGTGGCCCAGCCACGTCACGCGCAGCCCGTCCGCCGGCGGTGCGTCGAACGACGGCACCACCAGCGGAACGGGTTGGGCCGGCTTTCGTAACTCCTTGCCGAACACCATCTCGCGGAAGATCTCGGGCCCACTCGAGGGTGGGGCGATGCTGGCCGGGACCGTGTTGTGGAACTGGCCGTCCCGGTAGTGCGGCGACCGCCGCATCCGCGCGAGCCGCGCACCCTGCGGCCGACCCCCGATCGCGGCAGGCACCTGCCAGCCTGCTCGCATGAGCGCCGCCCCGGCACCCACCGGCACCAGGAGTGCCGAGCGTCGCACCACGTCGTTGAGCCGCATGTCGTGTCCGTCCCTTCGGTCCTGCTTCGATAGTGCCCGCGTCTTCCTGAGGACGGACTGAGAGATCCCCGGTCAGCTCCGTCCGCGGCGGTAGAACCGACCGTGGAGAACCAGGACGGCACTCAGCAGGATGAGGTTCTTGATGACGAACTCACCCTGGGTCGTCAGCAGCAACGGATTTCCACCCTGGAAGGTGACCTCGGGCTGGGTGACCAGGGCCAGGAAGTGCCCACCAGGTGTGCGAACAGCAGCGTCGCGTTCGTGCTTGCCGAACCGGCCTGACCCGCCGCGATCCCCCTCCGCCCGCCCAGCGACCGGACCGGACGAGGCGGGCGCCGGCTTGGCCGCGCCCGCCGCGCAGCGGGCGCCGAACCGGCTGCGGCTATCGGGTCAGCGCGACGCGATGCCCTGTACGACGCCCAGCTCCAGGAGTTCCTCCGGGCGGAGCTTGAGCCGGTCCGCCAACTCGGGCACCTCCGCCGGGTCGCGCTTCAGGATCGCCGCCGCCAGTTCCGGCGCGATCACCGAGAAGTACGCGTCCGGGGCTATCCACAGCCGGTCCGGTGAGCACAGGGCCAGCGCCCCACCCGACCCGCCCTCGCCGATCACCAGCGTCGTCACCGGGACTCGCGCGGTCGCGATCGTCGCGAAGAGGTCCGCGATCGCCGGGGCCGCGCCCGCCCGCTCCGCCGCCGGGCCCGCGGCGGCGCCCGGTGTGTCGACCAGCGTCAGCACCGGCAAGCCCAGCCGGTCGGCCAGGCGCACGAGCCGGCTCGCGGCCCGGTAGCCCGCCGGCGTGTTCGCCGTTCCGGTCTGCGCCGCGTACGCGACCGACCGGCCCTCGTGCCGGCCGACGCCACACAGCATCCCCTCGTCGACGCCGCCGGCCCGGTCGCCGCGGACCGAGCGGCGGGTCGCGAAGTAGTCGTCCAGGTACGCCACCGCCCGCGGCCGCGCTGCCGAACGGGCACGCGTCACCGCCGCCCAGCCCGTCGGCGCCGGCGTCAGCGCACCCAGCGCCCGAGGTACCGGAGCCGGAGCCGCGGACCCGCCGGACAACAGCGCGAGCCAGGCACCCAGCTGCGCGCGCAGGTCGGTGACTAGCTCGTCCACGTTCCCCGCCGCGTGCTGGCCCTCCGCCGTGTACGCGGGATCGTCGGCGGCCGGCCGGACCCGGCGACCGGCGAAGCCGACCTGCGCCCCGCGAAACGCCAGCACCACGTCCGCGCCCGCGCCGAGCGACGCCCACACGCCGCCCGTGGCCGGGTCGCGCAGCACCGCCACGTGCGGCGTGGGCGTCCGCACCGCCTCACCCACGATGACCTGCAGCTGGCGCAGCGAGAGCATGCCCTCCTGCATCCGCGTCCCGCCGGTCGCGATCAGCGACACCACGGGCAGGCCGCCCGCCCGGGCCCGGGCGAACGCGTCCGCGATCCGCGCGCCCGTGGCCGAGCCGACCGAGCCGCCGAGGAAGCGGAAGTCGAACGCGACGAGCACCGCGGCCACGCCGCCGACCGTGCCCTGCCCGCACACCACGGACTCGGTCAGGCCCGACCGGGCCTCCGCGTCCTTGCGGGCGACGCCGTAGCCGGGCCACGACAGCGGGCCGTCCGGACCGTACGGCGAGCCCTCCGCCTCGAACTCGAGAAAGTCGCCCGCGACAGAGGCGAGCACCGCGCGGGCGCCCTCAGCCATCCAGCGCCCGCTTCAGCACCTTGCCCATCTCGTTGCGCGGCAAGGACTCCCGGAACCGCACCACGCGGGGACGCTTGTGCGGCGCGAGCAGCCGGGCCACGTGGTCGGCCAGGTCCTCGGCCGACGGTGCCGGCCCGGCGGGCACGACCCATGCCACGATCCGCTCCCCCAGGTCGGCGTCCGGCTCGCCGGTGACGGCGACCTCGGCGACCCCCGGATGCTCGAGCAGCACGTTCTCGATCTCGCCGGCGCCGATCTTGTAGCCGCCGCTCTTGATCAGGTCGGTGGCGCGCCGGCCGACGATGCGGACGTAGCCGTCCGGATCGCGCACGGCCATGTCGCCGGTGCGGAACCAGCCGTCGCGCATGACCTCCGCGGTGGCGTCCGGCCGGTTGAGGTAGCCGAGGAAGAGGTTCGGCCCGCGCACCTCGATCTCGCCCACCGTCTCGCCGTCCAGCGCGCCGACCGGCGTCCCGGAGTCGTCGACGAGCCGCAGGTCGACGCCCGGCAGCGGCAGGCCGACCGTACCGGGGCGGCGGTCGCCGTCGGCGCGGACGCTGCAGTTCATGAGCGTCTCGGTCATCCCGTACCGCTCGACCACGCGCTGGCCGGTCAGCTCCGCGAGCCGCGCGTGGTCGGTGGCCGGCAACGCCGCCGACCCGGACACGAGCAGCCGCGCGCGGCCGACGGCGGCGGCCAGCGCCGGGTCGTCCGCGCAGTCCGCCACGAGCCGGTGGTACATGGTCGGGACGCCGAACAGCATCGTCGCCTCCCGGGCCAGCTCCGTGCCCACCCCCGAGGAGGAGAACCGGCCCAGGTGGTGCAGCGAACCGCCGCGGCGCAGCGGTCCGACGACGCCGAGGATGAGCCCGTGCACGTGGAACAGCGGCAGCCCGTGCACGAGCACGTCGTCCGCGGTCCACCCCCACGCCTCGGCGAGCGCGTCGAGGTTGGCGGCGAGCGCGCGGCGGGGCAGCACCACGCCCTTCGGCGGGCCGGTGGTGCCGGAGGTGTACACGACGAACGCGGGCGTCTCGCCGTCCGGCTCGGCCGCGGTCGGCGTGGCCACCACGTCGGCGGGGGAGACCTGGACCGGCAGCCGGGCGAGCGAAGCGAGCGGGCCGGGCAGCTCGACGTTGGGCGCCGAGAGCACGACGTCCGGCTCGCTGTCGGCGACGACGTGGGTCAGCTCGCGCTCCCCGATCTTCGGGTTCACCGGCACCACCGGCACGCCGGCGACCAGCGCGGCGACCACCGCGACACACGTCTCCATCGTCGGCGTGGCCCAGACGGCGACGCGTGCACGGCCGCGCAACCGGTCCGCGAGGTGACTCGCGAGCCGGTTGAGGTCACGGTAGGTCAGCTCCGCGGCGGCGAAGCGCAGCGCGGTCCGGTCACTGCCGGCGACCAGTTCGGGAAGCAGCGGGCTGTTCACGTTCACCATGGTGGCCGAAACACCGGCGGAAGGCTGACCGGGTCTCGAGCGCCCGTTGCTCGCGACCGCGCATCCTGCGCGCATGGACGTGCGCGCGCTGCTCGACCGAGCGGAGATCACCGACACCGTCGTGCGGATGGGATGGTGTCTGGACCGCCGCGACTGGGCCGGGCTGCGCGCGCTGTTCACCGACCGGGTCCGCACGGACTACACCGCACTGTGGGGCGGCGAACCGCAGGAAGGCCCGGTCGACCAGCTGCTGAGCACGTCGGCGCAGGGTTCCTGGCGGCGCACGATGGACGGGCTCGAGGCGACCCAGCACCTGATCACGAACGTCCTCGTCGACGTCGAGGGCGACGAGGCGCGCACGACCGCGAACGTGGTCGGCGTGCACCGCCTGGCGAACCCGCACGGATCTCCACTGTGGACGGTCGGCGGCACGTACGACATCCGGCTCGTGCGCCTGTCCACGGGTTGGCGGATCCGGGCGATCACGCAGGATCTCGCGTGGGTGGAGGGAAACCAGCAGGTCCTCTTCCGCGCGGCCATGCGGCACGCGGCCTAGTCCCAGCGCACGTACAGCTCGGGCGGCTTGCGGAAGACCAGGCCGCGCGGCTCGTGCGGACGTCCCGGCGCCAGGCGCAGGTCCGGCAGCCGGGCGAACAACTCGCGTGTCCCGAGCTCCGCCTCCGTGCGGGCCAGGCGGGCACCGAGGCAGAAGTGCGGGCCCTGCGCGAACGCCAGGTGCTGGCGGACGTTCGCGCGCTCGACGTCGAAGCGGTCCGGGTCCGCGAAGACAGCCGGGTCGCGGTTAGCGCCCGCGATCGACACGGTGACGAGGTCGCCCGCCCCGATCTCGGCGCCGCCCAGCGACACGTCGTGCGTCGCGTAGCGGTCGACCACCGCGGCGGCCGGCTCCAGGCGCATCGACTCCTCGATCGCGTTCGGCAGCGCCCCCGCGTCGAGACCCGCCAGCAAGAGGTGCCGCACCAGGTTCGTGATCATGCCGGCGGTGGTGTCGATGCCGCCGAACAGTAGCACCGCCGCGTTCGACACGACCTCGTCCTCGGTCAGCCCGTGCGCGGCCGCGGCGAGCACCGAGTGGGCGTCGCCCGACGCCAGCGTCCGGGACACCGCCGACCGCAGGGAGCCGACCGCCGACGAGCCCGCCGGCGTCGGCGGGCCGCCCGCGGTCACCGTCGACACCGACTCCACGATCGCCTCGTACCACGACAGCACGGTCGCCGCGGCCGCCCCGGCGAGGCCCAGCGCGTCGGCCACCACGGCGACCGCGAGCGGGCCCGCGAACCGCGAGCGCAGCTCCACCACACCGTCCGCGGCGAAGCCCGACACCAGCGACGCCGCGTACGACGCGACGAAGTCCGCGAACCGCTCGCGCACCGGCGCCGGCCGGAACGGCGGCACGAACGGGTCGCGGTGCCGCGCGTGCGCCGCGCCGTCCAGCGACAGCATCGACGGGCCCACCACACGGGCGGTCGAGAAGCGCGGATCGTCCACCGTGAACGTCTCCGCGTCGCGCATCACCCGCAGCGCCAGGTCGTGCCGGGTGACGAGCCAGCCGCCCAGCACGGGCAGCCACGACACCGGCGCGGCCGCGCGCAGCCGCGCGAGGGCCGGGTGCGGGTCGGTGACGAGCTCGTCGAGTGTCACTGCGGCCCCGAGAGGATGGCTCACCGGCGGAAGTCTAGGCGGGACAACAGAAATGAAACGTCCCAAGCGGCAGGTCTGACTGTCTGCTCGAAACTCGACTACCTTTCCTGACAACGCTTGTGAAACGTTTCACAGTGACGGACAGAGGAGCCGTGACAGCGCTACCCGTGCTCCGCGACGTGCACAAGTCGTTCGACGCCGTGCGGGCGCTTCGCGGCGTATCGGTCGAGCTGCACGCCGGCGAGGTGCACGCCCTCGCGGGCGAGAACGGCGCCGGCAAGTCCGCAGAGGTCCGCATCATCGGCGGCGAGCACCAGCCGGACGCGGCGAGCTGCTGCTCGACGGCGAGCCGCACCGGTTCACCGGGCCGCGGGACGCACAGCAGCACGGGATCGCCGTGATCCACCAGGAGCCGGCCCGGTTCCCCGACCTCACCGTGGCGGAGAACGTGTTCATGGGCAGGCAGCCCCTGCGGTCCGGCCGGCGCATCGACCGCGCCGCGATGCGCCGCCGGACCGCGGAGCTGTTCGAGGCGCTCGGCGTGCCGATCGACCCGGACCGCGTGACGCGTGGGCTCTCCATCGACGACCAGCAGATCATCGAGATCACCAAGGCGCTCGCCGCCGACGCGCGGATCATCGTGATGGACGAGCCCACCGCCGCGCTGTCCACTGTGGAGGCCGAGCGGCTGTTCCGGGTGGCGCGCAGGCTCGCCGAGGGCGGTGCCGCGCTGCTGTTCATCTCCCACCGGCTCGGGGAGCTGGAGGAGCTGTGCGAGCGGGTGACGGTGCTGCGCGACGGCGCGCTCGTCACCACCGCAGCGATGGCCGACATCGACCGGAACGGCCTGGTGCGCAGCATGGTCGGCCGGGCGGTAGACGTGCTGTACCCGGACCGCGAGGACGAGCCGGGCGACGAGGCGCTGGTAGTCGACGGGCTGAGCCGCACCGGCGTGTTCCACGACGTGTCGTTCGAGGTGCGCCGCGGCGAGGATGAGCAAGGACATCGCCGTGGTGACGCTGGACTCCGACGCGGCCGAGGACGCCCGCGACGTGTTCATCAACCAGGCGAGCTCTGAGGAGATCGGCCGCTCGCAGGTAAAGCTGATCGCCAAGCAGATCGGCGGCGCCGGCAAGATCGCGATCCTGTCCGCGACGCCGAACGCGACGAACCAGAACACCTGGATCGAGTTCATGCGCGCGGCGGCCGGCTGGGGCGTCTAGATCGAGAACCTGCGCGGATCGCGTCACGCATCGGACATCCGGCACGACTCTAGGGGTGTACCTGGGGACGACCTGGGAGTCACGCCATGTTCGATCCGGTCAGTATGTTCGTGGTCGCGCTGGTCAGCGGCCTGCTCCGCGGCGTCGAGGAGGCCACCAGCAACGCGGTGACGGACGGCTACAAGCTGCTCGTCGGCCAGGTCGGCGACCGCTACGGCACGACGGTCGCCACCAGGATCGAGCGGCTGCGCGCCGACCCCGCGTCCAAGCAGCACCAGCTCGCGCTCGCCGCCACCCTGCGCGAGGCGGGCGGCGAGCAGGACCCGGAGCTGCACCAGGTCGCACGCCAGCTCATCGAGTGGGCCGAGGATCCGCAGGGCTACCAGGTCACGCAGGTGGATCCGGTCGAGCAGCTGATGAAGTTCACCGGCCTGTGCGCGATCGGCGAGGCGCTGGAGGCGCACGTCGGGCAGGTGCAGGCGATCCGGACGCGCTACAGCGTCGAGGACATCGACCTGCTCACCGCGACCGTCGGCGGCCAGCGGGACATCCCGGCCGCCGAGCGGGCGCGGCTCGCGCAGCTGCACGTGCGCATCCGGCAGGTCATCGAGTCGATCGCGATGCAGATGGAGGACAGCCGCTACCGCGGCGTCGAGCACGCGGTGACCGAGCTGCCGACCGGTCTGGCCGAGCGCAACCGCGCGGTGCGCCTGGTGCGCGCGGAGAAGTCGCTGCACGGCTCGTACGAGTCGCTGCGGCTCACCGTCGAGTTCCTCGGCGAGCTCAACCGCAGCATCCTGGCGCGCATCGAGATCGAGGAGTCGCCGGAACGGCTGTCCGCCATGATGTTCGGCAACGCCGTGCTGATCTACGAGCTGTCCGACTTCGTCATCGGGTACGTGCGGGCGTTCGCGCTGGACAACGACCTGGCGCCGCTGCACGACGAGGCCATCGAGCGGCTGCGGGTCGCGCGGGACACGCAGCGGGCGCTGCTGGCGCGGCTGGAGTCCGACACCGCCATCGACGAGTCCGTGCGCGCCGACACAATCGAGGACATCCGCAACCGCGACCACGCGATCAACGAGCTCGAGCGCGAGTGGGACGAGTACCTCGGCGACGTGGCCACAATGGAGCGAACGGTCGCCGACGTGCGCCGCCGGCTCCCCACGCTCGAGGTGATCCGCGAGAACGCGCGGATCCAGATCATGACGCTCCAGCTGTTCGCGCTGCTGCGGTTCCTCAAGCAGAACGACCGGTCCATCCAGGGGACCGTCAACACGCTCGCCGGCTTCCGGCTCGCCCCGCTGACCCCGACGCGGGTGAGCAGGCTGCTCGGCATGGAGGTGACCGCGTCATGACCGAGCCCCGCTTCGAGCCGCGTGTCGAGCCCCGCTTCGAGACGGTGGACTCCGCCGCGCTGGAGGACCTGCTGCGCCGGCCGGACCTGCCGATGGCCGAGCGCCGGGCGATCCAGTACGAGCTGGGCCGCCGGATCGCGGGCAACATCTCCGGCGCGCCGGCCACGCCGGCGCCGCCGCCCTCGCCACCCGTGGGCACGCCGGCCGCGCAGTTCGCCGCACCGTTCGGCACGCCGCCCCACGCGTCGACGCCAGTTCCTTCCGCGCCTCCGGCGTCGCCCGGGTCCGCCGCACAATCCGCACCGACGCCCCCGGCATCGCCGCCCCGCGGTTCCACCGCACCATCCGCATCCGCGCCCCCGGTATCGCCGCCGCGCGGGCCGTCCGGGCCTTCGGTGCCGTACGTTCCGGCCGGGCCGCCGCCGCGGGGGCCCTACCCACCCGCGCAACCACGCCCGTCCCGCAGGTCGGCCGCCGGCGCGATCGTCGGCGTGCTGGTCGTGCTGGCCGCCGCCGTGGGCGCCCTTCTCTACTTCCTGAACGGCAGCGACGAGCCGACCCCACCCTCGGACGGCACCACCTGCTACGCGACCGCCGGGCCGTGCCCGCTGGCCGCCGCGGCCCCCATCGGCTCGCCGTGCACCTGCGTCGACAGCGCCGGCGTGGCCTACTCCGGCACGGTCGGCTAGGACAACCGGTACGCGCGCCGCGCGGTGCCCTCGAAGACCTCCCGCCGCTCGGCGCCGGACAGGGCCTCGGTCAGGGCGCGGGCGGTCTCGGTGACCTGTGCGTAGGTGGCGGCCAGCTCGCACACCGGCCAGTCGGAGCCGAACAGGACGCGGTCCGGGCCGAACACCTCCAGCACGTGCTCGGCGTACGGGGCCAGGTCGCCGACCTGCCACGACGTCCAGTCCGCCTCGGTGACCAGGCCGGACAGCTTGCAGAACACGTTGGGGCGCCGGGCGATCGCGCCGATCGCGGTGGCCCACGCGATGAGCGCGCCGGACGCGATCGGCGGCTTGCCCGCGTGGTCGAGGACCAGGCGCGCGTCGGGCAACCGGTCCGCGACTTCGGCGGCCGACGCGTACTGGGCCGGGCTGACGAGCAAGTCGTAGCTGAGGTCGGCGGCGGCCACCGCCCGCAGGCCGCGCAGGACGTCCGGGCGCAGGAGCCAGTCCGGGTCCGGCTCGTTCTCGACCTGGTGGCGGATGCCGGCGAGCAGGTCGCGGTGCGGGAGCGCGGCCAGCCGGTCGGCGACGTCCGGCGCGGTCAGGTCCACCCAGCCGACGACGCCCACGACGAACCCGCCGCTCGCCGCGGCCGTCGCCAGGAACTCGTCCGTCTCCGCCGCCGAGGACACGGTCTGGACGAGCACGGTGGCGTCCGCGCCGGACACCTGGCGCAGGTCGTCCACTGTGTACGGATGGCGGATCGGGTCCAGCGCCGCGCCGGCCAGCCACGGGTACTCCCGCCGGCCCGGGTCCCAGAGGTGGTGGTGCGCGTCGATCATGCGAACTCCTTCGGCAGCGGGGCGTCCGCGCGCAGCAGGCCCTCGGCGACGAGATCCGGCCACAGCGCCGACGGCACCGGGACCGCCGCGCGGTCGACGTTCGCGTTCACCTGCCCCGGCGAGCCGGCCCCCAGCACGACGCCGTCCACGGCCGGGTGCGCCGCGGGTAGCGCGATCGCCGCGTGCGGCAGCTCGACGCCGTGCCGCTCGCAGACCGCCGCGATCCGCCGGGCGCGGGCCACCAGCTCGGCGGGCGCGTCCGCGTAGTTGTACTTGTCGCCGGGCTGGTGCGTGGCGAGCAGGCCGGAGTTGAACACCCCGGCGGCCAGCACGCGCACGCCACGCTCCTCGCACAGCGGCAGCAGGGTGTCGAGCGCCGGCTGCTCGAGCAGCGTGTACCGGCCCGCGATCATCACGGTGTCCACGTCGGCGCGGCGGACGAGCTCGGCGAGCACGGCGTCGAAGTTCATGCCGAGCCCGATGCCGCGCAGCACACCCTGGTCACGCAGCTCGGCGAGCGCGGGCAGCGCGCCGGCGAGCGCCGCGTCGACGTAGTCCTCCGGGTCGTGCACGAACGCGAGGTCGACCCGGTCCAGGCCGAGCCGCCCGAGGCTGGCCTCGAGCGACCGAAGCACGCCGTCGCGGCTGTAGTCACGCCTGCGCACAATCGTGCGCGGCACGTCGAAGCCCTCGGTGTCGCGCTCCCCCGCGCCGCCGGGGTTGTCGACGAGCAGCCGGCCGACCTTCGTGGAGATCGCGTACTCGTCCCGTGGCCGGGCGGCGAGCGCGGCACCGAGCCGGCGTTCGGACAGGCCGAGGCCGTAGTGCGGGGCGGTGTCGAAGTAGCGGATGCCGCGGTCCCACGCGGTGTCGACGATCGCGCGCGCGTTCTCGTCGGACATCGCGTGGTATAGGTTGCCGAGCTGCGCGCCGCCGAGGCCGAGCTTCACGGCAGCTCCCAGACGAGCTCGAGGCCGGTGTCGTCACCGGAGTAGTCGTCCTCGACGTCGAGCAGCTCGGCCATCCTCGCCTGCCACGGCACGTTGGCGGGGTGGTCGCGCAGCGCGTGGCGCATGGCCGCGTAGTCGGCGACCTCGACGACGTGGAACAGGTCCAGCCCGTCGCGCCAGATCCGCCACGACGAAACGCCCGCCGCGCGCAGTGCGATGTCCAGCTCGTCCGGGATCACCGCATGGACGCGCTCGTAGTCGGTCTCCTTGCCCGGCTTGAGCCGGGTGTGCAGGGCAACACGCATCGGGCCTCCATTCGTGGCACTCTGACGGGAGAAACATCCGAGGTCTGCGTTGAAGGGTCGTGCCATGCCGGTCACCGACGAAGCGATCGACAAGATCAAGGGCATGATCATCTCCGGCGAGCTGGCGCCCGGCGACCGGCTGCCGAAGGAGGCCGACCTGGCGTCCCGGCTGGGACTGTCGCGCAGCTCGCTGCGCGAGGCCGTGAAGGCGTTGTGCCTGATCAGGGTGCTCGATGTGCGGCAGGGCGACGGCACGTACGTCACCAGCCTGGAGCCGAAGCTGCTGCTGGACGCGATGACGTTCGTGGTCGACTTCCACCGCGACGACACGGTGCTCGAGTTCCTGGCGGTGCGCCGGATCCTCGAACCGGCGGCGACGGCATTGGCGGCGCAGCGGATGACCGAGGCGGACATCGCGGAGCTCGCGACGCTCCTCGAAGGACTGGACGAGTCGCCGACCGTCGAGGCGCTGGTGGCCAACGACCTGGAGTTCCACCGGCGGATCGCCCTCGGGTCGGGCAACTCGGTGCTGTGCTCGCTGATCGACAGCCTGTCCGGGCCGACTACCCGGGCGCGGATCTGGCGCGGGCTGACCCAGGAGGGCGCGGTCGCGAAGACGCGCGAGCAGCACCGGGCGATCTACGAGGCGATCGCGGCGCACGAGCCGGAGCTGGCGCGGTCGTGGGCGACCGTGCACGTGGCGGGGGTCGAGCAGTGGCTGCGCAAGACGCTGGGGTCCGCCTCGTGACCGCACGGCGTGCCTACTTGGGGCGCGGGCGCAGGCCGTACATGCCGCCGTCGACCGCGAGCGCGGTGCCGGTGGTCGACGAGGACGAGGGGCTCGCCAGGTAGGCGATCGCCTGGGCGACCTCCTCGGCGGTGACGAGGCGGCCCATGGGCTGGCGGCCTTCCAGCGCCCTGCGTTCGGCCTCCGGATCGTCGGCGGCCTGCAGGAGCCGGCCGACCCACGGCGTGTCCGCGGTGCCGGGGCAGACGCAGTTGACGCGGATGCCGTCGTCGAGGTGGTCGGTGGCCATGGCGAGGGTCAGGCCGAAGACGGCGCCCTTGCTGGCGGAGTAGAGCGCGCGGTTCGGCAGGCCCTGCCAGGCGGCGATCGAGCAGGTGTTGACGACGGCCGCGCTCGTCGAGTCCCGCAGGTACGGCAGGGCGGCGCGGGTCGTCCGGGCCATGCCGACGACGTTCACGTCGAGGACGCGATGCCATTCCTCGTCGTCGTTGGCGGTGACGTCGCCCTGGGCGCCGATGCCGGCGTTGTTGACGAGGATGTCGATGCCGCTCATCGCCGCCGCGGCCTTCTCGACCGCGCTCCTGACCTCGCTGTCGTCGGACACGTCGGCGCGGTAGCCGGTGAGGGGCGCGGGGACGTCGGGCTTGAGGTCGAACACGGACACGGTCGCTCCCCGCTCGGCGAGAAGGGTGGCGGTGGCGAGGCCGATGCCGGACGCGCCGCCGGTCACGATCGCGCGCAGGCCGTCGAATTCGGTCATGCGTTCCTCCACTCCGGACCGTCGGGGTAGGCGTACCGCTCCAGGCTCTCATCACGGATGCGGGCGGAGAAGCCCGGCTGGTCGGGGGCCTGGTAGCGGCCGCCGCGGACCACGGCGGGGTCGGTGAAGTGCTCGTGGAGGTGGTCGACCCACTCGATGGCGCGATCCTCGTCGGTGCCGGACACGGCGACGTAGTCGAACATCGAGAGGTGCCGGACGAGCTCGCAGAGGCCGACGCCGCCGGCGTGCGGGCAGACGGGGACGCCGAACTTGGCCGCGAGCAGGAGGATCGCGATGTTCTCGTTGACCCCGCCCACGCGTGCGGCGTCCAGCTGCAGCACCTGTATCGCGCGCGCCTGGAGCAGCTGCTTGAAGACGACACGGTTCTGGACGTGCTCGCCGGTTGCGACCCTGATCGGCGCGATGGCGTCGGCCACGGTCTTGTGCCCGAGGACGTCGTCGGGCGAGGTCGGCTCCTCGATCCAGTAGGGATCGAACTTCTCGAGGGCGCGCATCCACTCGATGGCCGGTCCGACGTCCCACCGCTGGTTCGCGTCGACGGCGATCCTTATGTCGGGGCCCACCGCCTCGCGCGCGAGGCGCATGCGCCGCGTGTCGTCGGCCAGGTTGCCGCCGACCTTGAGCTTGATCATGTCGAACCCGTCGGCGACGGCCTGCTTGGCGAGGCGGACGAGTTTCTCGTCGGAGTAGCCGAGCCAGCCGGCGCTGGTGCTGTAGGCGCGGTAGCCGGCTCTGCTCAGGTGCTGCTCGCGGTCGGCTCGGCCGGCCTCGGCCGCGCGGAGGATCGCGAGGGCGTCGTCCTCGGTGAGCGCGTCGGTGAGGTACCGGAAGTCCACGAGCCCGACTATCTCCTCCGGCGTCATGCCCGCGAGAAACCTCCACAGTGGACGCCCGGCGCGCCGGCTGGCGAGATCCCAGGCCGCGTTGACCACGGCGCCGATCGCCATGTGGGCGACGCCCTTCTCCGGCCCGAGCCAGCGCAGCTGCGAGTCGCCGACGAGGTCCCGCGAGAGCCTGCCGAGCTCGTCGGCCGTCTCTGGCGTCGCACGCCCGACGACTCGGTCGGCCAGCGCCCGGATGGCGGCGGCCTGGACGTCGTTGCCGCGGCCGATGGTGAAGGCGAACCCGTAGCCGTCGGGCCCGTCGTCGGCGCGGAGGACGACGTAGGCGGCGGAGTAGTCCGGGTCGGGGTTCATGGCGTCGGAGCCGTCTAGCTCCCGAGAGGTGGGGAAGCGGATGTCCAACACCTCGAGCCCGACGATGCGCGCCACGTGTCCCCCTTCCCGAGCCCCGGAACAGACATCCGATGTATACCTGATCGGACCGCCAGAATCCAGAGCCCGAGGTGCGCGGCCCCTCGATTGATCCGATCAGTCTCCGCTGCTGATCCACCCGACCCGTCGGCTCACGCCCTTCCACGCCGAGTGATCCCAAGACAGACGATCCCGAACCAACCGATCCGCAACGGGATAGTCCCGAAGCAGACAATCCAGATCAAACTGATCCCGAACCGGCTGATCCCGAAGCCGACCGGCCCGAAGTGACCGGCCCGAAGTGACCGGCCGCAGAGCCGATCATCTCGGAGCGACCGATCCCGAAGCCGATCATCTCTCAGCAGATCGTCTAGAAGCAGATCGTCTCCAAGCAGACCGTCTCCAAGCAGACCGTCTAGAAGCGGATCGTCTAGAACCAACTCACCCGGAAGCAGACGATCTCGAAACAAGCGATCTCGAAACAGACGATCTCGTGGCAGACGGTCTACCGGCAGACGATCCCACAGCGGACCGTCCCGCGGCCGACCATCCGTAGCGCGTCATCGCCACCAATTCGAAACAGACCATCCCCGGCAAGACGATCTACGAGCGGACCGTTCCGGAGCAGACCATGTCGAGCCCAGACGATCTTGGGCGGGGCCTGCCACGAAGGGCGGCCACAAAGGAGATGTCGGATGTCCGCCATGGCGTAGTTCGGCCACCCTTGACCGCTTCACCCCTCTCCCATCACCGCAAATACTTGGCGGGCAGGCGTCCGTATCAGCACGCCGTATGACGAAGGGCACGTTATGAGACCGAGAATCCCGCTAGTGGTCGCGGCCGTGGCCGCGCTCACCGTCGCCTTGGTGCCGGGGCAGGCCGCCGCGGCGCCGGCGACCACCCCACTCTCCACGGCCGACGGCTTCGTCGCGCCCCTGCACCTCGCCAACCATCGCCTCGACGCCGCCGACCAGGCCCGGCTCGACGCGATCACCGCGCACCTCCCCGCCGACTGGCAGAGCCGGCTCGCGCGCTTCCAGGCGAAGGTCGGCGTCCCGCAGTCGGACGCCGAGCGGGCCGTCGCCGGCGTGATCGACCCGACGCAGTACGAGTGCCAGGACACCGCGTTCTCGAACTACGCCAACTCGCTGATCGACCAGGTCGACATCGGCACCCTGTTCATCCTCATCATCCTGGGCGTGCTCGACTACCCGACCTACGACGCGATCATCTTCGGCAAGCCGAAGGACACCGAGGACTACGGTCTGCCGACCGGCTACAAGTCCCCGATCAACCAGGCCGTCAAGGGCTCGCAGAAGTTCTGGGACGTCAACCTGTTCGACGTGCAGACACTCGCCATGCAGAACGACATGCTCACCGACCACGCCCGCGTCGCCCGCATCATCGGTGTGCTCTTCGGGGTCGACGAGGCCGAGGCCGACGAGACCGCGACCCTCGTCCAGGACGTGCTCAACGAGTCGCCGCAGCTGGACGGCGGGCGCAACCCGATCTTCACGCTCAACGCGTTCGCGTTCACCGCCGAGGGCGAGACCGACCCGGTCTTCGCCGGCCTGCCCGACAAGATGGTCTGGGGCGAAGGTCTGGGCAACGCGCTCGACGCCCTGAGCCTGGGCACCGACGCCGCCAAGGGCGTCATCGGGCACGAGATGGGCCACCACGTCCAGTACGAGCAGGGCTTCTTCGACAGCCCGCTGACCGGCCCGGAGGCCACCCGGCGCACCGAGCTGATGGCGGACTCGTTCGGCACGTACTTCATCGCGCACAAGCGTGGCCTCGGCATGAAGGGCGCCGCGCTGCACAAGGCGGAGCAGGCCTTCTTCGAGGTCGGCGACTGCCAGTTCGACAGCAACGGCCACCACGGCACGCCGAACCAGCGCCTGAAGGCCTCGATCTGGGGCGCGGACCAGGCCGCCAAGGCCCAGCCGCCGTTCCCGATCCTGCCGTCGATCACCCTGTTCGACAAGTTCGAGAAAAAGCTGCCCAACCTGGTCAAGCCGGACGCGAAGAACGCCCCGGCCGCCTGATGCGGCAACGTCCCGTCGCGGCTGGTGTCACAGCCAGCCGCGGCGGGCCGCCTGCACTCCCAGCTGGAACCGGCTGCGCGCGGCGAGCGCGTCCTGCAGCGCCATGATCCGCCGCGTGACGGTCCGCTCGCTCACCCCGAGCTCGCGCGCGATCGACGCGTCGGTCAGGCCCGCACCGAGCATCGACAGCAGCCGCCGGGTGTCCTCGTTCGGGCCCGCCGGACCGGCGTCGCCGACGTGGTCGGCGGCGATCGGCACGCCCAGGGTCCAGTACGTCTCGAAGACCCCGATCAGCGACTCGAGAAAGCCGCCCTCGAAGAACATCAGGCCATGCAGCCGCTCGGGTCCGGGCATCGGCGCGGTGAGCACCGCCCGCTTGCCGTCGGCGATCTGGAGGTTGCACGGCACGTTCGGGAACACCCGAGCGGACTCGCCGGCGTCGACCGACTCCTGCACCAGCGCCATCACCTCGACCTGGCGCAGGATCTGCGCGCCGTACACCACCCGGTACGCGACCCCCCGGCGCAGCGCCTCGGCCGCGCCGGGCTGCCGGTTCGGCGGCGGCGCGGAGTCGCCCCGCGGCCCGATCGACAGCGCGAGGACCTCCTTCTCCGACTCCTCGTGCAGGCGCGTGGTCTCCTCCATGACGCGGGGCGTCGTGGTGAGCACCTCGAGGTAGTCCGGCGCCGACGACTGCCGCGCCCACAGCTGGGCCAGCACCTCCGACGCCTCGCGCGCCGCGGCGGCCGCGCGCACGTAGCGGTCCGCGAGCGCCTGCAGCGGCAGCCGCGGCGGCAGCGGTTCCAGCACGCCGGCCTCGACCTGCACGAGGCCGAGCTCGGTCAGCTCCGCCAGTGCCGCGGTCACGTCGACGCCGAGACGGTCGGCCAGCGTGTCCGGGTCGCGAACCCCCTCGACGATCGTCCGGTAGACGCGCTCGGTCGACTCCGCCAGCCCAGCGTCTCCGGAGTAGTACGAAACGGTCATCGCCCTCACCCTGTGCGCCCTGCCCCGACGCCGAGTGGGCACATGTTAACTAACCGACGACAAGCACTTCCAGGTTTCGGGGACCGTGCACGCCCTCGACCCGATCAAGCTCGATGTCGCTGGTCGCCGAGGGCCCGCTGATGAAGGTCAGCGGCCGGGACGGGTTCAGCCGGGCCAGCGCCTCGGGCACCGTGCCGACGATCTGGGACTCGCGGACCACGCACAGGTGGTAGTCCGGCAGCAGGGTCAGCGCGCGCCTGCCCTGCGCCTCCCCCGCGTCGAGCACGATCGTGCCGGTCTCGGCGATGGCGACCGCGCAGCCGGTCAGCACGCCGTCCGACCGGTCGAGCGTCGCGCGGGACAGCGCGTGCCCGGGCCCGTCGAGCGACCACACGACCTCCCCGACCCGCCACCAGCCCGGCACGTCCGCGGGCGCGACCATCTTGCGGGCCTGCCGCCCGCGCAGCGACTCCTCGATCCGCACGTGCAGCACGGCGTCGCGCACCCGGTGCACCACCGCGCGGTAGTCCGCCACCCGCGACGCGAACAACGGCACCACGTCGCCGACGTCGCGGGCGCGTTCGTAGTCGCGGCGCACCTCCGGCGGGTGCGGCCGGTCCGCCAGCGCCTTGCGGATCCGGCCGAGGACGACGTCGCGCGAGTCAGCCACGGGTCCTCCGCCACCACGCCGAGAACGACTCCGCGGGCGGTGCCGGCACGTCCCGCGAGTCCGTCCACTTCGAACCCGGCCACGGCAGCCGCTTGATCCGCCCGCGCCGCGCGACGAACCGCAGCAACGACCCGGCGCGCTGCGCGAGGTGGAAGCGGCGCGGCGAGCCCATCACCCAGGACGCCGCCGCCATCGCGACCGCCTCCGGCGTGTACGGCCCCTTCTCCGCCACCACCTTCGACCGCAGGTGCACCAGCACCTCCGGGATGTCGATCCGCACGGGGCACACCTCGTAGCACGCCCCGCAGAGCGACGACGCGAACGGCAGCGAACGCAGCAGCGCGTCCGTCTCCGCGTCACCCGAGCCGGCGCCCAGCTGCGGGGTCAGGATCGCGCCGATCGGGCCCGGGTACACCGAGCCGTATGTCTGGCCGCCGGTCCGCTCGTAGACCGGGCACACGTTCAGGCACGCAGAGCACCGGATGCACCGCAGCGCCTGCCGGCCGACGCGGTCCGCGAGCGTGGCCGTGCGGCCGTTGTCCACCAGCACCAGGTGGAAGGTCTGCGGCCCGTCGCCTGGTGTCACGCCCGACCAGATCGACGTGTACGGGTTCATCCGCTCGGCCGTCGACGAGCGCGGCAGCAGCTGCAGGAACACCTCGAGGTCCTGCCAGGTCGGGACGACCTTCTCCAGGCCCATCACGGTGATCAGCGTCTCGGGCAGCGTCAGGCACATCCGCCCGTTGCCCTCGGACTCGACGACCACGACCGAGCCGGTGTCGGCGACCGCGAAGTTCGCCCCGGAGATCCCGACCTTGGCGGAGAGGAACTTGCGGCGCAGGTGCAGCCGCGCGGCCTCGGTGAGCTCCGGCGGCCGGTCGGACACCGTGCGGGCGTGCGGCATCGTGCGGCGGAAGATGTCGCGGATCTCCGAGCGGTTGCGGTGGATCGCGGGGACGAGGATGTGCGACGGCCGGTCGTCGCCGAGCTGCACGATCAGCTCCGCGAGGTCGGTCTCGATCGCGGTGACGCCGCCCGCCTCGAGGGCCTCGTTCAGCCCGATCTCCGCGGTGGCCATCGACTTGACCTTGACGACCTCGCGCGCGCCCGCGGCCCGGACGAGGCGGAGCACGATCTCGTTGGCCTCCGCGGCGTCCCGGGCCCAGTGGACGCGTCCGCCCCGGGCGGTGACCGACCTCTCCAGCCGTGTCAAGTAGACGTCCAAATGCGACAGCACGTCGTCCTTGATCGCCTCGCCGGCGCGGCGCAGCCGCTCCCAGTCGGGCAGCTCGGCGACCGCGGCGGCACGTTTCGTGCGGATGGTCGTGGTGGCGTGCGCGAGGTTGCCGCGCAGCTGGGTGTCGGCGAGCGCGGTGCGGGCGGCGTCCGGGAAGGTCGGGCTGCCCAGCCAGGTCACCGGGTTGCGACCCATGCTATTCCGCCTCCCCGGATTTCAAAGTGTTGGTCGCCTCGCGTTCGTATGCTGCGGTCGGGCGCGTACTTGTGGCTGGGTCGCGTCCCGTTCCCCTTGGGTGCGGTCGGGCGACGGTCACCTTCCACCAGCTCCTCACCGCCATGGCTCTTCCTCCGTGCTGGCCAGGATTTCTGCCAGGTGCAGGGCTCGCACGCCGGTGTTGAGGCGGGACAGGCCGCCGCCGATGTGCATGAGGCAGGAGTTGTCGCCCGCGGTCACCACCTGGGCGCGCGTGTCGAGGACGTTGCGCATCTTGTCGGCGAGCATCGCGGTCGAGGTCTCCGCGTTCTTCAGCGCGAACGTCCCACCGAACCCGCAGCACTGCCGCTCGCCGGGCAGCTCGACCAGGTCCAGGCCGCGCACCGCGCGCAGCAGCTTCAGCGGCTTGTCCCCCACGCCGAGCATGCGCAGCGAGTGGCAGGTCGGGTGGTAGGTGACGCGGTGCGGGAAGTACGCGCCGACGTCGGTCACGCCGAGCACGTCGACGAGGAACTCGGAGAGCTCGTAGGTGCGCGCGGAGACCGACGTGGTCGAGCGGTGCAGGCCCGGGTAGAGGTCGCGGACCATGCCGACGCACGAGCCGGACGGCGCCACCACCGCGTCGTAGCCGTCGAACGCCTTCGCCGTCCGGCGCGCGAGCGACGCGGCCTGGCGGCGGTAGCCGGTGTTGTAATGCATCTGGCCGCAGCACGTCTGCTCCGCGGGGAACTCGACCGTGCAGTCCAGCCGCTCCAGCAACCGGACCACCGCCCGCCCGGTGTCCGGGAAGAACGTGTCGGTCAGACACGTGGCCATCAGCGCCACCCGCGTGGTCAACGCACCCCTTCCCGCTAGGCCTTGGCGAGCGCCGACCGCTGCCGGCCGAGGCCGTCGATCTCGATCTCCATCACGTCGCCGACCGAAAGGTACGGGAACCGGCCCGACAGCGCGACGCCTTCCGGCGTGCCGGTGTTCACGAGGTCACCCGGCTCCAGGACCATGTACTGCGACAGGTCGTGCACGAGCGTCGCGACGCCGAAGACCATGTCCGCGGTGGTCGAGTCCTGGCGCGGCTCGCCGTTGACGAACGAGCGCAGCCCGAGTGCCTGCGGGTCCACCTCGTCGGCCGGCACCAGCCACGGGCCGAGCGGGTTGAACGTCTCCGCGCACTTGCCCTTGCCCCACTGTCCACCGGAGACGGACGGGTCGAGCTGGAAGTCACGCTCGGACACGTCGTTGGACAGCACGTACCCGGCGACGTGGTCCAGCGCCTCGTCCGGCGAGTCGAGGTAGCGCGCGCGGCGGGCGATCACGACGCCGAGCTCGACCTCCCAGTCGACCTTGACCGCGCCGCGCGGCACGAGCACGTCGTCGAACGGGCCGACGACTGTGTTGGGGTGCTTGAAGAACACGACCGGCGCGTCGGGCGGCCGGCCGCCGGACTCGGCCGCGTGCGCCGCGTAGTTCATCCCGATGCAGACGACCGCGGTGGGCCGGGCGATCGGCGGACCGACCCGCTCCCCGGCGATGTCGACCGCCTGAAGCTCGCCCGCGGCCAGCGCGGCCCGGGTGCGCGCGATGCCGTCGCCGGCGAGGAACGTCCCGTCGATGTCGGCGCTCAGCGCGAAGGCCTGGTTCTGGTCGTCCAGCACCACCGGACGCTCGGCGCCGGGGGCGCCCACTCGCATGAGCCGCAAGGCAAAGCTCCCATCGTCGTCCTCCGAACACTCTAGGCCGGGCGGCGACGGTTGGCCCGGAACCACCCGGGTAGCCGGCGAGTGATCACGCTGCACTCCCGGCCGGAACTCCATGCAGCAAGTCATCGGATGTAAGTCGACGATCTCACCGCCGGCCTCTCATGATCCGTGATGGCTGGCATGATTCGTCGGACCACTCTCGCCGTGCGGTTCGCGTACGATCCGGGCCCATGTCGGACACGCTGGGCTGGACGTCGTACGTCGACACCAAGGCACAGGTCGAGCACGACCGGTTGACGTTGCTGCAGGAGGTGTTCGACCCGGTGACCGCGCGGCTGCTGGAGCGCGTGGGCGTGCAGCCGGGGTGGCAGTGCCTCGAGGTGGGCGCGGGCGCCGGGTCGGTGGCGCGGATGCTGGCCGAGCGCGCCGGGCCGGCGAACGTGACCGCGACCGACATGAGCACGGACTTCCTCGAGCCGCTGGCGTCGACGGGGATCCGCGTGATGTACCACGACGTGACGGTGGACGAGCCGCCCGGCGAGTTCGACCTGATCCACTCGCGGTTCGTCATGGAGCACGTCACCGGCCGGGACGCGACGCTGCGGCGGATGGCGTCGTGGCTCAAGCCGGGCGGGCTGATGGTCGTCGAGTGCGGGACGCCGGTGCCCGAGCTCTCGAGCCATCCTTCCGTTCGTGCCTCGCTGACCGCGCTCGGAGAGATGATGTCGGCGTCGGTGGGCACGGACCCGGAGTGGGCACGGCGGCTGCCGCTCCCGCTCGAGCAGGCGGGCTTGGTGGACTGCGTCGCGGAGGCCCATGTCGTGCCGGCCCGCGGGGGCTCGCCGATGGCCCGGTGGCTGACGGCCACGCACCGGTTGATCGAGGAGCCGGCCGTGGCGCGCGGCGTGGTGACGGCGGAGGACCTGTCGGCGGCGTACGCGGCGTACGCGGACCCGGACTTCGTGGACTACACCTGGCTGACGGTCGCGGCCCTGGGCCACCGCGCGGGCTGACGGGCGGCCTCCGGCCCCCGGAATTCAGCGTACGGGCCTGCACCGACGGGCACCGGCGGACGTCGGGAGTCCTGTGGACAGCTCCGCAGACGTGCGCGGCCGTCCACAGGCCGTGACCGCGTGGCCCGGAAACGTCGGGGTTCTTCTCTAGACTGGAAAGCGGGGGGACCCCGCGCGACCGGACCAACGTGTCGCCGGCGACCGGGTGAAGATCGCGAGCTGTCCACAGGCGAGGATGCGGCGAGCCGGAATGTCGGGATCCGTCGCCTAGCTGGTGTTCGGGTGCCGGAAGCCGCCCTGAGCTGCGGATATCACTCTTCTGCTACGAGGCGGAGATCACCCGAGGGTGGCGCGGCCGTCCGATTCGTGTTCGGATGGAGGCCACGGTGCGAGCCTCGTGAGCGCGAGGGCGGTGCACTCCCTGCCGTCCCGCCTGGCGTGCTCCGAGGCGCCAGCGGAGGTGTGATGCGCAAGGAGACGTTGGAGAGTTTCGTTCTCGGCGACGTACTCCGGTCCAGGGCGGACAGTCACCGGACCGAGCCGTTCCTCAAGTTCCGCGACGGGGAGCTGACCTACGGCGACGTCCATGACGAGGCCAACCGGCTCGCTCAGGGGCTGATCGCCATCGGGGTCGGCAAAGGCGACCACGTCGCGGTGATGTTGCCCAACTGCCCGGATTTCGTCCCGCTGATCTTCGCGCTCGCGCGAATCGGGGCGGTCGCGGTACCGGTCAACATCGCGCACCGGGGCGAGTTGCTGCGGCACGTGCTGTTCAGCTCGGACGCCACCACGCTCGTCATCGACGAGTCCTATGTAGACCGCATCCCCCCGGTCGCCGAGCGGTTACCCGGGCTCGGGCGGGTCGTGGTGCGCGGCGACCACACGGTCCCGCTCGGCAAGCCGGCGGTCTCGCTGGCCGGCCTGCGCGACCACGGCGACGACGAGCCCCGCGCCGGCATCATGTTCGCCGACCTGCAGGCGATCATGTACACGTCCGGCACCACCGGCCCCTCCAAGGGCGCCATGTGCTCCCACGCGCTCGCGCTGACCTGCGCCTACGACTCCCTCAACTACCTCGACCGCTGGGGCAAGACGATCTACTGCCCGCTCCCCCTCTTCCACGCCGCCGGCCTCTGGGACGGCATGATGTCCGCCCTGCTCGGTGGCGGCGCGCTCGCGGTCGTCGAGCGGTTCAGCGCCTCCCGCTTCTGGGACGACGTCCGCTACTTCGACGCCAAGGTCGCGATGAGCGTTTTCTCCATGATCCCGATCCTGATGGGCCGCGACCCCACGCCGGACGACAAGAACCACCCGCTCGAGATGTTCTACATGGGCAAGTCCGTGCTCGACGAGCCGCTGCGCGAGCGCTTCGGGGTGCGCTCGGTAGAGACGTACACCTCGACCGAGGCGGGCATCGCCACCGGCAGCCCGTACGGCGAGTGGAAGGTCGGCTCCTGCGGCACCGTCCACTCCGAACGCTTCCACGCCGCCGTCGTCGACGAGCACGACCGCGAGGTCGGGCCCGGCGAGCCGGGCGAGCTCGTGCTGCGGCCCAAGCAGCCGTGGGTGATCACCAGCGGCTACTACGGCACGCCGGAGGCGACCGCGGAGACGTTCCGCAACCTGTGGTTCCACACCGGCGACAAGGTCTGGCAGGACGAGGACGGCTAC
Organism: Actinophytocola sp.; assembly: GCF_036555685.1. Lineage (GTDB taxonomy): Bacteria > Actinomycetota > Actinomycetes > Mycobacteriales > Pseudonocardiaceae > Actinophytocola. The sequence continues at coordinate 11,162 of NZ_DATBKY010000299.1, read as the reverse complement.
TTCTACTTCCTGGACCGCATGAAGGACTCGATCCGCCGCCGCGGCGAGAACATCTCCGCTTTCGACCTCGAGTGCGAGGTCAACATGCACCCCGCGATCCTGGAGAGCGCGGCGATCGGCGTGCCGTCCGAGCTCGAGGACGAGGACGTCAAGCTCGCCGTCGTGCTGCGGCCCGGCATGGCGCTGGAACCGGAGGAGCTGATCGGCTTCTGCACCGAGCGCCTGCCGAAGTTCATGGTGCCGCGCTACGTCGAGTTCCTCGACGCGCTGCCGCGCACCCCGACCGACAAGGTCGCCAAGTACCGGCTGCGCGCCGAGGGCCAGCACGGCATCACGCCGTCCACATGGGACCGCGAGGCCGGACCGCAGGCGCCGCCCCGGCAGGCCGCTGGATAGGAGGGTCATGAACTGGGAGGACACTCCCTCAGAAGCCGCGTTCCGCGAGGAGGTGCGCGCGTTCATCAGCGAGAGGTTCCCGGCCGAGTACCGGCCGGACCCGGTCGCGGAGCACAGCCTCGAACCGGAGGACGTGTGGGGCTACAACTGGCCCGCCGACCGGGTCAGCGACGATCCGGTGCGCCGCGAGGGCGCGCACCGGTGGGCCGCCGCCCTCGCGGAGCGCGGCTGGATCACCCCGCACTGGCCGGCCGAGTACGGCGGCGCGGGCCTGTCCGCCATGCGGGAGTTCATCCTGCAGGAGGAGATGATGCGGGCGCGGGTCCCGACGGTGAACGGCATCGGCGCGTTCCTGCTCGGCCCGACGTTGCTCGCGCACGGCACCGACGAGCAGAAGGCCGAGCACCTGCCGCCGATCGCGCGCGGCGAGCGGACGTGGGCGCAGGGTTTCTCCGAGCCGGGCTCCGGCTCGGACCTGGCCTCGCTGCGCACGAAGGCGGTGCGGGACGGCGATCATTATGTTGTCAACGGGCAGAAGGTATGGACCTCCCTCGGGGTGCAGGCGGACTGGTTGTTCGTGCTCGTGCGCACCGACGGCGGCGCCGGCTCGGACGCGCCCAAGCACAAGGGCATCACGTTCCTGCTCGTGGACACGGCGACACCGGGCGTGACCGTACGCCCCATCACCGACATTCGCGGCGACGTGCCGTTCGCCGAGGTCTTCTTCGAGGATGCCCGGATCCCCGTGGCGAACCGGGTCGGGGAGGAGAACCGCGGCTGGTACGTCGCCATGGACGCGCTGAGCTTCGAGCGCGCCGGCATCGGCGCCACGGTCAAGTTCGAGCAGGCGCTGTCCACACTGGTCACCTACGTGAAGGAGAACGGCGACCACATCCGCCCGGACCGCGCCCGCCTGCGGCACGAGATCGCCCGGCGCTACGCCGAGGTCCGGGTCCTCTACAACCTCGCCCGCTACACGGTGTCCAAGCAGGCGAACGGCGAGGTGCCGGGCTACGAGGCGTCGGTGAACCAGCTGTTCGGCGCCGAGCTCGCCGGCCGGATCGCGCGCACCGGCGCGGACGCGTTCGGGCCCTACGCCGAGCTGTGGGGCCGCGAGGGGGCCCCGCTCGGCGCCGCCTTCACCCACCAGCGGCTCGACGCGGTCGCGGCCACCTTCCTCGGTGGCACAACGGAGATCCAGCGCAACGTGATCGCCACCCGGGGCCTCGGCCTGCCCAGGAAGTGAACCTGTCGGAAGATGGAGAACATGGCATACGAAACCCTTGACGTGCAGATCAAAGAGCGGGTCGCCTGGATCACGCTGAACCGCCCGGACAAGCTGAACGCGCTGACGCCGGGCTCCATGCACGAGCTGCGGGCGATCTTCACCGAGATCGACGACGACGAGGACGTGTGCGTCGCGGTGCTGCGCGGAGCCGGCGACCGGGCGTTCTGCGCCGGCATGGACGTGAAGTGGTCCGAGGGCCTCACCCCGAAGGAGCGCGTCGAGCAGGGCAGGCTCGGCGAGAAGACCTTCTCCCTCATCGAGCGGACGTCGGTCCCGGTGATCGCCGCGGTGCACGGCTACGCGGTCGGCGGCGGGCTGGAGCTCGCGCTCGCGGCGGACTTCATCGTCGCCGCCGACGACGCGAAGCTCGGCCTGGTCGAGATCACGCTGTCGGCGCGCCCGCCGTACCAGCCGAAGTTCATGAACGGCGAACCCGACCCGGACCAGCCCGCGTTCGGTGGCTCGGCACCCGGCTGGGGCGGCGTGAAGCGGCTGCCGAAGCGGGTCGGCAAGGCGCGGGCCAAGGAGATGCTGTTCACCGGAGTCCGCCTGGACGCCGCCCGCGCACTCGAGTTCGGGCTGGTCAACAGCGTGTTCCCGGCGGCGGAGTTCGAGGCGCGCGTCGGCGAGCTCGCCGAGCGCATCGCCGCGATGAACCGCTACAACCTCCGGTTGGTCAAGGAGCTCGTGGACAACGAGTACGACTGGATCGAGCCGCACCCGAGCTGAGAGGCAGACATGCGTATCTATCGAATCGACCACGTCGCCCAGCTGGTGCCAGACCTCGACGCGCAGGTCTCGTTGCTGGCGAAGGTGTTCGGGTTCCGCGCGGTCTCCCGCTGGGACAACGCCGCCGCCGGCACCCGCGGCGTGCGGATGGAGATCCCGGGCAGCTGGGGGCACGCCTGGCTGGTGCTCTCCCCCACCGACGAGTCCTCGCCGCTGCAGAGGTGGCTGGACGAGCACAACGGCCGGCCGGGCCTGCACCACGTCGGCGTCGAGGTGCCCGACCTCGACGCGACGATCGCGGAGTTGGAGACGCGAGGCATCAAGCTGACCGACGGCGAGGCGGGCAAGTGGGCCGAGGCGTCGCTGTCGCCGCCGGAGCACGGGCCGGGCGTGCTGTTCCGCATGCGGGGGCCGGGCACGCTGGCGATGGCCGGCGACGACGCGCCGACGGCGGTCCAGCCGTCCGCAGTGGACGGTCCGACGCTCGGTGTGGTGGCGCTCGACCACATCTGCCAGGCGTTCCTCGACCGCGACGAGCTCGCCCGCTGGTACGGCGACCTCGCCGGCTTCGTCCAGGTGTGGCGCACGCCGGACGACGAGCACCCGGACATGGCCGACCTGGTGCTGAACGTGCCGGGCTCGAGCATCTGCTGGGAAGTCATCATGCCGCGCGGCGAGGACTCCTTCATCGAGAAGTTCTTCTCCCGCAACGGCGCCGCCGCACACCACGTCACGTTCCAGGTCGCCGACTGGGACGCCGCGCTCGCCGCGTGCGAGCACCACGGCATGAACACGTTCGACGACGAGGAGGGCGTGACCGACGGGGCGGCGTGGAAGCACACGTTCATCCACCCGAAGCAGACCGGCGGCGTGCTGGTGCAGCTGTTCTGGGAGGAGCGGCCGGGCGTGTGGGTGCGGTCGGACAAGATCCCGCCGGTGTCGCGCTGATGGACCTGACGCTCACCGAGGACCAGGAGCTGATCCAGCGCACGGCGCGGGAGTTCCTGTCCGCGCACGCGGGCGCCTCGGCCCGGGCCGTCGCGGGTGACCCGGCCGGCTACTCGACGGCGACGTGGAAGGAGGTCGTCGACCTCGGCTGGACCGGCGTCGCCTTCGACGAGTCGATGGGGTTTCTCGAGGCGTGCCTGCTGGCCGGGGAGTTCGGCCGGTTCGCGGTGCCGTCGCCGTTCACGGCGTCGCTGGTGTGCGGCATGGCCGTCGAGTCGCTGCGACCGGAGATCGCCGCGGGCCGGGTGTACACGTTCGCGTCCACAGTGGACGGTGTGGCCGAGCTGGTTCCGTACGCGGAGGCCGCGGACGGGTTCGTCGTGGCGGCCGGGGACTCGGTGTCGGTCGTGGAGTCGGCCGCCGAGATCGTGCGCCAGGACGTGATCGGCCTGGACCCGAAGTACCGGGTCCGGTTCGCCGGGCAGGGCGAACCGGTCCACGTCGCGCCGTCGCTGGTGCGCGCGTACGGCGCGGCGGCGACGTGCGCGGAGATGGTGGGCGGGGCGCAGGCGGTGCTGGACGAGTCCGTTTCGTATGCCACGCAACGGGAGCAGTTCGGCCGGCCGATCGGCGCGTTCCAGGCGGTGCAGCACCACTGCGCGAACATGGCCATCGACGTGCTGGGCTCGCGGTTCATCGCCTACGAGGCGATCTGGCGGCTCTCCCGCGGCCTGGACGCGGCCGTCGAGGTGGCGGTCGCGAAGTCGTGGGTGAGCGAGGCGTACCAGCGCGTGTGCTCGCTCGGCCACCAGATCCACGGCGCGATCGGCTTCACCGCCGAGCACGACCTGCACTTCCACACCAGGCACGCGATCGCGAGCGCGCTGGCGTTCGGGGACGCGGACGAGCACACGGAGGCGCTGGCGCGGCAGCTGGGGCTCTAGTCAGAGCGGCCGGGCCATGACCTGGGAGTCGGCGTAGCGGTGGACGACCGTGAAGCCCATCCGCTCGTAGAACCCGATCGCCCGCTGGTTCGCCAGGCCCACGCCCAGGTGGACGGCCGGCGCGCCGAACCCGCGCAGCCCGTCGAACAGGGCCTCCAGGAGCAGGCGGCCGTAGCCGCGGCCCTGCAGGCGCGGCAGCAGGTCGATGTGCAGGTGCGCCGGGTAGCGCTCGACGACGTCCGCGCTCGCCTCGGGCGGATCGTGGATCATCCGGATCAGGCGGTCGTCCGGAGAGTTCGGCGGGTGCACGCCCAGCGGGTAGCGGGACCGGATCGCGGGCCACCACTCGCGCTCGCACGCCTGCTCGAACGCACGGGTGTCCGGCACGCCGAGCACGTAGCCCGCGACGCCGGCCTCGTCCTCCCCCACCAGGGCCAGTGCCGGGGCGAGGTGCAGGTAGGGGCCCACGTAGATCTCGCCCAGCAGGTTCGGGTCGCGGTACATCGTGGACGCGTCCTCGCCGCTCGCGCCCGTGCGCAGGCAGATCTCGTAGAGCGCCCGCTCCTCGCCGGGCCGGAACGCTCGGATCCTCGGTCCCACGGGCACGATTATCGATCACGCCCGGACCCGGCGGTCCACGGGACCACGAACCGGAGCCACGCAGGCGTTGGGCGACCCGTCATTATGATGCCCGGAGAGTGACTGGGGAACTCCGATCCGCTCTGGGGGCGTGATGCGTCGGGTCAGCTGGCTCTTCGGTGTGTTCGCGATGATCTTGTGCGTCGCGCCGGCCACCGTGCTCGTGGGGCGGGAGGTGCACCGGCGCGCGGACGTGGACTGGACGCCCGTGCTGGCCGTGGGCGCGGCAGCGGTCGCCGGGATCCTGATCGCGCGCACGCTGCGCAAGGCGGTGTCCGGCCGCTACCTCCGGACGTCGATCCAGCGCCGCCGCGCCGGCGCCTCGCCGACGTTCGCGTTCACGCTCGTCGCCTGGGTGCTGGCCGGCACCGCCTTCGGGTACGCGGTCGGCACCTGGTTCATCGCCACCAACGTCGGCAAGCCGACTCCGGACAGGTACCTCCAGAACCTCGCCGGCTACCCGCTGCCGATCCTGTTCCTGTTCGCCGGGCTCGCGGTGCTCGCCTCGGCCGGCTACTACTCGTGGAGCTTCCGCAAGCGCCACGAGTTCCCGGTGCTGCGGCAGGCGGGGATCGCGATCGTCACCGAGCCGGGGCCGCCGCAGCCGGTGAAGGTCACGAAGATGTGGCTGACGGGCATGCTGATCGACGCCTCGCTCTTCGCGGGCGCGATCGTGCCCCGCCTGCTGTCCGACGACGACCGGCCGAGCGGGGAGGAGCTCGCGACCGGGGTCTTCGGCGTCCTGGCCGGGCCGGCGATCATCAGCTTCGTCCTCCTGGTTTTCCTGCTGGTGAACTGGTCGACGCGGCGCTCGGCGTTCGACGCGCTGCGGCAGCCGACGTCGATCGCGGCCATCGGCATCGTGCTCGCCGGGTTCGCGCTCGACCAGGCCGGCCAGGAGACCGCGGGCGGGATCGTCGCGCTCGTCGGCGTGCTGATCGGGTCGGCCACACTGCTGAACATCATGGACCGGGGCTCGCAGCCGTGGATGGGCTTCCTGTTCCTCGCGGGCAGCTTCGTGTACGGCTACCTCACCGCGCCGGACGGCCGTTCGGCACTGCCGCAGGGCGTCACGGGCTGGGTCGTCGCCACGCTCGCGGCCGCCTTCACGATCCGGCAGGCATGGCAGCACGGGCGCGACTGGACCAAGCTGGTGCACCCGAGCCCGGCGGCTACGCCACAGCTGTGACCTCGACGAGCCAGGCCTGCTCCGGGGCGAGCACCGGCGGGCGCAGGCCCACCTCGGCGAGCACGCGGCCGGTCAGCTCGCGCGGTGTCCACTCCGGAGCGTGCCCGATCGTCATGGGCGGGCCGGCCGGTTCGGCGACGTCGACCCGGTAGCGGCGCTCCGGGTCCAGGCCGGGCAGGCGCATCGGGGCCGGCACGCCGCGCGCCGACGTCGTCAGCTGGACGTAGGCGAACAGACCGGCCGAGGCGTCCCGCGCGACCACGCCGTGCACGTACGCGGCGGGGTCGGGATGGTCGGCCCGGACCAGCTCGCCCGCGTGCAGCAGGTCGCGCTTCTCCCGGTAGAACTCGATTCCGGCGGCCAGGGCCGCCAGCTCCCCGGGCGAGGCCGACGCGATGTCCCACTCGATGCCGAAGTGCCCGAACAGCGCGGTCGCGAAGCGGAACGGCAGCCCCTGCGTGCGGCCCGACGAGTGCACGGTCGGCGGGCCGACGTGCGCGCCGACCAGCTCGAGCGGCAGCAGCAGCGCGGTCCAGCGCTGGATCGTCTGCCGCTCCAGGGCGTCGTTGGAGTCGCTCGCCCACACGCGGTCCGTGCGAGCCAGGATCTCCAGGTCGACCCGGGCGCCGCCGGACGAGCAGCTCTCGATCTCCACGCCGGGGTGCCGCGCGCGCAGCTCGTCGAGCAGCCGGTACACCGCGAGCGTCTGGCCGTGCACGCCTGGGCGCCCGTCGTGGCCGGCCGCGACGAGGTCCCGGTTGTGGTCCCACTTGAGGAACGAGACGTCGTTGCCGGCCAGCAGCTCGTCGAGCCGCTCGAGGATGTACGCGTACGCCGCCGGCACGTTCAGGTCCAGCACCTGCTGGTGGCGCGCCCGCGGCGGCAGCACGCCGGCGCCCGGTCCGAGCACCCAGTCCGGGTGCGCGCGGTACAGGTCGGAGTCCTCGTTGATCATCTCCGGCTCGACCCAGATGCCGAACCGCATGCCGAGCCCGGTCACGTGGTCGATCAGCGGCCGGAGCCCGCGCGGCCACACGGTCTCGTCGACGTACCAGTCGCCGAGGCCGGCCGTGTCGTCGCGGCGGTGGGCGAACCAGCCGTCGTCGAGGACGAACCGCTCCACGCCGATCCGGGCGGCCACGTCCGCGAGCGAGCGCAGCCGGTCCAGGTCGTGGTCGAAGTAGACGGCCTCCCAGGTGTTCAGCACGACCGGCCGCGGCCGCACCGGATGCCCGGTCCGGGCGCGCATGAACTCGTGGAACGCGGCGGAGAGCCCGTCGATGCCGCGCCCGCTGTAGGCCGCGTACAGCCACGGCGACGCGTACTCCGCGCCCGGCTCGAGCGTCACCTCACCGGAGGACAACAGCTCACCGCCGCCAAGCGTGGCGGTGCCCTCGAGCATCCGCTCGGCGTAGGTCACGTGGTTGCCGCTCCAGGCCACGTGCACGCCCCAGACCTCGCCGTGCCGGAAGCCGAACCCGGCCGTGCCGGCCATGAGCGCCATGGTCGCGTCGTGCCCGGTCCGCCCGCGGCGGCTCTCCCGCGACCAGGTGCCGATGTCGAACGGCCGCCGCTGCGGGTGCCGCTCGCGTGCCCAGTGGCCGGTCAGGTCGAGCAGCTCGGTGGCCTGCGCGGGCACCGGCAGCGCCGCCTCCAGACCGTCCACAGTGTACGGTTCGGCGCCGTCGTTGGTGACCCGCGAGCGCAGCCGCAGCAGGCCGGACGGCGCGAGCTCGACGGTGATCTCCAGGTACAGCAACGCGTCCGGGTCCTCGGCCTCGACGCGCACCGACGACCGGCCGGCGTGGACGTCCGACACCCGGAACGACGTGACCCACGCCCGGCCCGCACGGCTGCCGCGCAGGCCCGGCCGGCCCTGGTAGCCGCGGACCGCCTCGGGCAGCAGCGCCACCGGCACCGGCCCGTCGGGCGTGCTGACCGCGCTCGGCGACACGGTCGCGTCGGCCAGCGCCAGCAGGTCCTCCTCGGACTGTTCGCGCAGCGGCGCACCCCAGTGCACGACCACGGGCAGCCCGCCGCCGCGGGCGTCCAGCACCAGGCTCACGGTGTCCGTGGACAGGTGGACCAGCGTCATCCCTTGGTGGCTCCCAGGGTCAGGCCGGCGCGCAGGTGCCGCTGCAGCACGAAGAAGATCACCAGCGTGGGGATCGCGACGATCACCGAGCCCGCGGACAGCAGGTTGTAGTCGGTGAAGAACTGGCCCCGCAGGTTCTGCAGCGAGCTCGTCACGGGCAGCTTGGCGCCGGTCCGCATGAATGCGACGGCCCAGAAGAAGTCGTTGTAGATCCAGGTGACCTGCAGCACCGACAGCGCGGCGAGCGCCGGGCGGCACAGCGGCAGCACGATCTGCCAGTACTGGCGCAGCACGCCGGCACCGTCCACCTGCGCCGACTCGTACAGCTCGCGCGGCAGCGTCTTCATGTAGTTGCTCAGCACGAACGTGCAGAAGCCGGTCTGGAACGCGATGTTCACCGCGATGACCGCGTAGTACGTGTCGTAGAGCGTGCCGGAGTCGCTGAACCAGAACGGCACCTCGATGTTGAGGAACAGCCGGAACAGCGGCACCAGCAGCGCCTGCTGCGGCAGCAGGTTCGCCGCGGTGAACAGCGCGAGCAGGGTCAGGTTGAGCGCGAAGCTGAAGCGTGCCAGCACGAACGCGACCGACGACGCGAGCAGCAGCGTGATGATCACCGACGGGATCACGATGATCGCGGTGTTGGTGAACGTCTGGCCGAAGTCGCCCTGCTCCCAGGCGTTCTTGTAGTTGTCCAGCGTGAAGCCGCCGACCGAGAAGTAGCCGTGCAGCGAGGTGTAGTCGAAGTCGCGCAGCGAGTTGTAGACGGCCCAGAGGATCGGGAAGATCCACCCCACGGCCATGACCGTCAGGAACACGACCAGCACGACCCGCGCCGGGCGCATCTTCTGCTTCCTGTGCACCGGTGGCCGCCGCGTGGTGGCCGCGTGCGTGCGCACGGTTTGCGTGGTCGTCATCGCTTCTGCTCCCGCATCACCTGGATCAGGTAGATCACGATGAACACGGTCGAGATCGCGATCATGATCGTGGCGAGCGCCGAGCCGAACCCGACCCGGCTCGCCTCGCCGATCACGTTCTGCGTCACCAGCGTGGAGAGGAGCTCCAGGCCGTTGCGGCCCTTGTTGATCACCCAGGCGATGTCGAACGCCCGCAGCGACTCGATCACGGTGATCACCACGATGATGATGTTCACCGGCCGCATCACCGGCCACACGACCTGCAGGAACGTGCGCACCTCGCCGGCCCCGTCGACCGCGGCGGCCTCGCGCAGCGCCGGATCGACGGCCTTCAGCCCGGCGAGGTAGAGCAGCATGATGTAGCCGGTGTGCCGCCAGCCGGCCGCGACGAGCACCGCCCACAGGTTGATGTCCGGGTCGCCGAACCAGTCGGTCTGCGTGCCGAGCACCTCGTTCAGCAGGCCCTGGTCGCGGGAGTAGATCAGCTGCCAGATGAAGCCGACCAGCGCGAGGGAGAGCACCACCGGCAGGAAGAAGATGCTCTGGTAGATCCGGCTGCCGCGCAGCTCGCGATCGAGCATGACCGCGAGCAGCATGCCGAGCAGCGTCGGGCCGACGAAGAACACGACCAGCCAGATGATGTTGTGCTGGATGGCCGGCGGGAACGGCGGGTAGTTCGTGGTGACGTTGCGGTAGTTCTCCATCCCGACGAAGTTGATGTCGCTGATGTTGCCGATGCCGTTCCAGTCCGTGAAGGACAGCACGATCGTGCCGATGGCCGGTCCCCACACCAGCCCGACGACGACGAGCGTCGGGATCACGACCATGAACGCGACGATCAGCCGGTCGGTGCCGGTGAGCGACCGCACCTGACGCGACTTGCGGGGACGGCGTGCGCGCACCGTCCCCGGGTCGCGGACCGCCGTGGCGGTCATCGGGTCAGCCACCGAAGATCGAGTTCTTCTGATCCTCGATCTTCTTGGTCAGCCCGTCGATGTCGTTGGGGTTGCGGATGAACTCCTGCAGCGACGGGATCATCACGGTGGAGGCGAAGTCCGGGCGGGTGTCGCGGTCGAGGAACTGCGAGATCGACTTGGCCCCGCTGACCAGCTCCTCGCCCTTCTTCTGCAATGCGTTGTAGCCGCTGGTGTCCGCGTCGTTGTGCGCGGCGATGTTGTTCGGGTCGGACTTGATGTAGGCCTCTTCCGCCTCCGCCGAGCCGATGTAGCGCAGCAGCTCCCTGGCGCCGTCCTCGTTGCGCGGGCGGGGCGCCATCATGACGCCGTCGATCGGCGCCTCGACCGCGTCGGTGCCCACCGCGGAGTCGACCTCGGGGAAGGGGAAGAAGTCGAGGTCGTCACGCTCGGCGCCCTCGGGGAACTGCTGGCCGACGAACATGCCGAGCAGGTACATCCCGCTTTCCTTCTTCAGCAACGACTGCGCGGCCTCCTGCCAGGTGCGGCCGAGCGCGTCGGTCTGGTGCAGCGGCAGCAGACCCTTCCACGTGTCGAAGACGGTCTTGACCTCGCTGGAGCTCCACGACTTCTCGCCGGCCATCAGCTGGACGTGGAAGTCGTAGCCGTTGATGCGCATGTTCAGGTAGTCGAACGTGCCCATCGCGGGCCAGCCGTCCTTGTCGCCGAAGGCGATCGGCGTCATGCCGTCCTTCTTGATCTGCTCGCAGAGCGCCTTGAAGTCGTCCAGGTTCGCGGCCGGCTCGTAGCCGTTCTTCTCCCAGACGCTCTTCTTGTAGAAGATCGCCCACGGGTAGTTGTAGAACGGCACGAAGTACTGCTTGCCGTCGAGCCCGGTGGAGGCCTTCTTGAAGGCCTCGGAGAAGTTGCCGCCGATCTTCTCCCAGACGTCGCTGATATCGGTTGCCAGGCCGCGCTGGGCGAAGAACTGCATGCGGTAGCCGGCGAACCACATGAACGTGTCCTGCGGCTTGCCCTGCAGGTAGCTGTTGATCTGCTCCTGGAAGGTGTTGTGGTCGACCGTGTTGACGTCGACGGTGCCA
>NZ_DATBKY010000298.1:0-34130 GCF_036555685.1 Actinophytocola sp. | reverse complement strand
GACGCGGGGAACCGCCGGCCGGCCGGCGGTTCCCCGAACCTATGGAGCATGGGGAGTGACGATGCGGGTCAGTATCAGCGTCAGCGACTTCACCTGGCCGGGCGGCGCGGCGGCGATCCGCGCCGAGCTGGGCGCCATCGTCCGGGCCGCGGACCAGGCCGGCGTCGACACGATCTGGCTGCCCGACCACCTGCTCCAGGTCGACCAGCGCAGCTCGCCCGACGCGGAGATGCTGGAGACGTACACGACGCTCGGCTACATCGCGGGGCTGACCGAACGGGTGCGGCTGGGCGCGATGGTCACGCCGGTGACCTACCGCGCGCCCGCGTACGTGATCAAGTCGGTCACCACGCTGGACGTGCTGACCGGTGGGCGGGCCTGGCTCGGCCTCGGCGCCGGCTACAGCGAGGAGGAGGCGAAGGCCGTCAGCCTGCCGTTCCCGCCGGTGGCCGAGCGGTTCGAGCACCTCGAGGAGACGCTGGCGATCGCGTTCCGGATGTGGTCGGGGGACACGACTCCCTTCCACGGCGCGCACTACCGGCTGGAGAACCCGATCTCCAGCCCCGCGCCGCTGACCCGCCCGCACCCGCCCGTGCTGATCGGCGGCATCGGCGAGAAGAAGACCCTGCCGCTGGTGGCCCGGCACGGCGACGCGTGCAACATCGGCGACTACCCGGACGGCGGCAAGACGATCGAGCGCAAGCTCGAGGTGCTCCGGCAGTGCTGCGCGGACGCCGGCAGGCCGTTCGAGGAGATCGACAAGACCGTGAGCACGCGGTTCATCGACGGCGAGTCGCCCGGGGAGTTCACCGAGCGCTGCCACCGGTTCCGCTCGCTCGGCATGGACCACCCGGTGCTGTTCACGTCCTGGACCCGGGCGCGGGCGGAGTCCCTCGCCCCCCTGGTCGAAGCGGCCGCGGCCGTCTAACCGCCCGCCGGGCCCGCCGACGTGACCCCGGGCGACCGTGAGGCCACGCGACCACGGTCGACCGACCATCCGGAACGCGACCGACGCTGTCAGTCCCGGGGAGGCGGGCCGGCCCACCCGGGGCGGACCAGGCCGGACTCGTAGGCCAGCACGACCAGCTGCGCGCGGTCCCGGGCGTTCAGCTTGATCATCGCGCGGCTGACGTGGGTCTTCGCCGTCGCTGGGCTGACCACGAGGCGGGCGGCGATCTCGTCGTTGGTGAGGCCCTCGCCGACCAGCGCCACGACCTCGCGCTCACGCTCGGTCAGCACGTCCAAAGTGGACATCTCGGGCACCTTCTTGGCCTTGGCCGCGAACTCGCCGATGAGCCTGCGGGTCACGCCGGGCGAGAGCAGCGCGTCGCCGCGGGCCACGACGCGGACCGCGTGCAGCAGCTCCACCGGCTCGGTGTCCTTCACCAGGAACCCGCTCGCGCCGAAGCGGATCGCCTCGAAGACGTACTCGTCCTCCTCGAACGTGGTGAGGATGAGGATGTGCACGCCGGTAAGGGCGTCGTTCGCCGAGATGCGCCGGGTCGCCTCCAGGCCGTCGACGTTGGGCATCCGGATGTCCATCAGGATCACGTCTGGCCGGTGCTCGGCGGCCAACGCCACCGCCTCGGCACCGTCGGCGGCCTCGCCGACCACCTCGATGTCCTCCTGCGCCCCCAGCAACACGCGGAAGCCGGCGCGCACCAGCGCCTGGTCGTCCGCGAGCACGACTCGAATCATGCAATCCCGTCCTCGCCCGTGCGCACACTCGCCCGCTGCTTCCCGGTCGGCAGGGTCGCGGTGACCCGGAAGCCGCCGCCCGGGCGCGGCCCGGCGTCGAACGTACCGTTCAGCGCCTCCGCGCGTTGCCGCATGCCGGTGAGGCCGTGGCCGGTGCCGTCGGCGAACGTGCTGCCGGCCCCGCGGCCGTCGTCCTCGACCCGCACGCGGAGCTCGGCCGGCAGGTAGTGCAGGCGCACGGTCGCCTCGCTCGGGCCGGCGTGCCGGTAGGTGTTGGTCAGCGCCTCCTGCACGATCCGCAACGCCGCGGTGTCCACGCCGCTCGGCACCGGCCGCCGCTCGCCCTCCACCTCAAGGTGCACCGTGAGGCCCGCCGAGCGCATCCGCTCGAGCAGCCCGTCGAGCTGGTCGAGGCTCGCCACCGGCTCGCGCGGCGCGCCGCCGGCCTGGTCGACGTCCCGCAGCACGCCGAGGATGTTGCGCAGCTCGACCAGGACCTCCTTGCTGGACGCCTTGATCGCGGTCAGCGCCTCCCGGGCCTGCTCGGGCTGCTGGTCGAGCAGGTGCAGCGCCACGCCGGACTGGACGTTGATCAGCGACACGTGGTGTGCGAGCACGTCGTGCACCTCGCGCGCGATGCGCAGCCGCTCCTCGCTGACCTGCCGGCGCGCCTGCTCCTGCTGCGTCTCCCGGGCCTGCAGCATCTTCTCCCGGCGGGTCCGCGCGACCTCGGCGATCACCATGATCGTGAGCAGCCACGCCGCGGCGCCGGCGGTCTGCGCCAGGCTCGGCTCGAAGTCCGATCTGGTCACGTTGAGCGCGGCCACGATGGCGGCGATGCCGGTCCAGCCGGTCAGCCAGGCCGCGAGCCGCGGGCCGAGCAGCACCGCGTTGAACAGCGCGACGACCACGCTCAGGAACACCGGCCCGAGCGGGTAGCGCAGCGCGAAGTACAGCACGGTGATCGCCAGCACGGCGGCCAGCGTGGCCACCGGGTACCGGCGGCGGAACAGGAGGCAGGCCGGGCCCAGCAGGAGCAGCGCGACGGTCAGCGGGTTCACCACCGTGCCCGCCTGGTCGTGCCAGGCGCCGTACGTGCCGGCCACCTGGATCGCGGCGATCGGCACCACGACCACGAACGGCGGAATGGCACCGAACGGGGGTCCCCACGCGGACCCCCACGGTGGTCGCCGTGGTTGCTCAGCCATACCTGAAACGGTAGAGGAACGCACCGTCACCAGGCACTTCGCGCCTCGGAGTGTTCTCGCGTACGCCCCCGGGAGTACGTCGCGGGGACGGCCACCGCCACGGGCGGTAAGGCAGGTGCCCTCTCGCGTGCGACGACGAGACCCGCGCCGGCGAGGAGATTTGTGGCCATGAACGCGAACCGTGACAACACCAAGACCACCACCAAGACCACCACCGATGTCCGCGCTTCGGACGCCGAGCGCGAGCGGATCGCCAAGATGGTGAGCGATGCCGCGGGTGAGGGCCGGCTGACCCTCGACGAGGCCGAGGAACGCCTGGAGCACATCTACGCCACCAGGTTCCGGCACGAGCTGGACCAGTACATCGCCGACCTGCCGGGTGGCCATCCGGCGGACCGGCGCGGTCCCGGGCCCATCCGCGGTCCGGGCGGCGGCGGGCCGTTCCCGGTCCGGCTGCGGATCCACGCGGCGGTCGCCGTGCTGCTGTCGGTCCTGCTGATCGTTCGCTGGGCGACGCTGGACGTGCCGTTCTTCTTCCCGATCTTCCCGATGTTCTTCCTGTTCGGCAGCCTCGTGCTCCACGCCCGGGTCGTGGGCTGGTCGAGGGCCGGCGGAGGACCGTGGCGCGGGCCATGGGGGCGTCAGCAGTACGGGCCACCATGGAGGACCGAGCGCCCTACCGCACCCGCCGAGTGAGAACCACCACTGATTTCGACGAAGGGGCACACCGTGAGGATCTCTGCACAGGGCAGCGCGGGGATTTCGATGCAGCCGCTGCCGCGGCGAGTGCGCAAGATCTGGCTGGTCCTGCACGTGGTCAGCTCCGTCGGCTGGCTCGGCGTCGAGGTCGCCCTGCTCGCGCTCGGCCTGACCGGCCTGACCGCCGACGACCCGCTGACCGTGCGTGCGATGTGGACCGCCGCGGCGTCGCTCGCGGACACGCTGCTGATGCCCGCCTCGGTGCTGACCGTCCTCACCGGAGTCGTGCTCGGCATGGGCACGAAGTGGGGACTGGCCAAGTACTACTGGGTGTTCGTCAAGCTGGTCATCGGCCTGCTGCTGTTTGTGGCGAGCGCGTTCACCCTCAACGACAACCTGCAGACCGCGGCGGATCTGGCTGCCGCCTCGCACCCGTACAGCGGAGGCGAGGCCATCAGCCTCGCCGGGATGATGTCGGTGATCGGCCTGCTGGGCCTCACCGCCGCGGTGCTCTCGATCACCAAACCCTGGGGTCGCATCAACTGGCGCCGCACGCGCAAGCCGGCGCGCGCCACGCGGACCCGAGCACAGGAGACGTCATGACCACGCTCATCCAGAACACCGTCACCGGCCACGCGGCGAGCGCCACCGGTGTCACCAAGGCCTACGGCACCGGCGCCACCGCGGTCACCGCGCTCGACGACATCTCCGTCGACATCCGGCGCGGCGAGTTCACCGCGATCATGGGCCCGTCCGGGTCCGGCAAGTCCACGCTGATGCACTGCCTCGCCGGGCTCGACACGATCGACGCGGGCGAGATCCGGATCGGCGAGACGCGCCTCGGCGAGCTCGGCGACAAGGGGCTCGCCGACCTGCGGCGCAACCGCGTCGGGTTCATCTTCCAGCAGTTCAACCTGCTGCCGACGCTGTCGGCGGAGGAGAACATCACGCTGCCGCTCGCCATCGCGAAGCGCAAGGTCGACCCGGACTGGTTCGCGACCGTCGTCGACGCGGTCGGCCTGGCCGACCGGCTCACGCACCGGCCGAGCGAGCTGTCCGGCGGGCAGCAGCAGCGCGTCGCGTGCGCCCGCGCGCTGATGTCCAAGCCGGACGTGATCTTCGCCGACGAGCCGACCGGCAACCTGGACTCGCGCTCCAGCACGGAGATCCTGCGGTTCCTGCGCCGGTCGGTACGGGAGTTCAACCAGACCATCGTGATGGTCACCCACGACGCGAACGCGGCCGCCTACGCCGACCGCGTGGTGTTCCTGCTCGACGGCCGGCTCGTGCACGAGCTGCGTGACCCGGCCGCCGACGAGGTGCTGGACACCTTGAAGCGTCTCGATTCCTACGGTGACTCGTCCGGCGACTCCTACGCGGACGCGCCCGGCCACGACGAATCGGGGCAGTGATGTTGAAGGCAGCGTTGAAGGGGCTGCTCGCCCGCAAGCTGCGGCTGACACTGGCCGGGCTCGCCGTCGTGCTCGGCGTGATGGCGGTGTCCGCCGCCATGATCACGACCACGACGATCGGCAGCGGGTTCGACTCGATCTTCCAGACGGTCAACTCCGGCGTCGACGTCTCGGTCAGCGGCAAGTCCAACGTGGACCCGGGCATGGGCGGCAAGGGCTTCACCCCGCCGGTGCCGGCGTCCGTGGTGGACGAGATCGAGAAGGTGCCGGGCGTGGCCAAGGCGGTCGGCGAGGTGTCGACCGACGGGGCGCGCCCGATCGGCCCGGACGGCAAGGTCATCAGCGTGCAGGGGCCGCCGCGGTTCGGCAAGGCGTGGCACGGCGAGGCCGGCATGGTCCGGCTGCGGCAGGGCCGCGGGCCGGCCGCGCCGGACGAGGTCGCGATCAACGCGGGCCTGGCCGAGCTCGGCGGGTACGAGGTCGGCGGCACGATCGACGTGCTGACCCTGCAGCCGCGCAAGACGTTCCACGTCGTCGGCGTCTACGGGTTCAGCAACGGGCTCGACACGCTCGGCGGCAGCACGGAGGTGTCGTTCACCGAACCGGTTGCCCAGCAGCTCATGCTGGGCAAGCAGGACACGTTCAGCTCGATCACGGTGACCGCGGCCGCGGGCGTCACGCCCGAGCAGCTGAAGGACCGCGTCGCGGACGCCGTCGGGTCGGGCTACCTCACGCGCACCGGTGACGAGCTGGCCGACCAGACGGCGGCGGACGGCAAGGCGTTCCTCGACATCGTCCGCATCGTCCTGCTCGGCTTCTCCGGGCTGTCGCTGCTGGTCGGCATCTTCCTGATCCTCAACACGTTCTCGATCCTCGTCGCGCAGCGCACGGGCGAGCTGGCCCTCATGGCCGCGCTCGGCGCCCGGCGGCGGCAGATCGTCGGCGCGGTGCTCGTCGAGGCCACGCTGGTCGGTTCGATCGCGTCGGTCGCCGGCATCGGGCTGGGGCTGGGCGTGTCCGTCCTGCTGAAGTCCGTGATGGAGGCCAACAGCGGCGCGCAGCTGCCGGTCGGGCTGATCGTGCCGGCCGGGGACCTGGTGCTGGCGTTCGTGCTCGGCGTGGCGGTCACGCTGGTGGCCGCGCTCCTGCCGGCGATCCGCGCCTCGCGGGTGCCGCCGGTGGCGGCGATGCGCGCGTCGGCCGCGGAGCAGCGGTCGCTGGCGCGGATCACCGTGCTTGGCGCGGTGCCGTTCGTGCTGGGCGTCGCCGGGATGGTCGCGAGCGTCGTCAGCGACCTCGACGGGTACCGGTGGGCGGTGCTCGGCGGCGGCGTCGGGCTGGCGCTGCTCGGGCTGGCGCTGCTCACGCCGGTCGCGTCGCGGGTGCTGCTGCCGGCCGTCGGCCGCCTGCTGAGCTGGTCGATGCCGGGCAAGCTGGGCCGGCGCAACGCCGAGCGCAACCCGCGCCGCACGGCGATCACGGTCGCCACGCTGGTCGTGACGCTCGGCCTGGTCGGCGGCGTCGGCGTGGTCGCGGAGTCGCTGCGCAAGGACGTGACGACCCGGGTGGGCTCGGACCTCGCGGCCGACTTCGTGATCTCCGGCGACGGCGTGACCGGCAAGGCCGGCGGCCAGGGCGGTGGCCCGCCGACGGCCGCGGACGGGCGCATCATGCCGACGTTCGAGCCGTCAGTGATCACCGACGCCCGCGCGCTGCCCGGCGTCGCCGAGGCCACCGCGCAGTACGTCGACACGGTGCAGGTGTCCGGCGCGGCCGGCAAGCGGGCGACGACCCCGGCGAACGCGGGCTCCGTGACGGAGCTCCGCGGGGTGCTGGGCCTGGAGCGGGTGTCCGGGTCGCTGCGGGACCTGCGGTCCGGCGAGGTCGTGGTGGACTCGAAGACCCTGACCGAGCTGGGCCGCGAGGTCGGCGGCACGGTCGAGGTCGCCACCCAGCGCGGCGGCTGGCAGACCTACCGCATCGTCGGCAGCTACAAGCCGAACTTCACGCTCAACGGCCCGGTGCTGGCGCCGGCGGACGCGCAGCGGCAGTTCGTGTCCGACCAGCCGGCGATGGGCTACGTGAAGCTGCGGCCCGGCGCGGACGTGGCCGCGGTCAAGAAGGGCCTGACCGGCCTCGTGGCCGGCAACCCGGAGGTCGCGGTGCAGGACCAGACCCAGGCGGCGGCCGACGCGTCGAGCCAGGTCGACATCGCCGAGGTGATGCTCTACGTCCTGCTGGGACTGTCCGTGGTGATCGGCGTGCTGGGCATCGTCAACACGATGGCCCTGTCCATCCTGGAGCGCACGCGTGAGCTCGGGCTGCTGCGGGCGGTCGGGATGCGGCGCTCGCACATGGTGCACATGGTCGTCGCCGAGTCCGTCGTGATCGCCGTGTTCGGCGGGCTGCTCGGGCTGGTGTTCGGCGGGCTGGCCGGGGCGGCCGTGGTGTCGGTGGCCGGGCTCGCCGAGCTGGCGGTGCCGTGGACCTCGCTCGCCGTGTTCCTGGGCCTGTCGGTCGTGGCCGGGCTGCTCGCCGCGCTCGCGCCCTCGGCCCGCGCGGCCAAGGTCAACGTCCTGTCCGCGATCGCCTACGAGTAACCCCGCGAGTCCAACGCCCAGACTCCGCGAGTCCAACGCCCAGGGGCAGGCCCTGGGCGTTGGACTCACCCGGCCGGAACGTTGGACTCGCGGGTGTCAGGCGGCGGCTTCGCCGGGGGGTGGGTAGTGGGCGAGGCCCGAGATCTGCTCCATGTAGGCCAGCAGGGCGGCCACGTCGTGCTCGCCCAGGCCGGCGTTCGTCGCCGCGGTGAGCCAGTCGTAGCTCGCGGCGGTGGTCGGCATCGGCACGCCGAGCCGCTGGGTCTGTGCCAGCACCAGGCCCAGGTCCTTGCGCATCAGCTTCAGCCGGAAGTCCGGCTTCTCGAACGCGCGCCGGGCCATCGCGCCGGCCTTGAACTTCATCATCGGCGAGCTGTAGCCGCCCGCCGCGATCAGCTTGATCAGCGCGGCGCGGTCCAGGCCGGCGCGCTCGCCGAACACGATCGCCTCGGTCAGGGCCAGCATCTGCACGCCCATCAGCAGGTTCAGCGCCAGCTTGGCGGTCGCGCCCATCCCGGACGGTCCCAGGTGGACGATCTCCTTCGCCAGCGGCTCGAGTGCCGGGGTCAGCGACTCGACGTCGGCGTCCGCGCCGCCGATCATGAACCGCAGCTCGCCGTCGCGGGCGTGCTGGGCGTTGCCCAGGACGCAGGCGTCGACGCCGCGGTGGCCGGTCTCGGCGAGCCGGGACCGCAGCGACTGCGCGAACTCCGGCGCCACGGTCGACAGGTCCGCGACGATCGCCCCGCTCGGCAGCGTCTCGACCACGCCGTCGGGGCCGAACAGCAGCTGCTCGACGACCTCGCTCGTGGCGAGCGAGGTGAAGACGACGTCCGCGCCGGCGGCGGCCGCGGCGGGGGTCGCCGCGAGGACCGCGCCTTCGGACTCCAGGGCCTCGCCGCGGGAGCGGGTCCGGTTGTAGACGGTCACCGGCCGGCCGGCCGCGAGCAGGCGGGAGGCCATCCCCCCGCCCATCGCGCCGAGGCCGATGAACGCGATGCCGGCCATCAACTTGCCTTCGGCAGTGCCACGCCCTCGGGCGGCGCCGCGCCGGCCGGCGGCGTCGGCTCGGCGACGATGCCGAGCTCGAACAGGATCCGCGGGAAGTCGTCGCTGATCCACGACTCGACGACCTGGCCGTCGCGCACGCGGTGCAGGTCGACGCCCTCGACTACGAACGACTCGCCGGTCGGCGGCATCCACATCAGCGGGCCGGTGTGCGTACCCGTCGTGCGGAAGCGCAGCCCGACGAGGTCGCCGCTCGCGAACATCTCCTGGATGCCGCAGGTGAAGTCCGGGAAGGCCTGCTTCCAGAACTCGACGGCCATCTTGAACGCCTCCGGCCCCTTCGGCAGCTGCAGGCCCGCGGTGTGCACCTCGTACTCCGGGGAGAACACGTCGTCGACGAAGGAGAGGTTTCCCTTGTTCAGCCCTTCTTCGGTCACGTACCGGACCAGTTCGATGTTCTCTTCGGACATCGGAAAAGACCTCCGCGGGTCGGCAGAATTGCGTGGTCCACCTTATTCGCCGGGAAATCCCGGCCGCGTCTCCCTGTCGTCCCAAGGGAATGGGAACTACGCCCGTACACACCGGGAACCGCTCCCGGATTCATTGTCGGTCCAATTCGCCGCTGCTAGCGTCGGCGGAGAGGAAATTGTCTTCGACGGAGGCCGAGAGATGCAGACCACCCAGGTTTACGCGGTCAACCGGGACACGACGAACTGCCTCGAGGTGCGCACCGAACAGATCGCGGAACCGCCCGCGGGTCACGTGCGGATCCAGGTCGAGGCGGCCGGCGTCTCCTACGGCGACCTGCTGTTCCAGCGCGGCGTGGTGCCCGGCGGCCCGAAGCCGCCGTTCGTGCCCGGCTGCGACCTCACCGGAGTCGTCGAGTCCGTCGGCGCGGGCGTCACGGGCCTCGAGCCGGGGCAGCGCGTGGCCGCTCTCGTCGTGAAGGGGGGCTACACCACGGCGATCAACCTGCCCGCGCAGCGAGTGGTGCCGGTGCCCGACGGCGTCGGCGCGGTCAACGTCGCGGCGGTGTCGCTGAACTACTTCATCGCCTACCAGATGCTGCACCGGGTGGCGCAGGTGCGCTCCGGGCAGCGCATCCTGGTGCACGGCGCGTCCGGCGGTGTCGGTCTCGCGTTCCTGCAGCTGGCCGAGCACGTCGGCGGCGTGACGGTGTTCGGCACCGCGTCGGCGGCCAACCTCGACGTCGTGCGCCGGCACGGCGCGGTCGCCATCGACTACCGCGCCGAGGACTTCGCGAACGTCGTGCGCGGCTCGGTCAGCGACGGCGAGCTGAACCCGTTCACCGCGTACGACGAGAACGGCACCGTGGACGCGGCGTTCGACCCCATCGGCGGCCCGCACTTCTGGCGCTCCTACAGCGTCCTGGCCCGCGGTGGCAGGCTCGTCGCGTACGGCCAGAACGACGCCCTGCGTGACGGCAAGCCCAACGCGTTCATCGGGCTGGTGGGCTTCCTCGGTGGCATCGTGGCGCCGAAGCTCCGGCCGGACGGCCGCAAGACCGGGTTCTACAACGCCTGGTCGCTGGAGAAGAAGGAGCCGCAGGCCTACCGCGAGGACCTCACCGAGGTGCTGAACCTGGTGTCCGCGGACAAGATCGCGCCGCGGTCGGTCCGCACGGTCACGATGTCCGAGATCCCGGCCGCGTTCGCCGACCTCGAGCGGGGCCGCGTCACCGGCAAGATCGTGCTCGACTGCACCGCCTGAACCGGCGGTCCGAACGGCGCCTTCCCGCACCGGAAGGCGCCGTTCGCGCGTCCGGGGCGGGAAACCGCCCAGTGGGTCGGGACGCCCGACTCATGACCACGGGACTGGACTTCCCGCATGCTCGGGGAAAAGGCAATCGAGGGCTGGAGTGACTGGCGTGCACCGATCATTGATAGTCGCGCGAATGATGCCCGGATCGACCGACGAGGTCGCGCGCATCTGGGCCGAGTCCGACGCGACCGAGCTGCCCCGGCTGGCGGACGTCACCCACCGTTCACTGTGGACACTCGGGGACGTCTACATCCAGCTGCTGGAGACCGAGAACCCGGGCCAGGAGACGATCAACCGGATCAAGGACCACCCGGAGTTCGTGCGCATCAGCGACCGGCTCAGCGAGTACATCTCGCCCTACCTGTCCACCTGGCGTTCGCCCAAGGATGCCCAGGCTCAGTGCTTCTACACCTACGAGAAATAGGGAGAGAGCCCCAATGGCGAACGTGACGTTCTCCGACATCGAGGCCCTGCTCGTCTCGAAGGTCGGCCTGGCGCAACAGGTCCTGGCCGACAACCCCGAGGGCACGCTCGAGGACCTCGGCCTCGACTCGCTGGCCGTCCTCGAGCTGCAGATCGTGATCACGAAGCAGTACGGGATCGAGATCCCCGACGAGTCGGGCGAGCTGAACGTCGGCGAGATCGTCGACTTCATCAACACCGCCAACCAGCAAGCCGCATAGGGGAGTCGACATGGCAGGGCACACCGACAACCAGATCCGCATCGAGGCGCCGTTCCAGCTCGTCTGGGACATCACCAACGACGTGGCGAACTGGCCGAACCTGTTCACCGAGTACGCCGCCACCGAAGTGCTGAGCGAGGACGGGAACACGATCACCTTCCGGCTCACCATGCACCCGGACGACAACGGCGTCACGTGGAGCTGGGTCAGCGAGCGCACGCGGTACCTCGACGAGAAGCGCACGCACAGCCACCGCATCGAGACCGGCCCGTTCGAGTACATGAACCTCGACTGGTACTACGAGGAGGTCGAGGGCGCGATCATCCTGCGCTGGGTGCAGGACTTCCACATGAAGGACACCGCACCGGTGGACGACGAGTGGATGGTCGCCAACATCAACAAGAACTCCGTGGTCCAGCTGCAGATCATCAAGGACAAGATCGAGAAGATCCATCACTCCAAGCGCGCGTCCGCGGACAACGTGGTCTCGATCCACGACTGCCCGGCCGACCACCGCCGGGGCGGCACGATCCAGACGCTGCTCTCGCCGCGGACGGTCGGCAGCACGTCCGGCTTCATGGGCGGCGCGACGCTGGCGCGGGGCGAGGCGATCGCCGAGCACCTGCACCCGTACAGCGAGGAGTTCGTGTTCTGCATCAGCGGCGAGCTCGAGGTCGACGTCGAGGACAAGATCATCTCGGTGCCCGCGGGCAGCGCGATCCTGGTGCCGAAGGAGAAGCGCCACCGCCTGCGCAACGTGGGCGACGGCGAGGCGTTCGCCGTGTTCCACCTCGGCCCGCTCGCCCCGCGCCCCGAGCTCGGCCACAAGGACACCGAGACCCGCGAGGAGGCCGCCGCGGTCGCGGCGCGCATCCTCGCGGAGCGCCAGAGGAAGGCTGCGTGAGCGGCAGCGGAGGCGCGCGGGTAGCGCGGGAGCGGAGCGAACCATGGGCACAGTGAGTCCGTATCGGAGGGTGGTCGTGACCGGGGTCGGCGTGGTCGCTCCCGGTGGCGTCACCCGCGACCAGTTCTGGGACACGCTGACCGCCGGCCGCACCGCGACCCGGCGTATCACGTTCTTCGACGCCAGCAAGTTCCGCTCCCGGGTGGCGGCCGAGGCCGACTTCGACCCCGTCGCGGCTGGGCTCTCCGCGCAGGAGATCCGGCGCGCCGACCGTTACGTCCAGTTCGGACTCGCCGGCGCCGCCGAGGCGCTCGCCGAGTCGGGTCTGGAGCTGACCGAGGAGACGCTCGAGAACACCGGCGTCGTGATGGGTTCCGCGGTCGGCGGCACGATGGCGCTCGAGGACGAGTACGTCGCCGTGTCGAACACCGGCCAGGAGTGGCTGGTGGACCACACGTACGGCGGCCCGTTCCTCTACCAGGCGCTGATCCCGAGCAGCCTGGCCGGCGACATCGCGCACCGGTACGGCACGCACGGGCCGTCCCAGGTCGTGTCCACCGGGTGCACGTCGGGCATCGACGCGATCGGCTACGCGTTCAACCTCGTGCAGGACGGCGAGGCGGACGTGATCATCGCGGGGGCGTCGGACAGCCCGATCTCCCCGGTCACGGTGTCCTCGTTCGACGCGATCAAGGCGACCACGCCGGAGAACGACGACCCCGAGCACGCCTCCCGCCCGTTCGACGCGACCCGCAAGGGCTTCGTGATGGGCGAGGGCGGCGCCGTGCTGATCCTCGAGGAGCTCGAGCACGCGAGGGCACGCGGCGCGAAGGTCTACTGCGAGGTCACCGGGTACGCGAGCCGGTCCAACGGGTTCCACATGACGGGCCTTCGCCCGGACGGGCTGGAGATGGCCGAGGCCATCCGGGTCTCGCTGGCGCAGGGCCGGACGAACCCGACCGACGTGGACTACATCTGCGCGCACGGTTCGGGCACCAAGCAGAACGACCGGCACGAGACCGCCGCGTTCAAGCGGTCGCTCGGCGACCACGCGTACCGCACGCCGGTCAGCTCGATCAAGTCGATGATCGGCCACTCGCTCGGCGCGATCGGCGCGATCGAGATGGCCGCGTGCGCGCTGACCATCGACCGGGGCGCGATCCCGCCGACCGCCAACTGGTCGGAGCGCGACCCGGAGTGCGATCTGGACTACACGCCGAACACCGCGCGCGAGGCGAAGGTCGACGTGGCGCTGTCGGTGGGCAGCGGCTTCGGCGGCTTCCAGTCGGCGATGGTGTTCAGCCGCTTGAAGGAGGCAGCGTGACTGACGCACGCGCGGTGATCACCGGGATCGGGGTCATCGCCCCGTCCGGGATCGGTGCGGACGAGCACTGGAAGTCCATCCTGGACGGTGGCAGCCGGCTGAGCCGCATCAGCCGGTTCGACCCGGCGGGCTACCCGGTGACGCTGGCCGGCGAGGTGCCGGACTTCGACGCCGACGAGTTCGTCAACGCCCGGCTCAAGGTCGCGACGGATCGGTGGACCTGGCACGGCTTCGCGGCCACCCAGGAGGCGCTGGACGACTCCGGGCTCGACCTGTCCACCCTGGACCCGTACGACACCGCGGTCGCGCTGGCGAGCTCGTCCGGCGGCAACGAGTTCGGCCAGGGCGAGCTGCAGGCGCTCTGGTCGGAGCCGGACGGCAAGGTCAGCGTGTACCAGTCGATCGCGTGGTTCTACGCCGCGAGCGTCGGGCAGATCTCGATCCTGCACCAGCTCAAGGGCCAGTGCAGCGTGCTGGTCGCGGAGGCCGCGGGTGGGCTGGACAGCTTCGCGCAGGCCACCCGGACCATCCGGCGCGGCACGAAGATGGTGCTGGCCGGCGGCACCGAGGGCCCGCTGTCGCCGTACGCCCTGACCTGCCAGCTGAGCAGTGGCCGGCTGTCGGTGGGCACCGACCCGGAACGGGCGTACCTGCCGTTCGACGCGGCCGCGGCCGGCTACGTGATGGCCGAGGGCGGCGCGGTGCTGGTGGTCGAGGACCTCGCGCACGCGAAGGCCCGCGGCGCGGACATCTACGGCGAGGTTCTCGGCTGGGCGGCCACCCACGACGGGAAGGCGAGCCGGCCGGGCTACGGCGGCGACGCCGGGCAGCTTGCCCGCGCGATGCGGGTCGCGCTGCGGCGCGCCGGCCGCACGGCGTCCGATGTGGACGTCGTGTTCCCGGACGCGCTCGGTGTGCCCGAGTGCGACCGGGTCGAGGCGGCCGCGATCCGCGAGGTGCTCGGCGACGAGGTGCCGGTGACCACGCAGAAGGCGCAGCTGGGCCGGATGTACCAGGGCGGCGCCGCGGTCGACGTGACCACCGCGCTGCAGGCCATGCGCTACGACATGCTGCCGGCCACCCATGGGCTCACCGACGTGGCGCCGGGCGCGGAGCTCAACTTCGTGCGCGAGCCGGTCGCCCGCCGGACGTCCACGGCGCTGGTCACCGCGCGCGGGTTCGACGGGTACAACACCGCGCTCGTGGTGGGCCGCTACGAAGAGGAGACAACATGACAACGGGACGCAACCCAGCCACGAGTACGTGCCGAACCGCAGGACATCGGCCCAAGGCGGCAAGGGTCAATTCCGGGGGGGCGGAATAGTGCGCGCGCGGATCGTCTTCCTCATCCGTGTGCCGGAGGAGAACCGCGAGCGGTTCCTGACCGCCTACGAGCGGATCCGCTACCAGGTCGCCGAGGGCGTCCCCGGCCACCTCCGCGACCAGGTCTGCCAGTCCACTTCGGACCCGGAGCAGTGGCTCATCACGAGCGAGTGGGAGTCGCTGGACGACTTCGTCGCGTGGGAGCAGAGCCCGGGGCACCGCGAGCTGGCCGGGCCGATGCGGGCCTGCATGACCGAGGCCAGGTCGATCAAGTTCGTGGTCCGGGAAGAGACCAGCAAGCACGAGCGCCGGCTCGCCGGCTGATTCGAGGCAACGATGAACACCACCCTCACCATCCTGAGCATCTGGGTGCTCGGCGCGTCCGGCATCCAGCTGGGCACGCTGTGGATCATGAAGCTGTCGATCCTCCCGCTGCTCAACACGCTGCCGTACAGCCGGTACGTCAACACCTCCCAGCTGATCGACATGCACGTGTTCCACCCGATCGCGGTGTGGAGCGGCGTCATCGCCGGCAGCCTCGGCGTGGTCGCGGCGTTCGTCACGTCGTCCACGGCGGCGACCGTCTTCTTCCTCGTCGGCTCGTTCGGCATGCTCGGCGTCGGCCTGACGTCCGAGGGCGTGAACCGGCCGATCTGGCGGCAGATCGAGAAGTGGCCGGTCGACACCGTCGAGGACGAGAACTGGGCCGGCAAGCGGCACATCTGGCACCTCGCGCACGTGGTGCGCACGTACTTCGCGATCGTCGCGGTCGTCGCCTACATCGGCGCGTGCCTCGCGATCTGACGAGCGATCCGGCCAGCCGGCCGAGAAGAGAAGCCCCACGCGTCCGCGGGACGGGTTCCCCAGCGGGCCGGGACCGCGGGCCCACGACGGTGGGACCGCCGGGACCGACCGTGGAGCCGGGCGGACGCCGCAAACGAGAGGAACAGGAATGACTGAGATCGTCAGCGCGTGGGGTGACAACTCCAACGGCCAGCTCGGCGACGGCGGCACCAGGGGGCGCTACTTCCCCGCACCCGTCCCCGGTCTCGAGGGTGTGCGCACCGTCGAGTCGGGCAGCGGGCACGTCGTCGCGCTGCTCGAGGACGGCACCGCCCTGTCCTGGGGCCGCAACGCCTTCGGACAGGTCGGCAACGGCACGGTCGAGGTCAACGCGCACGCCCCGGCGCCGGTGACCGGCCTGACCGGCATCAAGGACGTCGTCCCCGGCGGCGGCCAGACCCTGTACCTGCTCGAGGACGGCACCGTGTGGGGCGCGGGCGGCGGCTTCTTCGGCCTGCTGGGCCCGGCGAACCTGCGGCTGCACCCCGTGCCGGTCCGGGTGGACGGCATCGACGAGGTGGTCTCGCTGATCTCCGGCGGCGGGCACGCGATCGCGCTGCGCGCCGACGGCAGCGTGTGGACCTGGGGCCGCGACGACTACGGCCAGCTCGGCGACGGCCCGGACGCGAACGACCGGGTGCCCGGGCGGGCCTACCAGGAGCACGCCGGCCGCGGGTACGACAGCCGCCCGGCGCCGCACCCGATCGAGGGGCTCGGCGAGGTCCGCGCGCTGGCCGCGGGCGGCGGGCACAGCGTGGCCATCCAGACCGACGGCACCGTGTGGACCTGGGGCGACAACGATCGCGGCCAGCTCGGCCACGGCGACCGGGAGCACCTGTCGAGCCCGAAGAAGGTCGAGGGCATCACCACCGCGGTCGCCGCGACCTGCGCCTACCACCACACGGTCGTCCTGCTGGAGGACGGCACGCTGCGCGCGTTCGGCATCAACGACCGCGGCCAGCTCGGCGACGGCACCACCGAGGACAAGCTCACGCCGGTGGAGGTCAAGGGGCTGGCCCGGGTCAAGTACGTGACGGGCACCGGCGGTGGCGGCGAGGTCAACCCGGGCAACTACGGCCACACGCTCGCGCTGCTCGAGGACGGCACCGTCTGGGCCTGGGGCTGCAACGACAAGGGCGAGCTGGGCAACGGCAACACCGACCGGCGCGTGGTCGCCGAGCCGGTCCCGGGCCTGACCGGGGTCCGGCACGTCACCGTCGGCGGCGAGGTCCCGATCTCCCGCGAGAACCCGGGCGGCGGCTACGCACTCGCCATCCACAGCGCGTGAGGGGATGAGACAGATGGTCGACACGATCGGCGCGCTGAACAAGCCGCTCGCGGGCAAGCGGGCGCTGATCGCCGGCGGCGAGGGCGAGATCGGCAGCGTGATCAGCGCCGGGATCGCCGCGGACGGCGCGGACGTCGCCGTCGCCGGCCTGGAGAAGGACAAGTGCCAGGCGGTGGCCGACCGGCTCGCGACCGACGGCAACCGGACCGCCGGCTACGGGTTCGACATCACCGATCCGTCCAGTGTGGACGGGCTGGTGGACGAGATCGTGCAGGACTGGGGCGGCATCGACATCCTGGTCAACTGCGTCGGCATCCTCAAGGTCAACATGGCCGAGAACTTCGACGCGGCCGAGTGGCGCACCGTGGTGGACATCAACCTCACCGGTGCGTTCCTGCTGACCCAGGCCGTCGGCAAGGCGATGATCAAGACCGGCGAGGGCGGCCGCATCGTGCACATGACCTCCGTGCGCGGCAGCATCGGACTGGCCATCGGTGGTTTCTCCGCCTACGGCGCCAGCAAGGCCGGGGTGCACCTGCTGATCAAGCAGCTCGCCTCGGAGTGGGGCAAGCACCAGATCTCGATCAACGGCGTCGGCTCCGGCTTCGTGCGGACCGCGCTGTCCGAGGCGGCGCTGCAGAACCCCGACTTCGCGAACATGGTCGCCGCGCGCACACCGCTCGGCCGGGTGGCGGAGATCCAGGAGGTCGCGAACACCGCGATCTACCTCGCCGGCGCGCGCTCGAGCTTCATCACCGGCCAGATCCTCTACGTCGACGGCGGCCTGTCCGCCTCGCAATGACATCGCAGTGACGTGTCAGTGACGTGTCAGAGAAAGGCACAGCCATGACCAACCCCGGCTCGTACGCCCTGCCTTACGACGGCGAGGCGCCGCCGCCCATGCAGATGATGGAGATGCTCTACGGCGCGCTGGCCACGCAGATGATCTCGGTGGCCGCCGAGCTCGGCGTCGCCGACGCGCTCGCCGACGGCCCGCGCCCGGTCGCGGAGCTGGCCACGGCGGTCGGTGCCGACGAGGTGGCCCTGTTCCGGCTGCTGCGCGGGCTGGCTGGGCTGGGCGTGTTCACCGAGACCGCGCCGCGCGAGTTCGGGCTGAACCCCCTCGGCGAGACGCTGCGCTCCGGGGTCAAGGGCTCGATGAAGGAGATCGCCCAGGACGTCGGCGGCCGCACCCGGCTGACCGCGTACGCGGAGCTGGCGCACAGCGTCCGCACCGGCGAGCCGGCGTTCGAGAAGGCGCACGGCACCTCGATGTGGAACTACCTGCAGACCCACCCCGAGGAGGTCGCGCTCTTCGGCAAGGCCATGGGCAACCTGGCGAGCGAGGCGCACTCGGTCGCGTTCGCCAACTACGACCTGTCCGACGCGCGGCACCTGGTCGACATCGCCGGCGGCGAGGGCTGGCTGATCGCGGCGGTCGCGCCGCACTACCCGAACCTCAAGGCCACCGTGTTCGACGAGGGACACGTCGTGCACGCGGCCGGGGAGCTGTTCGCCCGGGTGGGGATCGCGGACCGCGCGTCCGGCGTCGCCGGCGACATGTTCGAGTCGGTGCCCGCGGGCGGGGACGTCTACGTGCTGTCCTCGATCCTGTTCAGCTACGACGACCCCGAGGCCGGCAAGGTGCTGAGCAACATCCGCGAGGCCATGGACCCCGGCGGGCGGATCCTGATCCTCGAGCCGGTACTGCCCGACGGCAACGGCCCGCACCCCGGCAAGCTGCTCGACGTCACCCAGCTCGCGCTGCACCGCGGCGGCATCCGCACGGTGGCCGAGTGGGAGCGGCTTTTCGCCTCCTGCGGCCTGAAACTCGCCGAGACGCGCGTCATGTGGCCGGCCGGACCCACCGACATGATCATCGCCGTCCCGGCCGACCAGTGAGGACCTGACATGAGTGCCCACAGGCTGCCGAGCCCGGACCCCGCCGCTGGTGTTCGCGCCGAGGTGGCGAGCTGGATCAAGCAGCACGCGCACGTGCTCGACACGGCCGACCCGGCGGCGCCGCTCACCGACCTCGAGCCGCTGCGCGGCCTGGTCGGCGACGCGGTGATCGCCGGCCTCGGCGGGTCGACCTACGGCGCGCACGAGCAGTTCACGATGATCCACCGGGTCGTCCGCTTCCTCGTCGAGGAGCTCGGCTTCCGGGCCGTCGCGACCGAGGAGGACTGGGACGTCGCGCTGCCGCTGGACGACTACGTCCGGACCGGCGACGGCGACCTCGACACGCTGATCAAGGAGTCCGGCGTGCCCTGGCGGGTCCGCGAGATGCGGGACGCGCTCGCATGGCTGCGGGAGTGGAACGTCGCGCACCCCGGCGACCAGGTACGGTTCGTCGGCGTCGGCGTGATCGACACCCGGATCCCGGTCTACGACACGGTTTCCGAGTACGTCGCGCGGGTGGCGCCGGACCGGTCGGGCGAGCTCGCCGGCCACTTCGGCGTCATCCGGCCGACCCGCCCGGACCACGTGCCGTGGTTCATCATGCAGGTGCCGGAGAAGGACTCCTACGTCGAGCACGCGCGCGCCGCGCTGCGGCTGGTGCGGGAGCTCACCCCGGACGGCGACCGCGCGGAGCACGACCTGGTCGTCCAGCACGTGCGCCAGATCGTCGCGTTCTACGAGCACTACGCCCACCACCTGGTGGACGACGGCTACCGCGACGAGCAGATGGCGGAGAACCTCCGCTGGTGGCACCAGCACACCGGCGACAAGATCGCCTACTGGTCGACCAACGCGCACAGCGTGCGGGCCGACTCGCTGGAGATCTCGGTGCCGCCGCGGGGTTCGCTGCACTTCAAGCCGACCGGCGCCACGCTCGCCGAGCTGTTCGGCGACCAGTACGTCTCGATCGGCCTGACGTTCGACCACGGCACCGTGAACTCCGGCTGGAGCGCGCCGCCGTTCGCCAGCCGTCCACTCGAGACGCCGCCGCAGCCCGACCCGAGCCACGAGCGGCCGTTCGCGAACGACCTGCCGCGCTACCTCGTGGACCTGCGGGCGGGGCTCGCCGCCACCGCGCCGGAGGCGGTGCGCGGCTGGCTCGGCGGGCCGGTCAAGGGCCGGGTCATCGGCTCGGTCTGCGACGACACCCGCCCGGACGACCACTACATGACCGGCGGCTCGCTCGCCGGCTGGTACGACGTCGTCATCCACGAGCAGACGGTCTCCCCGTCCACCCCGCTCTAGGAAGCCCGCTCTAGGAAGGTTGTGCCGCAATGGCTTCTCGCGATCTCGGTGCCCTGACCGGCCCGCTCGCCGGGGCCGCCTTCGTCGGCAGCGTCGGCGGCTCGATCAAGCTCGCCGGCGGGCCGCCGCCGCGACCCGGCTCCGCGCCGCAGGACGTCCGCAAGTGGTACGACGCCAGTCCCAAGGCCGGCCGGGTCAGCGCGCTCGGGCAGGCCCTCTCGCTGCTGTCGGTGGCCGGGTTCACCGCGTCGGTCGCGAAGCTCGCCCGGCGGTCGGGGTCGCGGGCGCTGCGAGCGGCCGCGGTCGCCGGCGGCACGGCCACCGTCGCGTCGCTCGCCACCAGCGCGGCGTGCACGGCCGCGCTCACCACCGACCGGCGTGCCGACGACGACACCGCGGTCCGGCTCAACGACACCGCGTTCGCCGCGGGCGGCCCGGTGCACGGCGTCGGCTTCGGCCTGCTGACCGGCTCGCTCTCGCTGGCCGGGCTGCGCACCGGCGAGCTGCCGAAGCCGGTGGCGATCGCCGGGCTGGTGTCGGCCGCCGCGAGCGTGCTGTCGCCGGTTTACTTCGCCACCGAGAAGGCGGCACTGCTCATCCCGCTCGGACGGTTCTCCGGCCTGCTGGTCGGCGGGATCGCGGGCGCCCGGCTCGGCTTGCGGAGGTAACCGGTGAAGGTTCAGACGACGGCGAGCCCGGCGGAGTTCTACGCCGCGGCCGGCGAGTGGCTCGAGCGTGAGCCGGCGCGCAACAACGTGCTGCTGGTGCACGCGCTCGACCCGAACGGCGTGCCACCCGGCCAGGGCGACCCGGTGTTCTCGTGGGTCACCGACGGGTCGGGCGCGGTCGTCGGCGCCGCGTTCGCCCGCATGCCCTACCGGATGCCGCTCACCGAGATGTCCGACGACGCGGCCCGGGCGCTCGCCGAGCACCTGGTCACCGTCCTGCCCGACCTGGAGGGCGTGGCCGGAGCGGCGAGCAGTGCCAAGGTGTTCGCCGCGCGGTGGGCCGAGCTGACCGGCAAGACCGCGCACAGCGAGCGCGACCAGTGGCTGATGATCTGCACCGAGACCACCCGTCCGGACGACGCGTCCGGCGGTCCCCGGATGTCCACACCGGACGATCTGGACACGGTCGCCGAGTGGTTCATGGCCGGCATGCGCGACAGCGGGCTGCCACCGGACCAGATCGCGCAGCGCGCGCGGCAGCTGGCCGGCGGCCAGATCGCCGGCGGGCGCCAGATCGTCTGGGAGGACGCGAACGGCACCCCGGTCGGCGCCGCGGGCTGGGGCCTGAACTTCGCGGGTGTCATCCGCCCGGCCGGTGTGTTCGTCTCACCCGACCACCGTGCGGGCGGCTACGCGACCCTGCTGCTCGGCGAGGTCACCGCGCGAGCGCTGGAGAACGGCGCCGACGCCTGCGTCTGCACGCACTTCCTGAAGTACGAGTCGATGCTCGCGGTGGTGGAGAAGGTCGGCTACCGGCGCCTCGCCGACTTCACCGAGTACCGCTTCGAGTGACCGCCCGGACGAGGAAAGAAGGGACCCTTCCCATGACCATTCCCACCTACCCCGACCTCGCCGGCAAGGTCGCCGTCGTGACCGGAGGCTCGGGCGAGATCGGCGGGCAGACGTGCCGGTACTTCGCGAAGAGCGGCATGAAGGTCGTGGTGAGCGGCCGCGACAAGGACTCGATCGAGGAGGTCGTGGCCGACATCCGCGCGAGCGGCGGCGAGGCGCTCGGCGTGCCGGCGGACACGCTCTCGCTCGAGGACCTGAACGAGCTGCGCGAGGCCGCCGAACGCGAGTTCGGTCCCGTCGACGTGCTGTGCGCGTTCGCCGGCTTCGAGCCCGGTCCGTCCACTATGGACCAGGTGACCGAGGAGGACTGGCGGGCCATCATCGACGGCAACCTCACCGGCACGTTCCTCACGCTCAAGGCCTTCGTGCCGGCGATGTGCGAGCACGGCTCGGGCTCGGTCATCACGATGTCGTCGGCCGCGGGCCGGCTGCCCGGCTGGTCGTCCTACGGCTACGCGGCGGCCAAGTCGGCGATCCTGCAGCTCACCCGGCGCGTGGCGCAGGACGTCGGCAAGCACAACGTGCGGGTCAACGCCCTCGCCCCGTCCGCGATCCTGACCAAGAAGCAGGAGGCGCGCATCCCGGCGCACGTGCGCGAGCAGGTGGTCAAGGAGCAGTTCGTGCTCGGCCGCTGGGGCACGCCGGCCGACTGCGCGAACGCGGCACTCTTCCTCGCCAGCGACGCGTCGTCCTGGATCACCGGCCAGACGACGGACATCGCCGGCGGGAAAATCATGATTTGACCGTTTTACCCTGATCTGACAGCCGACCAGACCGCCGACTCGTGAACGGGGTGCGCCACCGATGACCAACAGAGCCGTGTTCGGGCTGTTCCTGCCGCTTTACGGTAGCCAGTTCCTCGCGATCGGCTTCCTGTTCACGGCGTTGACCGCCATCACGAGGGACCGGGGTGGCTCCCTCGAGGACATCGGGATCATCTACGCGGTCGGCTTCGTCTGGGCGCTGAAGTTCCTGTGGGCGCCGCTCGTCGACCGGTTCGGCTCGCGGCGGCGCGGCCACTACCGGTCCTGGCTGGTCGTGACCCAGCCGGCCGCGGCGCTCGGCATCGTGGCGCTGGCCCCGCTCGACGTCGGCGACGACCTCGGGATCATCATCGCGCTGCTGACCGTGGTCGCGATCCTGTCGGCCACCCAGGACATCGCCACCGACGCGCTCGCCGTGCGGCTGACCAGCGGGGGCAGCCGGGGTGGGATCAACGGGCTGCAGATCGGCGCGAACTTCGTCGGCGACGTGGTCGGCGGCGGGCTCGTGCTCGTGATGTACGACTTCTTCGGCTGGGTGCCGGCGATCCTGACGCTGGCCGCGGTCGTGGCCGTCCCGATCCTGTTCATCCGCCGGTTCACCGAGCCGCCCGCGCAGCTGCCGGCCGACCCGGTGCGCCGGGGGACGATGTTCTCGGTGTTCCGGCGGCCGGGGGTGTCGCGGTGGGCGCTGGTGCAGACGCCGCTCCTGGCGATCGCGATGCCGGGCGCCTACGGGCTGCTCGTGCCGATGCTCGTCGACTCCGGGCTGTCGATCGGCATGGTCGGCCTGCTGACCAACGCGCTCGGCGGCATCATCGGCATCGCGGCGGCGGTCGTCGCCGGCATGTGGGTCGAGCGGCTGGGCCGCAGGCGCGCGCTCGTCTGGTACGGCATCGGGCAGGCCGTGGCGATCGCGATGATGCTCCCGGTGGTGACCGGCGGGTTGTTCTGGTCGGTCGTGGCCATCGTCGTGGTCAACGTGTTCAACTCGGCGGTCTTCGTCGCCATGTACACGGTCAACATGGACCACAGCAGGCCCGAGCGCGCCGGCTCGGACTTCACCATCCAGACCAGCATCTCGCTGGGCCTGCGGTTCGCGGCGGCGGCCGTCGTGGCGAGCATCGCCGACACCGCCGGCTACACCGCCGCGTTGCTGACCTGCGTGGCCGCGGCCGTGGTCGCGGTGCTCGCCGTGCTGGTGCTCTACCGCGACGCCGAGCCCGCGGCGGGCACGCCGGCGCGGATCCCGGCGACCACCGAGGCGAGCGTGCCGGTGGGGTCCGCCGCCGAGATGTCGGCCGGGGTGTCGGACCGCCACACGACGAACCCGTCCGGGCGGACCAGCACGGCGACGTCGCCGTAGCGCTCCGCCCAGCCTCCGTCCTCATCGGACAGACCGGCCGGCCCGACC
This sequence comes from Actinophytocola sp., assembly GCF_036555685.1. Taxonomy (GTDB): domain Bacteria; phylum Actinomycetota; class Actinomycetes; order Mycobacteriales; family Pseudonocardiaceae; genus Actinophytocola. Next base: position 10,396 of record NZ_DATBKY010000298.1, on the reverse strand, counting down.
AGGTGGCTCGGGATGCCCGACCGGGCGGCGGCCTTGTGCCAATCCGCCGTGCCGGGCCCGCAGAGCAGGACGTGGCCGCGGCCGAACAGGTCCAGCGTCGACAGGCGCCGCATGCCGTCCCGCAGCCACACGTGCGGCGCCCGGCTCCCGGGCCGGACGGTCGGGTGGCGGGGATCCTCGTACAGGTCGGGCTGGCCAAGCACGGGGTAGCGGTAGCCGTAGATGACCGTGTTGTCGTCCAACGGTTCCGGCGGTTCGGTGTCGCCGCCGGGCGTGGCGAACCAGGCCCGCATCCGGCGCAGCGCCTCGGCGATCGTGCGCTCGATCACCGGCTTGCGCTCGGTCTCGTACGTGTCGAGCAGCGCTGGGCCGGCCGTGCCGTCGATGACCGCCGCGAGCTTCCAGGCAAGGTTGAACGCGTCGTGGATGCCGGAGTTGCCGCCGAACGCGCCGGCCGGCGGCATCACGTGTGCGGAGTCGCCGGCGAGGAACACGCGGCCGCCGCGGAAGGCGTCCGCCACGAGCGCGGCCGGACGCCACGGCAGCACCGCCTCGATCGAGGCGGCCACGTCGGCGCGCCCGACGCCGCGGCGGATCAGGTCGAGGCAGCGCTCGGGCGTGAAGTCCGCCAGCGACTCGCCGTCCTCCGGCCGGTAGGGCACGCTCATCAGCCACGGCGACTCCGTGCGCGGCACCAGCGAGCCGTTGATGTCCGACGCCAGCACGCTGGTGAGCTTGCGACCCTGCAGGACCGGTGGCACGTCGGTGGTGAACATGACGTTCACCCGGTGCTCCAGCACGCCCGGCCCGGTCTGCCCGATGCCCAGCTGGTCGCGGGTGCGCCCGCGTGCGCCGTCCGCGGCGACCAGGTAGTCGGCCCGCACCCGGTGCTTCGTGCCAGCCGCACGGTCGCGAAGGGTCGCGCTGACCCCGTCCTCGTCCTGCTCGACGATGGTGAGCTCGGTGCCGAACCGGATCGTCGCGCCGCGCCGCCGGGCCTGCTCGACCAGCACGGGCTCCAGCCGGTCCTGGTCACAGGTGCAGAAGTCGCACGGGCTCAGCGCGTCGGTCCCGCCGTCCCACGGCAGCTCGAGCCAGCTGATCTCCGGGTCGGCGAGGTTGCGGCCGCGCGCGACGAAGCCCGCCCGCTGCTGCTCCCCGGCCACCGCCCAGATGTCGGCCTCGACGCCCACGCTCCGGAACGCCTCCATCGTCCGCGGGTTGAGGCCGCGAAAGCCCGGATGGCTCGACGTGCCCGGACTGCGCTCGACCACCAGGCTTGGAATGCCCTGGTGAGCGAGAAAGAGCGCGGTGGACAGGCCCACCACGCCGCCGCCTGCGATGAGGACTCGAGTGTCGCTTTCCACGACGTGCCATCCTCGCGGCAGGCGCGGGCGGATCACAAGCGGGGCTTCCCCCGTTGGAGGGAAGGCGGAGCGATCAGGTCGAAACCCAGACGACCTTCTGGTATGAGTCCTCGTCCTCCAGCTGCGTCACGAGGTAGTCGGCCAGGTCGGCGCGGGAGATCGTGGACGAGTCCTTCAACGGCTCGGCCCCGGTGCGGTAGCTCCCGGTGTGCTCGCCGTCCGACAGCCGGGGCGGGCGGACCGCGGTCCAGTCCAGGCCGCTGTCCGCGAGCACCCGCTCCATGGCGAGCATGTCCTTGTACTGGTGCTTGAACAGCTTGGCCACCACGAGCGCCATCACCAGCCGCTGGCCGATGTTGACGTTCGGGTTGGGCTCGACGCCGTCCGCGGAGAGCGCGACGATCCGCCGCGGGCCGCTCTCGGCCATCGCGGCCAGCATGTTGGCGACACCCGCGGAGTACACGGTCGTGGGCTGCTTGCGGTCGGCGACCCCGAGCACCGAGACCACCGCGTCGCTGCCGGCGATCGCGGCGGCCACCGACTCCTTGTCGAACACGTCGCCCCGCAGCACGGTCAGCCCGTCGCGCTCGCCCGGCACGGCCTGGGGGTCCCGGGCCACCGCGGTGACCTTGTGGCCCGCGGCGAGACACCTGTCGACGACGTGCTTCCCGGTGCCGCCGGTCGCGCCGAACACGGTCACCCTCATGGTGCTTCCTCCTTCGGTGAGTTCGCTCGCAAGTTCGCCCGCGTCACTCGCCGGCGCGGGGCCGGCGGGCCAGCGCGACCCCGGCCGCCCCGCTGACCAGCAGCGACAGCAGGTGACCGATCGGCAGCGCGACCATCGTCTGCTTCTTCAGCAACGTCAGCGGGCCGAGCAGGCCGAGCGGTGACGCGGCCAGCGACGCGATCGCGATCGGCTTGGGCAGCTCGCCGGACCGCAGCCCGGCCAGGCCGAGCGCGCCGGTCAGGAGGCCGAAGCCGACACCGTGCAGGTGGCCGCCGAGGTGGTAGGACACCTCGCGCAGGTCCTTAGTGGTCTGCAGGTGGTTGTCCTTGCTGGTGAGCAGCAGCGTCGACGTCGCGGACAGCGCCTGGGTGGCGACCGCGAACGAGCCGCCCGCGAGCGCGGCCGCGCGCAGCGCCCCGCCGCCCCGGCCGGACCGCTTGGCGAGGCTCGCGACCGTGCCGGTGAACCGGGCGAGGCCGGTCGTGGAGACGGCGTGGCCGGCGACGGAAAGCCGCGCGGCCGTGGCGGACTCGGTGAAGTACTTCTGCAGCTCCTCGGGCGGGGTGCCGGGCCGCGGGTACTCGGACTTCTCCGTGGCCTTGGTCGCCGCGATGCCACCGAAGAACCCGAGTCCGGCGAGTAGGCCGCCGAGTGCGCCGCGGGCGGGCCGGGCCGGGGTGGAGGTCATGATCAGCTCCTTAGACGGGGTTGGTGGTGAGGTCCTGCTCCTGGGCGGGGGCCTGGCCGTGACCGTGCCCGTGGTCGCCGTCGCGCAGCTTGGTGTTCGGCAGGAACCAGCAGAGGACGAACGCGAGCACCATCAGCGGCACGGCCACGAGGAACACCGTGTGCATCGAGTCGGCGAACATGCGCACGACCTCGTGGTAGGCCGCCGGCGCGGTGCCGGCCAGCGCCCTGATCGACGCCGGATCCTGGTACACCACACCGGATCCGTCCGGCAGGGTGGCGAGGATCGACGGGTCGAGGCTGCTCGAGGCGGAGGCGAGCCGGGCGGCGAGCACCGCGCCGAACGCGGCGGTGCCGATGGCCGAGCCGATCACGCGGAAGAAGTTGGCCTGCGCGGTGATCGTGCCGATGTCGCGGCCGCTCACGCTGTTCTGCACGGTGACGATCAGCTTCGAGATCACCATGCCCATGCCGATGCCCATCACCGCGAGGTAGCACCACAGCTGCCAGGCGGGCGTGTCGGTGTCCAGCAGGGAGAACAGGTACAGGCCGACGGTCATGATCCCGACGCCGCCGAGCACGATCACCTTCATCCGGCCCAGCACCACGGCGATCAGCCAGCCGCTCGCGCCGGACCCGATCATCACGGCCACCATCAGCGGCACGATGTTGAGCCCCGCGGTCGTGGGATCGTTGCCGCGCACCACCTGCAGGTAGATCGGCACGAAGAAGTACGCGCCGATCGTGGCCACGCCGATGATGAACGTGATCACCAGCGCCAGGCTGATCTCCGGCTTGCGGAACAGCGACAGCGGGATGATCGGCTCCGGCACCCGGCGCTCGTGCACGATCAGCAGCACCACGAACACCGCGGTGGCGGCGACCAGGCCGAGAATCGGGGCGGAGCCCCACGCGTACCTCGTGCCGCCCCAGATCGTGATAAGCACGATCGTGGACACCGCGAGCACGAGCAGGATCGCGCCCGCGTAGTCGACCATCGCCTGCCGGCGCACCGCCGGCAGCTTCAGCAGCAGGCCGAGCGCGAGCACGCCGGCGATCCCGATCGGCACGTTGACGAGGAAGCACCAGCGCCACGACACGTACTCGGTCAGCGCGCCGCCGGCCAGCGGGCCCAGCAGCGAGGCGAGCGCGTACATCGCACCGACCAGCCCCTGCACCCGGCCGAGCTGGCGCGGCGGCACGACGGTGGCCGCGATCGTGAACGCGATGACCACGAGGCCGCCGGCCCCGAGCCCTTGGACCGCACGGAAGACGACCAGCTGCGTCATGTCCTGCGCGAGCCCGACGAGCAGCGAGCCGGCGGTGAACACGCCGATCGAGACCATGTAGACGCGCTTGGGCCCGTACAGGTCGCCGAGCTTGCCGTACAGGGCCATCGACGCGGTCGTGGCGAGCAGGTACGACGTGACGACCAGCGAGAAGCTGTCGAGCTGCCCGAACTCGCCCACCATCGTGGGCAGCGCGGTGCCGACCAGCGTCTGGTCCAGAGCGGACAGCAGCTGCCCGCTCAGCAGCACCGTGAGCACCGTGCGGAACTGCCAGCGGGACAACCCCGCGGCGGCAGCCGTCTTCTCGGCCATCGATCCTCCTCTTGCGACAGTGGTCGGCGTCAGTGGCCGAGACCGGCCCGGCGGGCCTGGACGGCGGCCTCGGTGCGGTCGGCGATCTGGAGCTTCGCGAAGATCCGCGACAGGTAGTTGCGCACGGTCTTGATGGACAGCCCCAGCCGGCGGGCGATCGTCGCGTTGCCGAGGCCGTCGGCGACGAGCTCCAGCACGGCGCGCTCGCGGTCGGTCAGCTCGGGGAACGGCTTGCTCGACTCGCGCGGCTTGTTCAGGTAGTCCAGCGCCCAGGTGGCGACCTCGGAGCCGAAGACCACGCCGCCGCGCCGGACCGTGCCGATGGCCTGCCCGATGTCCTCCGAGCTGGCGCCCTTCACGAGGTACCCGCGGGCACCGGCGCGGACCGCGGCCAGGAAGGTGTCCCGGTCCTCGAGCATGCTGAGCATGATCACGGAGATCTCCGGGCAGCGGCTCGCGATGGTCCGGGTGACCTCGATGCCGCTCGCGCCGGGCATGTTCACGTCCATCAGCACCAGGTGCGGGCGCAGCCGGTAGATCTCGGCGAGCGCCTCCTTGCCCGTGCGGGCCTCGCCGACGACCTCGACCGAGCCGATCATGTCGAGGAGCATGCGCAGGCCGGACAGGTACACGGGGTGGTCGTCGGCGATCAGGACGCGGGTGGTCTCGGGCGGCGCCTGCAGGCTGGCGGTCACGGCCGGACCGCCGTTCGCGGTGCCGGCAGGTATGCGGTCACGGCCACGCCGGTGTCGGCGCGGTCCGCCACCTCGCACCAGCCGCCGAGCTCCGCGGCCCGGCCGTGCATGGACGTGAGGCCGACGCCGCGCCCACCGCCGATCCCGCCGACCCCGTCGTCCACAACGGACAGCTCGAGGCCGTCGGCCGCGCGGACGCGGATCTGGCAGGTGTGCGCGTGGGCGTGCTTGACGACGTTGGTCAGCGCCTCGCGGGCGATCCAGAAGGCGGCGACCTGCTGGGGCGCGTCGGCCTCGGTGGCGGCCGGGTCGACGTCCGTGGTCACGGTCAGCGTGCCGCCGGTGGCCCGGCTCATGCGGCGGGCCAGCGTGCGGAGCGCGTCGTCGAGGCGGTGGTCGTCGAGCTCGGCGGGGCTCTGGTCGGCGAGCACGCGCCGGAACTCGGACATGAACTCGGCCGCCTCGTGGCGTAACTCCGCCAGCATCTCCTCGGCGGCGCCGCGGTCGTCGGTCAGCAGGTGGCTGAGGATGTCGGCGCGCAGCATGATCCCGGCGAGCCCGGGGCCGAGGCCGTCGTGCAGGTTCCGGCGCAGCCGCACCATTTCCCGGTAGTGCTCGCACGCACCGCTCGCGCAGGTGGCGTCGGTGTGCGGCGTTCTCGACTGACGTTGTTTCGTGGTGAGCGCGCGGGGCACGGTAACCTCCGAGACCTCCGACGGCGGGGGCTGGCTGGCCTCTCGATGTTTGGCCGCAGGGCTGGAAGTCACCTCGAAACGGGAGCAACGCCCATTCGAGTGGGACGTCAGTCTCTGGTCGGCCGGCAGCGCAGCACGACCGTGGCCTGCGCGCCCAGCGCGATGTCCAGCGTCAGCGACCGGCCGGCGGCGACCGCCGCGTCGCGGGCGAGCGTGGCGAGCCGGCGGACCGTCTCGCGGGTCAGCGTGTACCGGTAGCGCCAGCTCACCGGCAGGCGCACCGAGTGCGTGCCGCCGTCCGCGACGACCTGTGCGTCCGGCTTCCACGCGAGGCGCTCGCTGATCGTGTCGCCGTCGGCCGGCACCTCGAAGGTGTCCGCGGGCGAGCTGGCCTCGGTGAGCCCCCACCGGCCGTCGATGCGTACCGGCACCGTCCGTGCGGGGCTCGCCTGCACGACCGCGGACGCGGTGGCCGGGACGAACGGCTGGAGCAGCAGCACCGCGTTGCCGTGCGCGGTGACCAGGCCACGGCGCCGGGCCACGGCCACGGCCTCGACGAGCGCCTCGGGCAGCGCCTCGAGGTGCTGGTTGTACATGGCGAGCGGGCCCGCGGTGGCCGAGCGCACCGGGTGCGGGCTCGCGACGCCCAGCGTCAGCGAAGCGGTGCCAGTGCCGGTGTCGGTGCTCGTGTCGCTGCCGCTGTCGCCGGCGGGCAGCATGCCGCATGCGGCGGGCAGGAGCCGGTCCACGACCGCGCCGACGGTGACGTCCGGGGCGACGACCATGACCACGGTCGGGCTCGCCGGCAGCAGGCCGAGCAGGCTCGCGGTCACCGCGACCTCCGCGCCGACGACCGCGTGCCGCCGCGCCATCCAGCGCTCCAGCGGGAAGACCCGCGCGCCGAGGCGCGGCGTGCCGTCGCCCTCGCTGGTCAGAACGGAGATGTTCGAGCCGGGCGCGGCGCCACCCGGCACCTCGTCGCGAGCTTGCATCTCCGACTGCACGGCGATACCTCTTTCCGCGCCGGCCGACCCACAGTGGTCGCTGCGTGCCAAGTTAGGCAGGCGGGCTGGTGGTCTGCTCGAGGAGGACTCGAGCAGCGTGCAAGCGAGGCGTCAGCCGGGCTGGTCACCGGTGTTGCGCCACCACGACGTGCCCAGCACGCCGGACAGCGCGACCAGCCGGACGAGCGTGGGCACCGCGTGCCGCGGCGCCGCGGAGTTCGCGTCCAGCTCCTCCACCAGGTCGGCGTCGATCAGCTCGTCGAGCACGGCCTGCGCGGCGGCGGCGCTCATGCTGACCCGCTCGGCGACCTCGTCGGTGGTGAGCGGCCCGCCGTCCGCGGCGGCAAGGCGGCGGAACACCCAGCGCTGCCGGGCGGACAGCGTCTGGTACGCCTCGGCGAGCCGGTCGAACACGTCGAAGCCGCCGTAGCTCAGCTCGTTCATCCGGTTGCGCTCGTCGGTCATGCGCGCGACCAGCCGCGAGAGGTGCCAGCTCGGCCGGCCGGCGAGCTTCGCGCCGATCGCGCGCAGCGCCAGCGGCAGCCGGTCGGCGAGCTCGGCCAGCTGCTCGGCCGCGTCCAGCTCCTGGCTGACCCGCCGCTCGCCGACGGTCTGGGCGAGCAGCCGGGTGGCGTCGGCGACGCTCAGCACGGGCAGCCGCAGCCGCACCGCGCCCGGCAGCGCGCCGATCGGCGTGCGGCTGACCACGACCAGCGCGCAGCCGGAGCCGCTGGGGAACAGGTGGCGCAGCGAGTCGCTGGAGGACGCGTTGTCCAGCACGACGAGCAGCCGCCGGTCCGCGGTCCAGCTGCGGAACATCAACGCGGCCTCGGCGACGCTGTTGGGCACGTCGACCTCGTCCGCGCCGAGTGCCTTGAGCATGGCGGCGAGCACCTGCCGGGTCGCCATCGGCGTGCCGTCCTCTCCGGACAGCTCGACGTGCAGCTGCCCGTCGGGGAAGTGCTCGCGCACGCCGCGCGCGGCCTTGGCGACGAACGCGCTCTTGCCGATGCCCGGCCGGCCGACGACGTTGATCACCCGCACGCCCTGCACGTCCGGTCCGGTCAACAGCCGCGTGAAGCGGTCGGTCTCGTGCTGGCGACCGACGAAGTCGGGGATCTCGGCCGGCAGCTGCGCGGGCACCGGATATCCCGTGTGGACGATCGGGTGCGGCGCGGCGGGCGTGCCCGGGTCGCCCGGCAGGTCCAGCTCGGGGTCGGCCTCGAGCATCAGCTGGTGCAGCCGTTGCAGCTCGCTCGCCGGGTCCAGACCCAGCTCGTCGACCAGCGCGGAACGGATCCGCTGGTATGCGCCGAGCGCGTCGGCCCGCCGGCCGCTGCGGTACAGCGCGATCATCAGCTTGGCGGACAGGTCCTCACGGGTCGGCTCGTTCGCGACCAGGCTGGTGAGCTCGCCGATGATCTCCTGGTGGCGGCCGAGCTGCAGGTCCGCCTCGATGCGCAGGGCGAGCACCGTGCGGCGCAGCTCGTCGAGGCGGGTCGCGTGCGAGTACAGCAGCGGCCCGGTCGACACGTCCTCGAGGAAACCGCCGCGCCACAACACGAGCGCCTCGCGCAACGTCTCGGACGCGGCCTCGTAATGCTGGCCGAGCAGCTCCTGGCGGCCGCGCCGGGTCAGCTGCTCGAAGCGGTTCGCGTCCACGCGGTCGAGGTCCGGCAGCTGCAGGATGTAGCCGCCGGGGTGGCGTGCGAGCGTGGGCGTCGCGCCGCCCTCGGCCGGGACGTCGTCGAGCTTGAGCAGCTTGCGTAGCTGGTAGATGTAGGTCTGCACGGTGGTGAGCGCGCTCTGCGGCGGGCTCTCGTCCCACAGCTCCTCGACGAGCTGGTCCACCCGGGTCACCGCGTTCGCCTGCACCGCCAGGAGCGAGAGCACCTGGCGCAGCTTAGGCGCGGACGGGGTGACCACCGCGCCGCCGCGCTCCAGCACGAGCGGGCCGAGCAGGCCGAGCGTGATCGTGCCGGCCGGTTCGGTGCCGGCCAGCGAGATCCGTTCGCGGCGGTTCGTCTCGGCCGGCCCGACGCCGCGCTGCAGCGGTAACAGCGACGCGGCCTCTGCTCCAGTCTGACGATTCTGCATGGAAACTCCCGCCCCAGATACCTCGGTGTCTCTCGGTGGCTTCCTTCTCATGGTGGCACCGGGAGGCGCGGCCGCCGGAGGTCGTCAGCGTTCCTCGACCGGCGTTCGAGCCGGCCACATGCGACCCGGCTTCGTCCCGAGTACCACGGACATGCTTCCGGTGAGCGGCCGCACCTCGACGTCGGTGAGGCCGGCCGCGGCGAACCAGGCGCGGCAGTCGTCCGTGGTGTTGACCGTCCCACCCGGACCGATGAGCTGGGCGACCAGCGCGTGCACCCAGTTCTCCTCGGTCTCCGGCCGGTCCGGGTCGAGGAGCGCGTCGTACAGCAGCAGCATGCCGCCCGGCGGGAGGACCGCGACGGCCCGCTCGACGAGGTGCGCGCAGCGGTCGTCGTCCCAGTCGGACAGGAGGTTGCCGAGCACGTAGACGTCGGCCTCGGGCAGCTCGTCGGCGAAGAAGTCGCCGCCGTGGAACCACATCCGGTCGGCCAGGTCCGCCACGTGCTCGTCGAACAGCGGGCGCACGGCCGGGAGGTCGAAGCTCGCGCCCCGCAGGTGCGGGTGCGCGCGCAACACGTGGGCGAGCACGCCGCCGCGCGCGCCGCCGAGGTCGACCACCGTCTCGACCTCGCGCCAGTCGATGGCCGCCGCGAGGGCGGGTCCGCAGCCGGTGGACCGCGCCTCGCCCGCCGCGACGAACCGGCGCAGCGCCTCCTCCTCCGGGCAGAAGTCGAGTCCGGCGTGGAGGCCCTGTGGCTCGCCGGTCTCCAATAGCGGCCGCAGACGTGTCCACAGTGGAGTTGGTGGCGTCGGTGGGGTGGTCACCGGGGGCAGCGGGGTGCCGGCGCGGTAGTGCGCGCCGTCGCGGGCCAGGAACCCCATGGCGCACAGGCCGTTCAGCAGCGCCTCGGCCGGTCGCGGGTGCAGCCCCAGCCGCGCGCAGACCTCCTCGAGCGTCGCGGGGAGGACGGCGCGGAGGTCCAGCTCGGTGGCGACGGCCACCATCCGGGAGCGCCAGTACGTCCGGTCGCCGATCACTGCCGCTCCTTCCCGCCCGTGAAGGCCAGGGTCGGCGGCCGCGGTCGAGGCGCGCTCGAGAAGACGTCGGGGTGCGCGTTGTCCATCGTTCTCGGCCGGCTCTCGAGTCGTTCTCGAGCCGGCGAACCGAGTCTTGGTCATGTTCGAGTCGAGGACAGGAGGCGCAGCCATGAGCAAGCGACAGCTCGCCGAGCCCGAGGTGGCGCGCACCGCGACCGCCGACCAGCCCCGGCCGGCCCGCCCGCAGCCCCAGGCGCCGGCGGACCGCTCGGAGGATCACTTGATCCGGGGCTACAACTGATGTCACGCCCGATGTCACGCCGTACCAAGCCGTGCCGCAGATGCGTGCTCCGCGCGCTGGCCGGGGTCGCCTGGCCGATGTGGAGCGGCCGGCCCGAGGGCTGGCCCCGGTTGACCCGGTGCCCGTCCTGTAGAACCCGGCTCGGCGGCCGAGCCGGTGCCTGACGGGGTGGTGGGGGGGGGGG
>NZ_DATBKY010000297.1:0-2307 GCF_036555685.1 Actinophytocola sp. | reverse complement strand
CGCCTGCCGCGAGGTGTTCGGGCCGGTGGTGACGCTGGCGCGCGTGTCCGACGTCAAGGAGGCGGTCGAGAAGGCCAACGGCACCGACTACGGCCTCCAGGCCGGCATCTTCACGCAGGACATCTCCCGCGCGATGTGGGCCGCGCAAGAGCTCGACTTCGGCGGCGTCACGGTCAACGAGGCGCCGACATGGAGGGCCGACCACATGCCGTACGGCGGCGTCAAGGAGTCCGGCAACACGCGCGAGGGGCCGAAGTACGCCGTCCAGGAGATGACCGAGCCGCGGCTAGTGGTGATCGGCTACTGACGGTCGTCGACCAGCACATGCGCGCGTACTACGACGCGCGCGCCGGCGAGTACGACGACTGGTGGCTGGGCCGCGGGCTCTACGCCGAGCGCGACCGGCCCGGGTGGCACGAGGAGGTCGAGCAGCTGTGCGAGGTCGTCGCGGGCCTGGCTCCGGCGCGGGTGCTCGACGTGGCCTGCGGCACGGGGTTCCTCACCCGTCACCTGCGCGGCGAGGTGACCGGGCTTGACCAGAGCCCGGCGATGGTCGAGGTCGCCTCGGCCCGGCTTCCGGAGGCGCGGGTTGTCCAGGGCGACGCCGTCCCGCTGCCGTTCGGCGACGGCGAGTTCGACCGCGTCCTCACGGGCCACTTCTACGGCCATCTCCTGCCGGACGAGCGCGAGCGGTTCGTCTCGGAGGCGCGGCGGGTGGCGCGCGAGCTGGTCGTGGTGGACTCCGCACTCCACGACGGCGTCGACCCGGAGGAGTGGCAGGACCGCGTCCTGAACGACGGCACCCGTCACCGCGTCTACAAGCGCTACTTCCGCGGCGCGGAGCTGGCGGCCGAGCTGGGCGGCGGCGACGTGCTGCACGACGGCACCTGGTTCGTGGTGGTCGCCTGCAAGATCGGTGCCTGACACCGACGTTGCAGGCACCGATCACCCGGGCCCGCCCCGGACGCGCACGCCGTGGCGACATACGCGACCGCAGCGAGAGCGACCCACCTCATCGCACGTCTACGCACCGCAGCAGGCGGCGCGTCCGCGCAACACCGGGGTCTGACCCCGTTGTTGCGTCGCGGCCAAGCGGTGGCGAGGGTCGCGGGTCTACGTCCTGCCTTTCGCCTTCGACCCCACCTGAAAAATTGGGGTCTGACCCCGTTTTTTCAGGTGAGGGCGGTCAGGACTTCGGTGACGCTCTCGAAGAGGGCGGTCAGGTCGTAGCCGCCCTCCAGGATCATCACCGGGCCGGCGCCGATCTCGCGGACGGCACGCGTCAGGTCGCCGAAGGCGGCCGACGAGAGCCCGAGGTTGCAGAGCGGGTCGTCGCGGTGGGCGTCGAAGCCGGCCGAGACGATCAGGAGGCCCGGATCGAAGTCGCGAAGCGCCGGCACGGCCTCATACTCGAACGCGTCGCGGAAGCCGCGCTCCGAGGTCCCGGCCGCGAGCGGGATGTTGACGGTCGCCCCCTCCCCCGCCCCGCCGCCCCGCTCGGCCCGGCTGCCTGTCCCCGGGTAGAACGGGTACTGGTGCAGCGACACGTAGAGCACGGCCGGGTCGTCCCAGAAAATCGCCTGGGTGCCATTGCCATGGTGGGCATCCCAGTCGAGCACCGCGACGCGCTCGACCCCCGCCGCCCGGGCGTGGCCGGCCGCGACCGCCGCATGGTTCACGAGGCAGAACCCCATGGCGCGCGCCGCCTCGGCGTGATGCCCGGGCGGGCGGCCGAGGCAGAAGGCCGCTTCGAGATCGCCTGCGAGGACCGCGTCCACCGCCGCGGTCGCCGCGCCCGACGCGACGACGGCGGCGTCATAGCTCCGCTCGCTCACGACCGTGTCGAGGTCGATTGAGCCGCCCCCCGCCTCGCACAGCTCCCGGATGGCGGCCAGGAACGCGGGCGGATGCACCCGCTCGAGGTCGACCTGCGCCGCGGGGCCGGGCTCCTCGACCGGCGCCTGCGTCGCCCGGACCGCGTGCATCACGGCGTCGATCCGGGCCGGCCGCTCCGGATGCGGTCCCGGATCGTGCTGGCGGAAGAGGTCGGACACGTAACACGCAAGCGGCTGCGTTTGTGACACCCCCGAGATACAGACGAATCGCCGGTTTTCGCCGCCGTTCTCCGGAAAAAACCCTGAGATTAACGTCAGCTTAACAATCCTGGTGGCTAAATGAACAGGGAATCGGGCATACTAACCAGGCCGTCCCGCCCCCCTTGTGACACCGAGCTGGAGGTCGCATGTATCGGTTTAGCCGCGCAATCTTCGTCGAGGTCAAGGATCTCGTCGACCCGCATCCCGACAC
>NZ_DATBKY010000296.1:0-69718 GCF_036555685.1 Actinophytocola sp. | reverse complement strand
GGTGCCGCACGCCAGGAACTGGCGTGCGGCACTTCTGTCTTCCCGCCAATCCCCCGCGCGGGGGGTGCCGAATACGCGGGCGAAGGGCGACGAGCGCCCCCAGCAAGGAGTTCACTCATGACTCACCAGCAGCAACCCGAGCGGACCGGGCCGACCCGGCGCAAGGTCATCCTCACCGGTGCCGGCCTAGCGGCCGCCGGCGTGGTCGTCGGGGCGGGCGTCCCGCTGGCCACCTCGGTGACGGCGGGTGGCACGCAGGAGGCGGGCGAGCCCGTGGCCGCCCCGAAGAAGCCCGTCATGGTCCACCTGCGCGACGCCGACTCCGGGCACTTCGACGTGTTCGTCGGCACCGAGCGCATCCAGGTCACCGACCGCGCATTCGCCGCGCGCCTGTCCGGTGCCGTCCACAAGGCCGAGCGGAGGTAGCGCCGTGTCCTCGCACCGTGAAGCACCCGAGATCTCGAAGGACCCGGTCGCCGACTCCACCGACGTCTACGCGTTCGTGAGCCCGGACAAGCCGGATACCGTCACCCTGATCGCGAACTACGTGCCGTTGCAGGCACCGGCCGGCGGACCCAACTTCTACGAGTTCGGCGACGACGTGCGCTACGAGATCCACATCGACAACGACGGCGACGGCAAGGCGGACGTCAGCTACGAGTTCCGGTTCACCACCCAGGTCCGCAACCCGAACACGTTCCTCTACAACACCGGCCCGATCCTCGCGATCGACTCGCCCAACTGGAACCGCCGGCAGTTCTACCAGGTGACCCGGCGGGCCAAGGGCCGCGAGGAGACGCTCGGGCGCTGGCTGCCCTGCCCGCCGTGCAACATCGGCCCACTGTCCACTCCGAACTACACCGCGCTCGCCACGGCCGCCGTGCGCAACCTCGGCGGCAAGCGCCGGGTGTTCGCCGGCCAGCGGGCCGAGGGCTTCTACGTCGACCTCGGCGCGATCTTCGACCTGCTCGACCCCCGCCCGTTCGCCGACGCGCACGAGCACTTCGGGCTGGCCAAGTTCCCGCAGTCGGGCAAGGGCGTCAACGCCACGAAGAACCTCAACGTGCACACGATCGCCCTGCAGGTACCGATCACCGACCTGACCCGGGACGGCTGGCGCGGCAAGGACGTCAACGACCCGCGGGCCACGATCGGCGTGTGGACCACGGCGAGCCGCCAGCGCGTGCGGATGCTCGACACCGAGCTCGACAACACCTGGAGCACCGGCCCCTACCGGCAGGTCTCCCGGCTCGCGATGCCGCTGTTCAACGAGGTCATCGTGCCCATGGGGCGCAAGGACTTCTGGAACACCCAGTCGCCGGACGGCGACAGCCGCTTCGCGAAGTTCGTGGCCAAGCCCGAGGTCGCGGCGCTGCTGCCGGGCCTGTTCCCCGGCGTGTTCCCCAACCTGGACGTGCTCAACAAGTCCGGCAAGCCCCGCGCGGACCTGCTGGCGATCCTGCTGACCGGCATCCCGGCCGGCCTGATCGACGGCTTCCAGAACTTCACCGGGAAGACCCAGGCCGACCTGATGCGGCTCAACACGGCCATCCCGCCGTCGGGACAGCCGTCGATCTTCGGGCTGCTCGGCAACGACCTCGCCGGCTTCCCGAACGGGCGGCGCGTGTTCGACGACGTGGTCGCCATCGAGCTGCGGGCGATCGCGGGCGCGACGTACGCGCTGGTGGACAAGAACTACACGCCCGACGGCGCCGCGTCCCAGGTGGACGACGGGGTGACCCCCGCCGACCTGGACATCCCGTACCTGGACCGCTTCCCCTACCTCGGCACGCCGCACGACGGGTTCAACAACCCGTGGACGTGACCGCAGACCCGAGCGGAGGATCCATGATGGACACCCTGGTACTGGACATCGGCGGGGACGTCGGCGCGCTGGTCCTCGTGGCCGGGCCCGAGCTCGCCGAGCAGGAGATCGAGATCAGCGCGGGCCGGCACACGAGCATCGACGCGGCCACGCCGCGCAGCCACAACGTCGTGCACGCGCGGCACGGTGGCGGCCGGGTCGCCTACACGGCGGTGTTCCCGAGCGTGCCGGCCGGCGACTACACGGTGTGGCGCCCCGACGGTTCGGCGCACGCGACGGTGACGATCCACGGTGGCCGGGTGACCGAGCATCACCTGACCTGAGCCCTCCTGATGGGGCGCGAAGACCTCCCGGGGCGGTGTGCCGGGAGGTCTTCGCGTGCGTAAACGGTCCTGTTGAGGGCCCTGATCACGCAGAACGCATAACCGGACACCTCGCCTGCAGAGGGTCGGACACGCCATGATCTCCTCTTGACGTGACCGGTCACCGGAAGGGAGCCGCAGTGCGGGTGTTCCTGAGCCACCGCACCGAGAGCGAGGGGCCGCTTGCTCGCCGGCTGTCCGGGGACCTCGAAAGACGGGGCATCGCCACCTGGGTGGCGCCCAGAGACGTCGACCCGGGCAGCACCTGGGCGCAGTCCGTCGAGGCCGGCCTGCGCACGTGCACGCACGTCGCGGCGCTGCTCACCGACGACGCGCTGTACTCCGGCGCGCTCGACCACGAGCTGCGGGTCGCGGAGATGCGCCAGCTCGACGGGCAGGCGGTGCTCGTGCCGGTGCTGCTCGAGCGGGTCGATCTGCCGGTGTGGCCGGACGCGACGCCCGGGGTCGACTTCACCGGGGCCTACGAAGACGGGCTCGACGCGCTGGCCGAGACGCTGCGGCACAGCGCCGCGGCGGCGGCCCCGGTCGAGCGGCCGATCGTGCACCGGGTACGCCGCGGTGACCGGATCGACCTGCTCGCCGCGCGCTACCTCGGCGACCCCGCCCACTGGCGGCTCATCGCAGAGCAGAACCCGGGACTGGACGTGTCGGCGCTCGAGCCCGGCACGCTCGTCTCGATCCGGACACGGGGGCGGTGAGGATGGCGCAGCGGATGGCACAGGGGATGGCGCGGCCGAAGACCACGGCGAAGACGACCGATACGTCGGCCGGGACGGAGTCGACGGGGACGCACACGGAGACCGCCACCAAGGAGACCGACGAGCGCGGCTGGGGCTACCCGGTCCGGGTGGACATGGGCGGGCGGATCGTGGTCCAGTCCGGCACGGCGGCGGTGGAGTCCGCGCTCGCCGTGCTGCTCGGCACGGTGGCGGGCGAGCGGGTCATGCGGCCGGACTTCGGCGTCCGGCTCGAGTGGACGCTCAAGGAGCTGCCGGACCGCATCCGCGAGCTCGTGTCGCAGTACGAGCCGCGCATCGAGGTCCAGGACGTGGACTTCGAGGATCTCGACCAGCAGTGGGACGCCCGGCAGCTCGGCTGGGCGCGCGTGTGCATCGACTACCAGCTGAAGGCCACCGGCGAGAGCGGCCGGTTCGAGGGAAGGTTCGAATGGACGCGGTGAGCTCTGCCGTGAGCGTTTCGGGGAACGGAGCGGGCAACCTGGCGGGAGAGGACGTCGTCGACGGGGTGGGCCGGCTGCCCGTCCCGTCGCTGGACGACCGGCGGTACGCCGACCTCGTCGAGGCGGCCCTGCGGCTGCGCGACCGGTACTGCCCGGAGTGGACGAGCACCGAGCCGGGCGACCCCGGCATCGCGCTGATCGAGATCGTCTCCTACCTCGTCGACCAGCTGCTGTACCGGCTCAACCAGGTCCCGGACCGGCTGTACTCGGAGTTCCTCAACATGGTCGGCGTCGCGCGCCGCGCGGCCGAGGTGGCGACCGCGCGGGTGGACTTCATGCTCGACGCGCCCGGCCAGACCGTCCGGGTCCCGGCCGGCACGCCGGTGTCCACGGTGGCCGCGGGCAGCGGTCCGGTCGAGTTCGTGACCGTCGAGCAGGCGATCGCGCGGCCGGTGTCGCTGCGCTGGGTCGTCGACGGCGACGAGACCGACGGCGGCCGGATCAGCTCCGCCGTGCGGGCCCGCGAGACCGCGGGCACCTGGATCGAGCTGGTCCTCGGCGAGGGCGGGCCGAACTCGCTCGTGCGGGTGGAGCTGGACATCGACCCGGCGGGCGTGGAGCTGGAGTTCCAGGTGTCGGGCGCCGCGGGCTGGGTGGACGTCG
Organism: Actinophytocola sp.; assembly: GCF_036555685.1. Classification (GTDB taxonomy): domain Bacteria; phylum Actinomycetota; class Actinomycetes; order Mycobacteriales; family Pseudonocardiaceae; genus Actinophytocola. The sequence continues at coordinate 65,667 of NZ_DATBKY010000296.1, read as the reverse complement.
AGTCGGAGAGCGTGCCCGCGGACCGGCCGGCCGTGCTGGTCGACACCGGCCCGGACTGGACCGCCGAGTCCGACCGCTGGAAGATGCGCTTCCGCCCGGTGCTCGCCGAGCGGGCGAAGAAGCTGACCACGTTCTCCGTGCTGGTGCACAACACGCACGGCGCGGGCGTCAGCGTCGAGGTGCAGCATGCCAGCGCCGTGCCGGCCGAGGAGCTCGGCACCGGCACCGGTCGCCCGCGCCAGCGGCTGCGCACCCGGCGCTCCCCGCTGCTGCCGGACCTGCACCGGGTGCGCGTCGGCGGCACCGAGTGGAAGGCCGTCGAGTCGCTGGTCTCCTCGCTCGCCGACGACAAGCATTACGAGCTCGACCGCAACACCGGCGAGGTCCTGTTCGGCGACGGCACCCACGGCGCGATCCCGCCCGAGAACGCGGAGATCGTGATCGACTACCTGGCCGGCGGCGGTTCGGCCGGCAACGTCGCGTCCGGCAGCATCGTCGTGCTGCGCGAGGCGATCCCGCACGTGGCCCGGGTGCACAACCGCTGGCCCGCGACCGGCGGGATGGACGCCGAGTCCGTCGAGGAGGCCCGCACGCGCGCGCCCGCGCTGCTGCGGTCGGGCTGGCGCGCCGTGTCCGCGGACGACTTCGAGCGGCTGGCCCGCCTCTCGAGCCCGCGGGTGGCGCGGGCCCGCTGCAACGCCGAGCCCGGCGTGGCCCGCGTCGTCGTCGTCCCGCACCCCGAGGGCGTGGGCGACGAGGAGAGCTTCGCCTCGCTGCTGCCCGGCGACCCGGTGTTCGACGAGGTCGTCGAGTTCCTGGACGCGCGGCGCGCGGTCGGCGTCCGGCTGGTCGTCGAGCCGCCGGACTACCAGGGCGTGCGCGTGGAGGCGGCGGTGACGCGGTCGGAGTTCGAGCCGGCCGACGAGGTGTACGACCGTGCCGCCGAGGCGCTGCGGGACTACCTGCACCCGGTGCGCGGCGGCCGCGACGGGCAGGGCTGGCCGTTCGGCCGGCCGGTCGTCGCGGGCGAGCTGTTCGGCGTGCTGCTCGACGTGCCCGGGGTGGAGCTGGTCGACGAGGTGCACCTGTTCCCGTGGGATCCGGTCACCGACCAGACCGGCGAGCGGACCGACCGCGTCGACCTCAAGCCGAACGGCCTGTGCTGGCCCGCCCCGCCGCGGGTGCGCGCGAAATGAGCACCCGGGTGGAGCGGATCGCCGCGCTCGTCCCGCGCGCGATGTGGGACGACGACCTGCTGATGCGGATCGTCGCGGTGTTCGACGACCTGCTGGACGGCGTCGCGACGCCGATCGAGGAGCTCGACCTGCTCGCGCATCCCGCGCTCGCGCCGGACGAGATGGTCGACTGGCTGTGCACGTGGCTCGGCTGGGACCTGCCGCCGGGCTGGCCGTCGCCGGACGCCAAGCGCCGGCTGCTGCGCGAGGCGGGGGAACTGCTCACCTACCGCGGCACCGAGCGCGGGATCCGGCAGCTGGTCGAGCTGCTGGGCGGCGCGGACGTCGAGTCGGTGGAGATCGTCGACCCCGGGTTCGTGGTGCTCGGCTGGACGCCGCCCGCGGAGATGTCCCGGCGGATCGAGGTCACCGTGCACGGGCCGATCTCGCAGACGTGGCCCGACGAGGACCGGGCGCGGCTCGAACGGCTCATCCTCGGGGATCTGCTGGCGGGCTGTCCAGCGAGTGTTCGGTTTCCAGGACCGTCCACCGCCCCTCCGGTAGCTCGATGACGATGGTCAGCGGGTAGCCGTGCGTCACCCGGGGGTTGAGCTCGATCTCGACCCGCATGGCCTCGCCCGTGGCGCGTAGCAGGCGGATCGTGAACGCGTCGTCGCCGAGGCCGGAGACGCCGCGGATCGCGGAGTCCAGCTCGGCGACGAGCTCGTGGTCGCCGATGTGCGGGTAGTCGGCGATGCGGTCGAAGACCACGGGCTTGAGCGTGGCGAGCAGCCGCGCGGTCGGGATCTGGAACAGCCACGGGCTGACCGACAGCGTCCGCGCGCCCCAGGTCCGCACGCCCCAGGACGGCATGGCGCGCAACAGGTTGACGTTGAGCCGGGTCAGCATCTCCTGCTCGTAGGTGGTGACGTTGACGGCCACGTCGAGGACCTCGGCGAGCTCGAGGTTGCCGAGCGCGGCCAGCACGCCGCCGCGCCGCAGGGCCTGCGCCCACGCGCCGACGACGTGCCCGCACGGCGGCACCCACGCGAGGCCGGCGTCGGTGTCGACGCGCAGCCAGGGGTAGTAGATGACCGCGTGCGAGGTGTCCGCGCCCAGCACGTCGACCCGCCAGTCACGCATCTCGTCCGGCTCGAGCCCGGGCGGCGGGTCGAGCACCGCGAGCCGGTCGCCGGTGGCGATGCACGACTCGACCATCATCCGCTGCGCGGCGCCGAACGCCTCCAGGTCGACCCCGTCCGCGGAGCGGACGTGTTCGGCGAGCCCGGGGAAGCAGACGATGTCGATGTGGTGGTGCTCGAGCATCTGCAGGGTCGTGTCGAGCGCGAAGAGCGGGTCGTCCTGCGCGGCCAGCGGCGCGATCGCGCAGGGGCCGCCGCCGTTGGCGAACCATCCGCGAACGGACTGCCAGAGCAGGTCCTCACCGGGAAAGCTGCGTGCCTCGTAGGCGCTTTCGACCCGTAGCGGCTCCGGCTTGGGCCAGTGCCCATGACGGCCGAGGAACACAGTGCGCAGGGTCCGCCCATTTCCGCTGTCGGCCACCACCGCATTGTTGCGGATGCTTGGATCAAGGGTGTGTCCGCCATCGTCATCGCCGTGATCGCCGCCGTCGCGTCCGTCGCGGCGGCGGTGGTCGCCGGGCTGTTCGCCATGGCCACCCGCCGTTTCGAGGCCCGCCTGAAGCGCATCGACCAGGTCGCCGAGCCCAAGCGCGACATGTACGTGCCGCTCGTGGACATGCTCGAGCGCATGTTCACGAGCGACGGGACGCCGACCGCCGACGAGCTGGCGCACAAGCGGCGCTTCGACACGTGGATCACCGTGTACGGCTCGAACGGCGCGGTGCGCGCGTACTCGCGGTTCATGCAGGCGCTGCCGGCGCAGCCGCCGGGCGACATCCAGTTCCGGCTGTACGCGGACTTCCTGCTCGAGGTCCGCAAGGAGATGGGCGACCCGACCGGCAACGTCGACCGGCTGCAGATCCTCGGCCCGCGCCTGGCGAACCTGTCCGACCGCCGCAGCCTCACCGACCCGGACCTGGAGAAGGTGTGCGACCGGGCCGGGTGGACCCCGCCCTGGCGCACGTAGCGAGGTCGCGCCGGGTGCGGTGCGCAGCCTCGTGGAACCCCTGCGTTGATCTCCTTTCGTAGACGGCCCCGCTGGGGTAGGAATCGATGTGGATCTGCCCCGATCCCGGCTGGAGGTTCCGATGAAGAAGATCATCAACGACCCGTCGACCGTGGTGGCCGAATCGTTGCGTGGGTTGGAGCTGGCCCACTCCGACCTGATCACCGTCATCCCCGACCCGGCCGTGGTGGTGCGCGCGGACGCCCCCGTGCAGGGCAAGGTCGCGGTCATCTCCGGCGGTGGCTCCGGGCACGAGCCGATGCACGGCGGGCTCGTCGGCATGGGCATGCTCAGCGCCGCCTGCCCGGGCGCGGTCTTCACCTCCCCGACGCCCGACCAGATGCAGACCGCCATCGAGAAGACCAACGGTGGCGCCGGCGTGCTGCTGATCGTCAAGAACTACACCGGTGACGTGCTGAACTTCGAGACCGCCGCGGAGCTCGCGGCCGCCGAGGACATCGAGGTCCGCACGATCGTGATCGACGACGACGTCGCCGTGAAGGACTCGCTCTACACCGCGGGCCGCCGCGGCGTCGGCGGCACCGTGCCGCTCGAGAAGATCGTCGGTGCGGCCGCCGAGCGCGGGGACGACCTCGCGAAGGTGCACGCGATCGCCGAGCGCGTGGTCGCGGGCGTGCGCTCGATGGGCATGGCGCTCGCGGCGCCGATCGTGCCGCACGTCGGCGACCCGAGCTTCGACCTCGCCGACGACGAGATGGAGGTCGGTATCGGCATCCACGGCGAGCCCGGCCGCGCCCGCATGCCCGCGGAGAACGCGGACGGGATCGTGCGCCGGCTGCTCGAGCCGATCGTGGACGACCTGCCGTTCCGCGAGGGCGAACGGGTGCTGCTGTTCACCAACTCGATGGGTGGCACGCCGCTGATCGAGCTCTACCTCGCGCACGGCATCGCGGAGCGGATGCTCGCCGACCGCGGCATCGTCGTGGAGCGGCGGCTCGTCGGCCCGTTCGTCACGAGCCTGGAGATGCAGGGCATGAGCCTCACGCTGCTGAGGCTGGACGACGAGCTGCGCGAGCTGTGGGACGCGCCGGTGCGCACGGCCGCGCTGCGGTGGGGGAGCTGACCGTGCCGGCTCGGGCCGGGTGCTCCGCCGGCGACGTGGCCGGTGCCGTCCGCGCGGTCGCGGCGGTGGTCGCCGAGCACCGGGTCGAGCTGATCCAGCTCGACCGGGCGATCGGGGACGGTGACCACGGGGAGAACCTCGACCGCGGTTTCAAGGCCGTGGTGTCCAAGCTGGACGAGTCCACACCGGACACTCCGGCCGGCGTGCTCAAGCTCGTCGCGACCACGCTGATCTCCAAGGTCGGCGGCGCGGCGGGCCCGCTGTACGGCACGGCGTTCCTGCGTGCGGCCACCGCGCTCGGCGACGCGACCGAGCTGGGCACGGCCGAGGTGGCCGAGGCGCTGCGGGCCGCGCTCGGCGGCGTGGTGGCGCGCGGCAAGGCCGAGGTGGGCGACAAGACGATGGTCGACGCGCTGGACCCGGCGGTGCGGGCGGCGGAGAAGGCCGCCGGGGAGCAGGTCTCGGTCGCGGCGCTGCTGTCGGCCGCGGCGGACGCGGCGGCGGCCGGGGCGGAGTCGACCGTGCCGCTGGTCGCGCGCAAGGGCCGGGCGTCCTACCTGGGCGAGCGCAGCGCCGGCCACCTCGACCCGGGCGCGCGGTCGACGATGCTGCTGCTGCGCTCGTTCGCCGACTCGGCGGGCGCTTCGTGAGCCGAGTCGGGCTGGTCGTCGTCTCGCACAGTGCGAAGCTGGCGGACGGCGTCGTGGAGGTGGCGGCCCAGATGGCGCCGGACGTGACCGTCGTGGCGGCGGGCGGCCTGCCCGGCGGCGGCATCGGCACGGACTTCGACGCGGTCGACGCCGCGATCACCCGGGCCGACGGCGGCGCGGGGGTCGTGGTGCTCTACGACCTCGGCAGCGCCCGCATGATCGCCGAGACCGCCCTGGAGGCCCGCGACGAGCCCGCGGCGGAGCTCGTCGACGCCCCGCTCGTCGAGGGCGCGGTCGCGGCGGCCGTGGCCGCGCAGGGCGGGGCGCCGCTCGCCGATGTGGCCGGCGCCGCCCGCGCCGCGGCGGGTGAGCCGCCCGAGGCCGCGCGGCCCGCAGGCGAAGCGGCGGAGACCCGGGTCCGCCTCGCCAACGACGTCGGCCTGCACGCCCGCCCGGCCGCGCTGCTCGCCCGCACGCTGTCCGAAGTGGACGCCCAGGTCACGGTCCGGCTCGGCGACGCCACCGCCGACGGCCGCAGCGTGCTCGCGCTCATGGGCCTCGGCGCCCGCAAGGGCGACGAGCTCGTCGTCGCCGCGACCGGCGCGCAGGCCACGGAGGCCCTGCGCAAGGTCGAGGACCTCGTCGCGCGGAACTTCGACGAAGGAGAGGCGGAACGGTGAGCTCCCAGCGTTACGACTTCGTCATCGTCGGGGGCGGGTCGGCCGGGAGCGTGCTCGCGAACCGGCTGTCCGCCGACCCGGCGAACCGCGTGCTGGTGCTCGAGGCGGGCCGGCCCGACTACCCGTGGGACGTCTTCATCCACATGCCCGCCGCGCTCACGTTCCCCATCGGGAGCCGCTTCTACGACTGGAAGTACGAATCCGAACCCGAGCCGCACATGCACGGCCGGCGGATCTACCACGCCCGCGGCAAGGTCCTGGGCGGTTCCAGCAGCATCAACGGGATGATCTTCCAGCGCGGCAACCCGCTGGACTACGAGCGCTGGGCCGCCGACCCCGGCATGTCCACATGGGACTACGCGCACTGCCTGCCGTACTTCGAGCGGATGGAGAACTGCACGGCGGCCGCGGCGGACGACGAGTTCCGCGGCCACGACGGCCCGCTCGTCCTCGAGCGCGGGCCCGCCACGAACCCGCTGTTCACGGCGTTCTTCGAGGCCGTCCAGGAGGCCGGCTACCCGCTCACCGACGACGTCAACGGCTACCGCCAGGAGGGCTTCGCCAAGTTCGACCGCAACGTCTACAGAGGACGGCGCTGGTCCGCGTCGAAGGCCTACCTGCGCCCCGCCATGCGCAGGCCCAACCTCGACGTGGTCACCCGCGCGCTGGTCACGAGGATCCGGTTCGACGGCGACCGCGCGACCGGCGTGGAGTACCACCGGTTCCCCTCGCGCGGCCGCCGGACCGTCGAGGCGGGCGAGGTCATCCTGTGCGGCGGCGCCATCAACTCGCCACAACTGCTGCAGCTGTCCGGTGTCGGCAACGCGGCGGCCCTGCGGGCGCTGTCCATCGACGTGGTGTCCCACGTGCCCGGGGTGGGGGAGAACCTGCAGGACCACCTCGAGGTCTACGTCCAGTACGCCTGCACCCAGCCGGTCTCCATGCAGCCGTACCTGAAGTGGCGGTACCGCCCGTGGATCGGCGCGCAGTGGCTGTTCGGCCGCCGCGGCCCCGGCGCGACCAACCATTTCGAGGGCGGCGGGTTCACCCGCAGCAACGAAGACGTGACCTACCCGAACCTGATGTTCCACTTCCTGCCGATCGCGGTGCGTTACGACGGGTCCGCGCCGGCCGGCGGGCACGGCTACCAGGTGCACGTCGGGCCGATGTACTCCGACGCGCGCGGCACCGTGACGATCACGAGCCGGGACCCGCGCCGCCACCCCGCGCTGCGGTTCAACTACCTGTCCACCGACCAGGACCGCCGCGAGTGGGTCGAGGCCATCCGGGTCGCCCGCGACCTGCTGAGCCGGCCCGCGATGGCGCCCTACAACGGCGGCGAGCTATCGCCGGGTCCGCGGGTCGAGACGAACGAGCAGATCCTCGACTGGGTGGCGCGGGAGGCCGAGACCGCCCTGCACCCGTCGTGCACGTGCGCCATGGGCACGGGCGAGCTGTCCGTCCTGGACCCGGAGACCATGCGGGTGCGCGGGGTGCGCGGGCTGCGGGTGGTGGACGCATCGTCGATGCCGTACGTGACCAACGGGAACATCTACGCCCCGGTCATGATGCTGGCCGAAAAGGCTGCGGATCTGGTCCTCGGTAACACTCCGTTACCGCGAGCGACGGTCGAGTTCTATAGATACCAAGGTGGACAACACCCTTGACGTCGGTCGCGAGGTGGACAAGGGTTTCCCCAATAAGCACTACCGTGCACGATACGCAACGGCGCGAGGTCGTGAGGACTGCCTATGGCCGAGCTGTACATCGGGGGTCAGTGGCGGGAACCGGTCGACGGTGGCCGGCGAGAGATCCGCTGCCCCGCGGACGGCAGCCTGGTCGCGACGGTCGCCGAGGCGACTGCGGCCGACACCGAGGCCGCGATTCTCGCGGCGCGCCAAGCGTTTGACACCGGTGAGTGGCCGCACACCCCGGAACGCGAACGCGGCGCGCTGCTGCTGCGCGTGGCCGACCTGCTCGAGCGCGACGCCAAGGACTTCGCCCGCGCGGAGTCGCTCGACACCGGCAAGCGGCTGGTGGAAAGCGAGTACGACATCGCCGACGTCGTGGCCTGCTTTCGGTACTACGGCGGCATCGCCGGCACCGACGCGGGGCGGGTCGTGGACACCGGGCGGGCCGACGCGGTCAGCCGCGTCGTGCACGAACCGGTCGGCGTGTGCGGCCTGATCACGCCCTGGAACTACCCGCTGCTGCAGACGTCGTGGAAGGTCGCCCCCGCGCTCGCGGCCGGCAACACGATCGTGCTCAAGCCGAGCGAGCTGACCCCGTCCACGGCGATCCTGCTCCTGCGCCTGCTCGAGGACGCCGGGCTGCCGGCCGGGGCGGCGAACCTCGTGCTGGGCGCCGGCCCGGCCGCGGGCGCGCCGCTCGCCGAGCACGACGCCGTGGACATGGTGTCGTTCACCGGCGGGCTCGCCACCGGGCGGCGGATCATGGCCGCCGCGGCCGGCACGGTCAAGAAGGTCGCGCTGGAGCTCGGCGGCAAGAACCCGAACGTCGTGTTCGCCGACGCCGACCTGGCCGCGGCGGCCGACTTCGCGCTCACCGCGGTGTTCCTGCACTCCGGCCAGGTGTGCTCGGCCGGCGCGCGGCTCGTGGTCCAGGACGAGGTGCACGACGTGGTGGTCGGCGAGATCGTGCGCCGGGCGGCGGAGATCCGGCTCGGCGGACCGTTCGATGTGGACGCCGAGACCGGCCCGCTGATCTCCGCCGCGCACCGGGACAAGGTGGCGGCCTATGTGGACATCGGGGTCGCCGAGGGCGCGGTGCTGCGCTGCGGCGGCCGCGAGCCGGACGACCCGGCGCTCGCGAGCGGCTTCTACTACCTGCCAACGGTTCTGGACGAGTGCCGCCAGGACATGACCGTGGTGCACGACGAGTCGTTCGGCCCCGTGCTGACCGTCGAGCGGTTCACCGACGAGGACGACGCGGTGCGCATCGCCAACGACACCACCTACGGCCTCGCCGGCGCCGTCTGGAGCCAGGACGCCGGCCGCGCGCAGCGGGTCGCCGGCCGGCTGCGGCACGGCACCGTGTGGATCAACGACTACCACCCGTACGTCCCGCAGGCCGAGTGGGGCGGCTACGGCCGGTCCGGCATCGGCCGCGAGCTCGGGCCGTCCGGGCTGGCCGAGTACCGCGAGACCAAGCATGTCTGGCACAACATCGATCCGAAGCCGCAGTACTGGTTCCACGCGTGAGCTCGCGGGCGAACCATGAGTCAGGAGAGGGGCCGGCCGTGACGACATCCGCCGATCCGGTGATCTCGGTTCGCGACCTGTGGAAGGTGTTCGGCCCGAAGGCCGACCGGGTGCCGACCGACACCAGCCTCACCGAGCTCTCCCGCCGGGAGCTGCTGTCGAAGACCGGCTGCACGGCGGCGGTGCGGGAGGTGTCGTTCGACGTCGCGCCGGGCGAGGTCTTCGTGGTGATGGGGCTGTCCGGCTCGGGCAAGTCCACGCTCGTGCGCTGCCTGACCCGGCTGATCGAGCCGACCGCGGGCGACGTCATGGTCGAGGGCGAGAACATCCGCACCGCCGACCGCAAGCGGTTGCGTGACCTGCGCCGGCGCAAGTTCGCCATGGTGTTCCAGCACTTCGGCCTGCTGCCGCACCGGCGGGTCATCGACAACGTCGCGTTCGGACTGGAGATACGCGGCATGAGCCGCGCCGACCGCCGCCGGCGGGCCGCCGAGGTGGTCGAGCTGGTGGGCCTCGCGGGCTACGAGAACTCCTTCCCCGACCAGCTCTCCGGTGGCATGCAGCAGCGCGTCGGCCTCGCCCGCGCGCTCGCGGTCGACCCGGACGTGCTGCTGTTCGACGAGCCGTTCTCCGCGCTGGACCCGCTGATCCGCCGCGACATGCAGCAGGAGGTCATCCGGCTGCACCACGAGGTCGGCAAGACGATGGTGTTCATCACCCACGACCTGTCCGAGGCGCTCAAGCTCGGCGACCGGATCCTGATCATGCGCGACGGCGACATGGTCCAGGTCGGCACCGGCGACGAGCTCGTCGGCGCCCCGGTCGACGACTACGTGGCGGACTTCGTGCGCGACGTGGCGCGGGCGAACGTGCTGACGCTGCGCTGGATCATGCGCGAGCCCCGGCCGGACGACCCGCTGGACGGCCCGGAGCTCGGCCCGGAGGTAGTCGTCCGCGAGGCGACCCGCGCGGTGCTCGCCGCGGAGAAGCCGGTGAAGGTCGTCGAGGGCGGTGAGCTGCTCGGCGTCATCGGGGACGAGGAGATCCTCGAGGTGATCGCCACGATGCCCGAGGTGCGCGAGACAGTGCAGGTGTCCGCCTCCGTGTCCACACCGCAAGCCGCACCGGCGAACGGCTCCGAGCCGGACACCGCCGACGCCGAGCCCGAAGCGGCAAGGAAGAGCGCGACATGACCACGTGCCGACCGCGCCCAGGAGGAACGGGACGCGACCCGGCCGGCGGTACGCGCCCAACCGCCGGGCGGCAACCGATGGCGACCACGAGGGTTCGGTCCGGGGAGGCGGAACACCAGTGACCACCACCGTCGCACCGCCGGCCCCGGCGAAGGCCGAGCCGCCGCGACCGCCGGCCCCGAAGGCCGAACGCGGACCCCGCAGATGGGTCGCCGCCATCGTCATCGTCGTGGCGTGGCTGGTCCTCTTCGTGATCTTCCGCGGGCGCGCCACGCTCGAGCTGGCGCCCGCCCAGCTCACCGGGCTGCACCGCTGGTTCAACGAGGTCAACGACGCGATCGGGGCCAGCCGCAACTCCAACCCGATCTTCCTCTACTTCTTCAACGAGATCCGGCTGGTGATCGACAACTTCGTCACCGGCATCCAGTACCTCATCGCCCAGCCGATACCCGGCCGCGGCGTGCCGCTCATCGGCTGGGTCGGCGTGGTCGCGCTCGCCGGCTACACCGCCTGGGTGTTCGGCAACGTCCGCGTCGCGGTCCTCGCGACCGTCGGCTTCTTCTTCTTCGGCCTGCAGGGCCTGTGGGAGGAGAGCATGGACACGCTGGCACTCGTCGCCGCGTCCGTGATCATCGCCCTGCTGATCGGGATCCCGCTCGGCATCTGGGCGGGCATGTCGCGGCGGGTGAACCGGATCATCACGCCGGTGCTCGACTTCATGCAGATCATGCCGACGTTCGTCTACCTCGCGCCGCTGACGCTGTTCTTCCTGATCGGGCCGGCCTCGGCGACGATCGCGACGCTGATCTACGCGATGCCGCCGGCCATCCGGATCACCGCACACGCGATCAACTCGGTGCCCGGCAACAGCCGCGAGGCCGCCGACTCGCTCGGTGCCACCCGCGGGCAGACGCTGGTCAAGGTGCTGCTGCCGATGGCCAAGCGCACGATCGTCGTCGGCATCAACCAGTGCATCATGGCCGCGCTGGCGATGGTCACGATCTGCGCGCTGATCGACGCGCCCGGGCTCGGCAAGACCGTGATCAAGGCGCTGCAGACCCTCGACGTCGGCACGGCGTTCAACGCCGGCCTCGCGATCGTGATCATGGCGATCGTCCTCGACCGGGTCACCACGGCGGCCGGCGACCGCGCCGAGCGCCAGCTGCGGCACTCGGGCGGGCGGTCACCGGCGGCGCGGCTGCGCCGGCCGCTCCTGATCGGCGGCGGCGTGGTCACCGCGGTCTGCGTGTACCTGTCCTACACCTACGTCTGGGCCGCGGAGTTCCCGGTCGACTGGAACATCGGGCCGTGGATCTCCCGCACGACGACCGACATCACGCTGTGGATCCAGGACAACTTCTCGGTCATCACGAACGACCTGCGGGACTGGGTCACCCGGGCGATCCTCAACCCGTTCGAGGCGCTGCTCACCGAGTCGCCGTGGTGGCTGATGTGCGCGGTGATCATCGCGTTCGCCGTGGTGATCGGCGATCTGCGGGCGACCGCGGTGACCGCGATCTGCCTGGCGCTGCTGCTCGGCACGGGACTGTGGCACGACTCGATGACCACGCTCGCGTCCACGCTCGTCGCGACCGTCGTGGTGATGGTGGTGGGCGTGCTGATGGGCGTCTGGATGGGCCGCAGCCGCCGCGCGGACCGGGTGATCCGGCCGGTGCTCGACGCCGCCCAGGTCATGCCGCCGTTCGTGTACCTGGTGCCGTTCGTGGCGCTGTTCGGACCGTCCCGGTTCACGGCGATCGTGGCGGCCTTCGTGTACGCGGCGCCGATCGTCATCAAGATCGTCACGGACGGGATCCGCGGGGTGTCCGCCACGACCGTCGAGGCGGCCACCGCCTCGGGTGCCGGCCGCTGGCAGACGATCTCGAAGGTGCAGCTGCCGATGTCGTCGAAGTCGCTGACGCTCGCGACGAACCAGGGGCTCATCTACGTGCTGTCCATGGTCGTCGTGGGCGGTCTGGTCGGCGCGGGCGCGCTGGGCTACGACGTCGTGGCGGGGTTCTCACAGGGGCAGCTCTTCGGCAAGGGGCTCGCCGCCGGGCTCGCGATCGTGCTGCTCGGCATCATGCTCGACCGAATCACGCAGGCCGCGGCTCGCCGGACCGGGCGGACCGCTGGTTAGACCCGACGAGGAGGACGGTCACGATGAGAAGAAGGTATCTGCGCACGTCGGTGCTCTTCGCCGCGGTCTCGCTGGTGCTCGCCGGATGTGGCGGTGCGAAGGTGGGCGAGGACTCCAGTTCCGGCGGCGGCGGTGGCGACAGCGCCGACTGCGGCGACTTCAACATCGCCGTCAACCCGTGGGTCGGCTACGAGGCCGACGCGGCCGTGGTCGGCTACGTGGCGGAGAAGGAGCTCGGCTGCAATGTCACGAAGAAGGACCTCAAGGAGGAGGTCGCCTGGCAGGGCTTCGGCACCGGCGAGGTCGACGTGGTGCTGGAGAACTGGGGCCACGACGACCTGAAGAAGAAGTACATCGACGACCAGAAGACGGCCGTGCGGGTGGGCTCCACCGGCAACACCGGCACCATCGGCTGGTACGTGCCGCCGTGGATGGCCGAGAAGTACCCGGACATCACCGACTGGAAGAACCTGAACAAGTACGCGGACATGTTCAAGACGTCCGAGTCAGGTGGCAAGGGCCAGCTGCTCGACGGCGACCCGTCGTTCGTCACCAACGACGCCGCCCTGGTGAAGAACCTCAACCTGAACTTCAAGGTCGTGTACGCGGGCAGCGAGACCGCGCTGATCCAGTCGTTCCGGCAGGCGGAGAAGGACAAGAAGCCGATGATCGGCTACTTCTACGAGCCGCAGTGGTTCATGCTCGAGGTCAAGCTCGTGCACGTGAAGCTGCCCGAGTACAAGACGGGCTGCGACGCGGACGCGGAGAAGGTCGCGTGCGACTACCCGCCCTACGACCTGGACAAGATCGCGAGCAAGAAGTTCATGGACTCCGGCAGCCCGGCCGCGGACCTGGTGAAGAACTTCAAGTGGACGAACGACGACCAGAACCTCGTGGCCAAGTACATCGCGGTGGACAAGATGAGCCCCGAGGACGCCGGCGAGAAGTGGGTCAAGGACAACCAGTCCAAGGTGGACGCCTGGGTCGGCAAGTCCTGATCCCGTAACGACACCCACACCGGCAACCACACCGGCGACCACACGGCGCCGGCCGTCGCGGGCTACGACCCGAGGCGGCCGGCGCCGCCGTCGATGCCCCGCCACGGGTCCGTCTTGCGCGCGAGCCTGCGCCGGATCCGTTGCGGGGTGAAGCCGTTGGGGTAGGCGCGGCTCAGCTCGTCCCAGTCCAGCGGGGTCGCGACGGGCGCGCCGGGGCGGGCGCGCAGCGAGTAGGGCGAGACGAAGGTCTGGCCGAAGCCGTTGCGGTTGACGTCGAGGAACACCCGGTCGCCGCGCTTGTACTTGCGCTGCGCGGTGGTCAGCAGGTCCGGGTCGGCGGCGGCGAGCTCGCCGGCGAGCTCGGCGGCGGCCGCGCGCACCTCGTCGTGGTCGGCCGAGCGGTCCAGCGGCGCCACGATGTGGAACCCGCGCCCACCGGTGGCCTGCAGGTACGGTGTCAGCCCCCGTTCGGTGTACGCATCGCGCACGCGCCGGGCGATGTCGCGCAGCGTCGCGACCGGCGTCCGCCCGGGCGGGTCGATGTCGACGACCACCCGGTCCGGGTGCTCCAGATCGTCCACGGTGGACGACCAGACGTGGAACTCGAGCGTGGCCTGGTTCGCCAGGTAGAGAAGGGTGTCGGCGCCGGCCTCGGAGTCCTCGCACACGACGTGGCGCACGGTGCCCTCGGCCGACTTCCGGGCGATCTCGACGGTGCGGACCCAGTCCGGGAAGTGGTCCGAGGCGTCCTTCTGGAAGAAGCCCTGGCCGTCGATCCCGTCGGGAAACCGGCGCATCGTCAAAGGTCGTCCGGCCAGGTGGGGCAGCATCGAGCGGGTGACCGTGCGGAAGTGGGCCACCACGTCGGCCTTGGTGAGGCCGTCCGCCGGGAACAGCACCTTTTCCGGGTGCGAGACCTCGATCGTGCCCACGCCCGCCGCGTACCCAGTGGACGGATCGGCAAACGAGAGCGTTTCAAAACCGACACTTTGCAGTGCGTGACGTCGGGAACCGTAGGTCCTAGGGTCGATCCGACATCGTCGTCAGGCATTGACCAACGAGGTAGGCCAACATGACCTCTGGAAACTCACGAGGCAAGGTCTCCGGGCTGGTTTTCAACCCATGGAACCTGCTGCTGATAGTTCCGTTCATTGTGCTGCTGACACCCATATACAACATGAGATCCCCCGAGTTCATCGGGATGCCGTTCTTCTACTGGTTCCAGTTCCTCATCATCCCGGTTGGCGTGCTCTGCACGATCATCGTCTTCCGGATGACGCGGAAGGTGCGGGTGGACGACGCACCCGGCGAAGTGGCGGACGTCGACTCGCTGGACGAGGGGAGTGAGCGCTGATGCAATGGGTGGAGCTCATCGAATTCGTGCTCCTGTTCGCGTTCGTCACGGTGATCGGCTTCGTGGCGGCGCGCTGGCAGTCCGGCAAGACCCTGGAACATCTCGACGAGTGGGGGCTCGGCGGGCGCAAGTTCGGCTCGTGGGTCACCTGGTTCCTGGTGGGTGGTGACCTCTACACCGCCTACACCTTCGTCGCGGTGCCCGCCCTGCTGTTCGGTGCCGGCGCGACCGGGTTCTTCGCGCTGCCGTACACGATCATCGCCTACCCGCTGGTGTTCCTGCCCGTGCTGCGCATGTGGTCGGTCTCCCGGGCGCGCGGCTACGTGACCCCGGCCGACTTCGTGCGCGGGCGTTACGGGTCCTCGTTGCTGGCCCTGCTGGTGGCCATCACCGGGATCGTCGCGACCATGCCCTACATCGCGCTGCAGCTCGTCGGCCTCGAGGCCGTGCTGCGGTCCATGGGCTTCAACGGCGGCGGCTTCTTCGGCCACCTGCCGCTGCTGATCGCGTTCATCATCCTGGCGCTCTACACCTACCAGTCCGGGCTGCGCGCGCCGGCGCTGATCGCGTTCGTCAAGGACATCCTGATCTACCTGGTGATCCTGGTCGCGATCATCTACCTGCCGATCAAGCTCGGCGGGTGGAGCGAGATCTTCGGCGCGGCGGAGGACAAGTTCGACGCGACCCCGGCCCCGGCCGACGGCATCCTGCTGAACTCGAACAACCAGCTGCAGTACGCCACGCTGGCGTTCGGCTCGGCGCTCGCGCTGTTCCTGTACCCGCACTCGGTCACCGGCGTCCTCGCCTCCCGCGGCCGCGACGTGCTCAAGCGCAACATGTCCGCGCTGCCGGCGTACTCGCTGCTGCTCGGCCTGCTCGCGCTGCTCGGGTTCGTGGCGATCGCCGCGGGGACCAAGCCGATCACGAACAACGCCACCGGCCGCCCGGACGGCAACACGATCATCCCGGAGCTGTTCAACGGCCAGTTCCCGTCGTGGTTCGCGGGCATCGCGTTCGCGGCCATCGGCATCGGCGCGCTGGTGCCGGCGGCGATCATGTCGATCGCGGCGGCGAACCTGTGGACCCGCAACGTCTACAAGGAGTACGTCCGCCGCGACGCCTCCCACGCGCAGGAGGCCAAGCAGGCCAAGATCGCCTCGCTGGTCGTGAAGTTCGGCGCGGTCGTGTTCATCGTGTTCATCGACCCGCAGTACGCGATCGACCTGCAGCTGATCGGCGGCGTGATCATCCTGCAGACGCTGCCGGCGGTGGCGATCGCGCTCTACACCCGCTGGCTGCACCGGTGGGCGCTGGTCGCGGGCTGGGCGGTCGGCCTGCTGTGGGGCATGGTCATGCTCTACGGCATCCCGAACCCGGCCACGGGCCGCGCGCACTTCGGCGGCTCGGCGCTCGCGCTGGGCAAGCTGAACATCTTCGGGTGGGAGCCGTTCGCCGGCTCGACCGTGCAGATCTACGTGGGCTTCGTGGCCCTCGCCGGCAACCTGCTGGTGGCGATCATCGTCTCGCTGGTCATCCGGCGGATGAACGTCTCCAACGGCGTCGACGAGACGACCGGCGAGGACTACCACGTCGACGAGCACACCGAGAACCTCCGCCCGATCGCGGGGGAGGAGCCGACGCGGCCGGCTCCGGTGACCTCGTCCTGACCCGCTGACCGGTGGTGCGCCGGGCCGTTCGGCGCACCACCGGTCACCGCGGCCGCAGCTGCCGGTCGTGGACCCGGCTCAGCACGAGCTGGGCCACGATCGCGCCGCACAGGCACAGGAACATGTCCCACTGGGTGTCCCAGACGTCGCCTTGCGTGCCGAGGAAGTCGTCCGCCCCCGCGCCGAGGATCACCGCGGACGCCCACTCCACGAACTCGAAGCACGCGCTCACCGAGAGGCAGACCGCGACGGTCAGCGTGAACGTCCAGCCGCCGCGGCGCAGCGGGGTGAGCCGCAGCAGCAGCTCGCGCACCAGCATGGCCGGCACGAAGCCCTGCACGAAGTGCGCGATGCGGTCGTAGTTGTTGCGCTGCCAGTCGAACACGTCGCGCAGCCAGTCGCCGAGCGGGGTCTGCGCGTACGTGTAGTGGCCGCCGTAGCAGAGCACGATCGCGTGGCCGACGAGCAGCCAGCACACGAGGCGGGTCAGCGGGAAGCGCCGGCGGTTGAGCAGCACGAGCGGTGCGCCGATGAGGATCCACACCACCTCGAGCGCCCACGTGCCGAGGCTCCTCGCGCCGATCGCGGACCACACGAGCGCCGCGGCGAGGATCGTGACCAGCAGGAAGCCCTCGCGCCGCGACACCGTGCGCACCGGAACCCGAACCGTCGTCATCACGACAATGTGCCGCATCGTGCCCGGCCGCGCGCTTTCGCCGCGCCGTACTACCAGTGCCGCGGCCGGGGTCGGCGGGTGAGCGCTCGGCGACGTTCCGTCAGCCGACGAGCCGAGTCGGCGAGCTGAGCCGACACTGCGAAGGGCGCTCCCGGGGAGCCGGGAGGGCCCTGCCGCGTTCGTAACGCTTTCGTGATGTTCGGGATGTATTTCCCGAACGGTTGGCGACACGTGGAAGGGCAGAAGTCGCGTGCCCAGAGAAGGGGAGGCCTGATGGACTTCTACATCAGCCGCGACCCGCAGGTCGCGGGCCTCGGCGCCGAGGCTCCGGAGCTACCGGCCGGACTGCGGGACCGGTACGGCGTGGGCGGGTCGCGTCCCGATCAGACGCGCCGCCCGGCGACGTACCGCCCGGACGCGCTGCGTGTCCCACGCTCCGTGGACCGCACCGTCCTCGATCGATCGCTCGCCGAGATCAACCTCAAGCTCGCCGAGCCGGGCGACGTGGCCGGCCGGCCCGTGGTGGTGCGGCTCGAGCCGCTCGACCCGGCCAGGGGACGCGACGTCGACGCGTCACAGGCCCTGGCGCACCTGCGCCGCGCCGCCGACGAGGCGGGTGGCGACCTGCGGACCGCGGTCGGCACGCCGGACCCGGTCGGCCTGGAACACCTGCTGTTCGTCGGTGTCGGGCCGGTGCCGTGGGACTCCCACCCGTGGGACTCCCACCCGTGGGACTCGCACGACGCCGGCGCGGTGCCGTGGGACTCGCACGGGTGGTTCAGCTCGGACTCCTACATCCGCAACGCCCGCGGCGGGCCCGTGCCGGTGAGCGTCGCCTTCCGGCCGGACCAGCCACGTCCGGTGGTCGCCGGGACCGGGTTCGACCGCAGGCCCGTCGTCGCCGTGCTGGACACGGGCATCGCCGGGCACGACTGGTTCGGCACCGTCGGCCCGCAGGGCGGCCTGCCCGACGGCGGGTTCATCCGCGAGCTCGCCGACGTCCAGGACGCGATCACGGCCAGCAGCCGCGAGTCGGGCATCGAGGACCGGCACATCGAGGACATCTGGGACCGCGACGTGCTGACCGACCCGATGACCGGGGTGCTCAGCCGGCACGCCGGTCACGGCACGTTCATCGCCGGGATCGTCCAGCAGATCGCGCCGGACTCGCAGGTCGCGATGGCCCGGGTCATGGCGGGCGACGGTGTCGCGTACGAGAGCGACCTGATCGCGGCCCTGGAGACGCTCGTCCACCGCGTGGACAGGGCGCAGGCGCCCGGCGGCGATCCGCGCGAGATGGTCGACATCCTGGCGCTGTCGATGGGCTACTACATCGAGGACGAGCAGGACGTGAAGGAGACCCGCCAGTTCACCGACCTGCTCAACGCGCTGGCCGACCGCGGCGTGCTCGTCGTGGCCGCCGCCGGCAACAACGCCACGATGCGGCCGTTCTACCCGGCCGCGCTGGCGGCCGACCCGCCTGCCGGCGGCGGGCCGGCGGTGCTGTCCGTCGGCGCGCTCAACCCCAACGGCACCAAGGCGTTCTTCTCGAACCAGGCACCCTGGGTGCACGCGTGGGCGACGGGCGCGGGCGTGGTCAGCACGTATCCGAAGCTGCGCGGGAGCATGGGCCCGGCACAGGTGATGTCCGACCTGGGCCGCGAGTCGATGGACCCGGACGACTTCACCAGCGGCTTCGCCGTCTGGCACGGCACCTCGTTCGCGGCGCCCCACGCGGCCGCCGTGCTCGCCAACAAGCTCGTCGCCGCCGCGGACGGCGGCGCGCCCGCGATGAGCAACGTGACGGGGGACGCGATGCTCGAGCGCGCCCGGCGGGCGGTCGACGCATGCGCTCGGCAGAAGGACTGACGTAACGGATGCCGGTGGACCAGGACCAGGTCGGGGCGCTGTTCCGCGCGGCGCGGGACGGCGACCGCGACGCGCTCGCCGACCTGGTCCGCCGGCTGACGCCGATGCTCTGGCAGGTCGCCCGGTCGCAGGGGCTGGACCGGGAGGCGAGCGTCGACGTCGTCCAGACGGCATGGCTGGAGCTGCTCGGGTCCCTGGCGGACATCCAGAGCCCGAGCGCCCTGGCCGGCTGGCTGGTCACCGTCACGAAGCGGGAGGCGTGGCGGGTTCGCAAGGCAGGTCGTAGCGAACACGTGGAGGAGGACGCGGTGTTCGTCGAGATGCGAGATCCCCGGCCCGGACCGGCCGACCAGGTCGTCGACGGCGAAAGCCGGGCCCGGTTGTGGGCCGCGGTCGACGCGCTGCCCGAGCGGTGCCGCACGCTGCTGCGCATCGTGGCCTTCGTGCGGCGGCCCGACTACGCGGAGGTCAGCGAGGCGCTCGGCATGCCCGTCGGCAGCGTCGGGCCGAACCGCGGGCGCTGCCTCGCCAAGCTGCGCGAGCTGCTGGTCGCCGACCGCACGGGAGGCTGGCGGTGAACCGGGAGAACAGCCGCAACGGCAACGGAGCCGGCACCGGCACCGGCGCGAACGAGCCCCTGTCGGATGTCGACGAGTCGATCCTGGCCGCGGTACGCCGGCTGTGGGAGACCGCCGACCCGATGCCGGCCGGGCTTATCGAGCAGATCCGGTTCGCGCTCGACCTCGACACCTCGCTCGACCTCGAGGTGTCCCGGATGGTCGAGACGCAGGAGCTCGCCGCCGCCCGCACCGACGAGCTGACCCGGCTCGTCACGTTCCAGAGCGACAGCCTGAGCATCATGATCACCATCGAGCCGCGGGTGGACGGGACCGCGCGCATCGACGGCTGGCTCACCCCGGCTGCCTGCCACGAGATCGAGCTGCGCTGCCCGGCCACGCCGATCACGACCTCGTCCGACGACGCCGGGCGGTTCTCCCTGGACTCGGTGCCTACGGGAATCGTGCAGCTGATCGTCCATCTCAGCGGGAACTCGCGGCGGATCATCACGCCGACGATGGAAATCTAAGGACCTTTCACGGAATCCTGAGATACGGACCATAGCCCCTGTCCTGCACCGCCCGGCTGACTCGATACTGAGCCAATGCCTGGTGTGGTGGCCGCCGAGGCCGTCGAAGCTCGCGCGCGCGAGCTGCACCGGCGGGGACTCGAGGCGCTCAACCGCGGCCGGCCGCTGCTCGGGGCCCGGTCGCTGCGCGCGGGGCTGCGCCGGCTCGGCTGGCCCGAACCCGGCGGCGCCTGGGCGGACCACCGCGAGCTGACCTTCCGCCTGCTCGGCACGCTGTCCGCCGCCGAGGTCGCGCGCGGCAACAGCGACCTGGGCTTCGAGCTGCTGGACAGCACCGAGCAGCTGATCACCGGGGACAACCGCGGCGTGCTGCTGCTGCAGCGCGGGCTGCTGCTGACCATGACCGGCCGCGTGGACGAGGCAGTGACCTCGTTCGACGCCGCCGTGCCGATGCTCGACCGCGCGGGCGAGCGGGTCGCGCTGGCCCGGACGCTGCTCAACCGCGCGTTCATCCACCAGATCGCGGGCCAGGTCCGCCCGGCGCTCGCCGATCTCGCGCGCAGCGAGGAGATCAGCCGCGAGCTGGGCATGGACGTCCAGGTCGCGAAGGCCTTCCACGGCCGGGGCTCGTGCCTGCTGCTCGCCGGGGACATCCCGGGCGCGCTGCGGGCCTTCGAGGCGGCCGAGCGGGGCTACACCGAGACCGCGGACGGCATGCTCGTCGTGCTGGCCGTGGAGAAGGCACGGGCGCTGCTCGCGGCCGGCCTGTGCGTGGACGCGGCCGACGTGCTCGACGCCGCGCTGCCCCGGTTCCCCGACCTCGGCATGACGCAGGAACACGCGGAGGCCGAGCTGACCCGCGCGCAGATCGGCCTCGCGCTCGGCGACCAGGAGTCCGCCCGGCGCTGGGCGATCCGGGCGGAGCGCCGCTTCCGCCGCCGGCACAACGAGACCTGGGCCGCGGTGGCCGAGCTGACCCGGCTGCGCGCGGAGCTCACCGGTGGTCGCCGGCCGTCGCGGATCGCCGCGGTCGCGGCGGAGCTGGCCGAGCGGCTGCGCGAGCTTGGGCTGGAGAACGACGCGGAGGCCGCCGAGCTGCTGGCCGCCCGCGCGCACCTGGGGCGCGGCGAGATCGGCGCGGCGGCCACCCGGATCCGCCGCCAGCCGGGCCGGCGGTCGACCCTGGACACCCGGCTGCAGCGCCTGCTCGTGCGGGCGCGCATCGCGGCGGCACGCGGCGAGCGGGCGGCGACGTTCCGGTACGCGCGGACCGGGCTGGACCTGCTCGGCGAGCACCGCAGCCACTTCGGCAGCATCGACCTGCAGACGGGCGTGACCACGCTCGGCGCCGAGTTGGCCCGCGCCGGCCTGGACGCCGCGCTCGCCGACGGCCGCCCGCCCACGGTGTTCCGCTGGCTCGAGCACTCCCGAGCGCAGGCGTTCCGCTCGCGCGCGGTTCACCCGACCGACGACCCGGTCACCGCCGACGCGCTCGCCGAGCTGCGCCAGCGCTCGCGGGTGGCGCGGGCGAGCGAGCTGGAGGGCCGCCGGGACGCGGCCGCCACGCGGCGCATCGCCGAGCTGGAGCGCCAGATCCGCGCGCACAGCTGGCAGCTGAGCGGTACCGGGGAGAGCGAGGACGAGGCGTCGCTGGCCGACGTGCGCGCCGAGCTCGCCACGGCCGGCGCGACCCTCGTCAGCCTGCTGACCGTCGGCGGGCGGATCCACGCGTTCCTCGTCGGCGAGCGCACCCCGCGCATCGTCGAGCTGGGCGACTTCGCGGTGGCGGCGGAGGCCGCGGCCCGGCTGCGCAGCGACCTCGACGTGCTGTGCGGGCGGCGGCTGCCGGACGCGCTCGACGCCACCGTCCGCAACTCCGTGCGCCGCCAGCTGGATGTGCTGACCGAGCACCTCATGACCCCGCTGCGCGACCACCTCGGCGCCGAGGAGCTGGTGATCGTGCCGACCGGCTCGCTGTCCGGCGTGCCGTGGGCGCTGCTGCCGGACCTGCGCGGGCGGCCGGTGACGGTCTCGCCGTCGGCGACCGTGTGGCTGTCCGGCAGGCGCGCCGCGAGCCCCGCGGCCACCGGCAAGCTGCTCGTCGCCGGGCCGAACCTGGAGTACGCCGCGGACGAGGTCGAGCAGCTGTCCGCGATCTACCCGGAGGGCGAGACGCTGCTCGGCGCGGACGCGACGGTCGAGTCGGCGATGAAGGCACTCGACGGCTGCGCCATCGCGCACTTCGCCACCCACGGCCACCACGAGCAGGACAGCGTGCTGTTCTCCCGGCTCGACCTGGTGGACGGGCCGCTGATGGCCTACGACATCCACCGGCTCGGCGCGGCGCCCGAGCAGGTGATCCTCTCCTCCTGCGACGTCGGCCGGTCGGTCGTACGCGAGGGCGACGAGATCCTCGGCTTCACCGCCGCCCTGCTCTACAGCGGCACCCGGACCGTCGTGTCGAGCGTGGCCCGGATGGACGACGAGGCCGCGGTCGGCGTGATGACCGCGTACCACCGCGGCCTGGCCACCGGGGTCGCGCCGGCCCGGGCACTCGCCGACGCCGCGCTCACCGAGCCACTGACGCCGCTGGTCTGCTTCGGCAGCGGCTGAACCGCCGGTTCGCCGACCGGCCCGACCCGTAACGGGGCCGCCGCGTGTCCCGACTCTTGGGGCGGTCTCCCACAGCACTGCCACCGCGCGTGAGGACGGTCCGATGCGCAACCGAAACAAGGCCGGGTCGCTCAGCGCGCACGCCATCGCCGGCAGCTACGTCGTCCTGCTGGGCCTGGACATCGCGAAGCGGGACACCGCGGGGCTGCTCGGGTTCGCGATCGAGCGGGCGGATCCCGCGACCGGCGACCGGCACTGGCTGCGTGGCCTGAAGGTGTTCGCCGAGACCGGCCGCGACCTGCCGCCCGGCACCTCGGTGAGCCTGCGCGACCACCCGCTCCAGTCGTTCCAGTGGGGCGACTACGGCGTAGAACCCGGCCGCGCCTACTCCTACCGCGTCGTCGCCCTCTACGGCACGCCGGCCGCGCTCGAGGCCCGGCACGAGGTGACGGTCGCGGTCACCACCGAGCCCGTCGACGAGAGCGCGCACGCGGTCCACTTCAACCGCGGCGTGGCCGGCAGCCAGGCCTACGTGCGCGAGTTCGGCGACCGCGAGCCGCGTGCGGGTGACCGGTCCGACCCGGCGTACACGTGGTTGTCGCGCGGGCTCGAGGAGGCGCTGCTCGGCTTCATCGCCACCGCGACGGGGCCGGACTTCGCCTTACGCGGCTCGGTCTACGAGTTCAACTACCCGCCCGTGCTGGCCGCGCTCAAGTCGGCCGCCGACCGCGGCGTCGACGTCCGCATCGTCTACGACCGGCGCGGCAAGGCCGGCACGGGGGAGCGGGCGAAGGTCTGGCAGGCCAGCGAGCCCGCCATCGAGCGGGCCGGCCTCGGCCCGGACATGATCCCGCGCAGGACGAACAGCGCGATCTCGCACAACAAGTTCCTCGTGCTGCTGCGCGCCGGCGTGCCGCTGGCGGTGTGGACCGGCTCGGCGAACATCACCTGGGGTGGCCTGTTCGGACAGTCCAATGTGGGCCACCTGATCCGCGACACGGACGTGGCGACCCGCTACCTCGACTACTGGACACGGCTGTCGGCCGACCCCGCGTACGCGCGGATCCGCCCGGCGAACACGGCCGCGAGCCCCACCCCGGGCACGCCGCCGAAGCCGGGCATCGGCACGGTGTTCAGCCCGCGGACCACTCTGGACATGATCGACTGGTACGCGACGCAGGCGGGCGGGGCGAGGAAGTCCTTCTTCATGACCGCGGCCTTCGGCGTGCACGACAAGATCGCGGCGGCCATCCGGCCCGAGTCGGACGTGCTGCGCTACCTCGTGCTGGAACAGCCGCCGGGCAAGGGCGACGTCCGGTTCGACGTGGACCACGACGTGAAGGTCGCGGTCGGTTCCCTGCTGGCGAAGGGAGTCCTCGATCGCTGGGTCGCCGAGCACCTGACGAACCTGGACACGCACGTCCACTTCACGCACACGAAGTTCATGCTCGTCGACCCGCTCGGCGACCACCCGCTGGTGGTGTCCGGCTCGGGCAACTTCAGCGACCCGTCGGTGCACGAGAACGACGAGAACATGCTGGTGATCCAGGACGACCCGCGGGTGGCCGACATCTACCTGGGCGAGTTCATGCGGATCTTCAACCACTTCTACTTCCGCTTCCTGAGCGCGAGGAAGAGCGCCGGGTCCGGCTTCCTGAGCCCGGACGACAGCTGGGCGGCCCGCTACTTCGACGCCACGACGCCGAGCCACCGCCAGCGGCTGCTGTTCCGCTGACTCACGCGGCCGCCGGCTCGAGCAGCTCGCGGAGCTCGCGCACCGCGGCCCGGCCCGCGCGGTTCGCGCCGACCGTGCTCGCGGAGGGGCCGTAGCCGACCAGGTGCACGCGCGGGTCGGCGACGACGCGCGTGCCGTCCATGACGATCCCGCCGCCCGGGCCGCGCAGGTGCAGCGGCGCGAGGTGGTCCAGCGCGGCGCGCCAGCCGGTGCACCACAGGATCACGTCGGCGGCGAGGAACGAACCGTCGTCCCAGGCAACTCCGGCGGGCGTGAGCCGGGTGAACATCGGGTGCCGGTCGAGCAGCCCACGCCGCCGCGCCGCGCGTACCTCGGGCGTGAGCGCCAGCCCGGTCGCCCGCACGACGCTCTGCGGCGGCAGACCGGCTCGCACCCGCTCGTCGACCCGCGCGATGACCTCGCGGCCGTAGTCCCCGGTGAACGGGCCCGCGAAGAACTCGGGCGGGCGGCGCGTCACCCACGTCGTCTCGGCGACCTCGGCGATCTCCAGCAGCAGCTGCACCGCGGAGGTCCCGCCGCCCACGACGACCACGCGCCGGCCGGCGAACTCGGCGGGGCCGCGGTAGTCGGCGGTGTGCAGCTGGCGGCCGCGGAAGGTCTCCTGACCGGGGTAGCGGGGCCAGAACGGGCGGGTCCACGTGCCGGTGGCGTTGACCAGCGCCCGGGCCGACCAGGTGTCCACGTCGGACTCGACGAGCAGCCGTCCGCCGGTTCCCTCGCGTACGGCGCGGACGGACACCGGCCGGTGGACGTCGAGGCCGAACTCCAGCTCGTAGGCGGCGAAGTAGGCGGGCACCGCCGTCGCGGCCGGCTCGGCCGGGTCCGGGGGGTCGAAGTGCATGCCCGGCAGGTCGAAGATCCCGTGCACGGTCGCCATCCGAAGCGTCGGCCACCGGTGCTGCCACGCGCCGCCGGGAGCCGGGTTCCCGTCGAGCACGACGTGGTCGCGCCCCGCCCGGCGCAGGAAGTAAGCGGCCGAGAGCCCGGCCTGCCCGGCCCCGATCACGACGACGTCCGTATCCCGCACACCCCGCACAACACCCGGGACCGCGCCGCGCATCCCGGCCGGGCGGAGATCACACGAGCGACGTCCGCGAGATCGACCATGCGCCGCCGTCCGGGTGGGCACCCCGCAGCCCGCCGGACGTGTCCACCCCGCCGGCTCAGTCCGGGAACCGGCCGCCGAGTGCCCGGGTGATCCGCTCGGCGTGCTCGACGACGACCTCGACCCACTCGACGCACGTCTCGTACGGCATCCGCAGCGTCGGCCCCTGCACGGTGACCGCGCCGACGAGGTCGGCGGCGGCGTCGAACACCGGCGCGGCGAGGCCGGACGCGCCGTCGATGCGCTCGCCCGCGGTGATCGCGTACCCGTCCGCGGCCGTCTGCTTGACGAGCCGGCGCAGCTCGTCGCGGTTGGTGACCGTGCTGTCGGTCAGCCGCGGCGGCTCGTGCCGGAGCACGGCATCGGCGAGGCCGGGGGTCCACGCGAGCAGCACCCGGCCCGAGGAGCCCGCGGTCAGCGGGAAGACCCGGCCGACGGCCATCTCCCGGCGCAGCGCGTGGCGGGTCTCGGCGACCGCGACGCAGACCCGCTGCTCGCCCTCCACGCGGAAGAAGCAGGCGGTCTCCCCGGTCCGGTCGCGAAGGTCCTTGAGCACGGGGCTGACCACGTCGAGGACGTCCAGCTCCTTTGCGGCGGCCGCCGCCCAGTACGCCATCTTGACCCCGATCCGGAACCGGTCGCCGGTCCGGTCGAGGAAGCCGTTGGCGACGAGGTTCGTCACGAGCCGCTGGACGGTCGAGGCGGGGAGACCGGTCGCACGCTGGATGTCGCGCAACGTCAGCGACGGCTGCCGCAGCGTGAACGCGTTGAGGATCTCGGTGATCTTGCCGAGCACGAGCAGCGGCGTGTGTGCCGCCCCCTGGTTCTGGGGCTCGTCGCGGCCGGTCATGATGTCGAACATACGACAGGAGGAGCCGTGACAGAGCATCCCGTGGTCGCCGCCGACGTCGCGGCGGCGGCAGAGCGCTTCGTGGGCGTGATCCCGCCGAGCCCGCTGCAGCGCAACGAGCGGCTTTCGGTGCGCCACGACCTCGAGGTGTGGCTCAAGCGCGAGGACCTCAACACCGTCCGCTCGTACAAGGGCCGCGGCGCGCTGAACTTCGTGAGCGGGCTGTCCGCGGCCCAGCGCGAGGCCGGCGTCGTGTGTGCCAGTGCCGGCAACCACGGCCAGGGCGTGGCGTTCGCGTGCGCCGCGCTCGGCGTGCGGTCCCGCGTGTACCTGCCGCGCACGACGCCGCGCCAGAAGCGGGACCGCGTGGCGAACCTCGGCGGCCGGTTCGTCCAGGTCGTGGTCGAGGGCGACACCTACGACGACGCGGCCGCCGCGGCGCATGCCTACGCCGCCGAGCACGGCATGACCCTGATCCCGGCGTTCGACGACCCGCGCACGATCGCCGGCCAGGGCACGGTGGTCCGCGAGGTCGTCCAGCAGCTGGGTCGCGTGCCGGACGCCGTGGTCGTGCCGGTCGGCGGCGGCGGGCTGCTGGCCGGGACGCTGACGTGGCTGTCCGAGGCCCACCCGTCCGTGCGGGTCTTCGGCGCCGAGCCCGCGGGTGCGGCGAGCATGGCGTTCGCGCTGGCGCAGGGCCGCCCGGCGCCGCTGCCGCACCTGGACCCCTTCGTCGACGGCGCCGCGGTACGCCAGGTCGGTGGCCACACCTTCGCCGTCGCCGACAAGTTCCGCCCGGAGCTGTTCGCGGTCCCGGAGGGGCGGATCTGCGTGGAGATGCTGGACCTGTACCAGTCGGACGGCATCATCTCCGAGCCCGCCGGCGCGCTCGCGTCGGCCGCGCTGCGGGACGTCACGCTGCCGCCCGGTGCGACGGTCGTCTGCATCCTCTCGGGCGGCAACAACGACGTGAGCCGGTACGCGGAGATCGTCGAGCGGGCGCTGGTCTTCGAGGGGCGCAAGCACTACTTCCTCGTGGAGTTCCCGCAGGAGCCCGGCGCGCTGCGCCGCTTCCTGCACGACGTGCTCGGGCCGGACGACGACATCACGCTCTTCGAGTACGTGAAGCGCAACAACCGCGAGACCGGGCCCGCGCTGGTCGGCATCGAGCTCGGCACCCCGGAGAACCTGGAGCCGATGCTCAAGCGGATGCAGAGCGCACCGCACCGTATCGAGCGCGTGCCACCGGACAGCCCGCTTTTCACTTTCCTGGTCTGAAACAACGCACGCGTTCGCCGCGCGTCCTTTCTGGCAAGAACCGCGAAGAATACGTGGTTCGCGTTCCGAGGGAGCCGGAGAAATGCTGCGAAGAACGAGAGTCATGGTGGTGGCGGCCGCCGTCGCGATGGCCGGTCTGACGCCGGTGGTGGCGACGACCGCATCGGCCGCACCCGCGCCGTACTGCGGGATCACGTGGGGATCCCTGGCGAAGTCGCACAGCCCGACGACGTCGCCGCAACTGACGAACATCCGCGCCGGGCGGCACGACTGCTACGACCGGCTCGTTTTCGATGTCCGTGGAAATGTCACCGGATACACGGTCAAATACGTGAATACCATGACCGAGGATCCGTCGGGCCGGGTCGTTCCGTTGCGGGGCGGCGCGAAATTGTCGATCGCGATTCAGGCACCCGCGTACGACACCGCGGGCCGGCCGACCTACCGGTACGCGAACCGGGCGGAGCTCGTGAACGTCGCCGGCTACCGGACCTTCCGCCAGGTCGCCCTGGCCGGCTCGTTCGAGGGCGTGACGACGGTGGGGCTCGGCGTCCGCGCCCGCCTGCCGTTCCGGGTGTTCACGCTGCCGAACCGGATCGTGGTCGACGTCGCCCACGCCTGGTGACGCTGGGGCGGTCAGCCGCCCTGGCGCCACATCGAGTACAGCAGCGAGTCGCCGTCCGCGCAGATGACCTGCGGGACGTCCGGGTAGGGGACCTGGTTGCAGGCGAACCCGGCCACCGCGATCGGGTCCGAGCCCGGGTCCGGGTCCGGCCGCTCGGCGTAGTAGTCGACGAGCACGGCCGATGCCTGGTCGCAGTCGACCCGCCCGGCCGGCGTCTCCACCACGACGACCATCATCTCCTTGCCGAACGCGCCGGTGATCGGGCGCTCGCAGTACCGCTGGTTCGCGGCGGGGTCGATCGACGTCGGCGGCGCCGGGAGGTCCGGCTCGCCGGACTCCCCGGTCGCCGGCGTCTCCCCGGTCGTCGTGCCGGCGGTGATCCTCGGTTCCGTGTCCGGCGGCCGCGAGCCCGCGGGTGCGCCGGAGACCGTGGACGTGCAGCCGGCGAGCAGCGCGAACAAGGCCACCGCCACGACCCATCTCATGATCCCGACGTCGGCACGTCCGGGCCCGCCGTTACGGGACGCCGCTACGGGACGCCGTTACGGGACGAGGACGATCCGGCCGGCGGTGGTGCCGGCGGCCTGCCGCTGCCACGCCGTCGCCGCGTCGGCGAGCGGCACGGTCTCGTGCGCCACGGCCAGCCGCCCGGCCAGCGACTCGGCGGCGACGGTGCGCATCGCGTCCGCCTTCCGTTCGCGGGTCACCTCGTTGTTCGTGTACCCGAGCAGCCGCAACGACTTGCTGCGCAGCGTCGACGAGTCGATCGGGGACGTCTCGGACGCCGAGCTGCCGAGGTTGACCAGCCGGCCGGCGGGCCGCAGCGCGCGTGCCGCGGCGGCCGCCGGGGCGCCGAACAGCGGGTCCAGCACCAGGTCCACCGGCCCGTCCGCGGCCGCGGCGAACCGGCTCGCGAGCTCGCCGACGTCCTCGGTGTCCAAGGGGACGACCGCGTCCGCACCGGCCTCGGCGGCCCGGGCCTGCGCGGCCGCCGACCGCGCGCCGGCGACCACCCGCCGCGCGCCCGCGATCCGCGCGAACTGGACCGCCGACTGCCCGACCACGCCGCCCGCCCCGAGCACGATCACCTGCTCGCCGGCCGCGAGCTCGCCACGCCACGTCAACGCCAGGTAGGCGGCGATCGCCGACAGCCCGAGCGCCGCCACCGCCACCGGGTCGGCCTCGGCCGGCAGGTCGACGAGGTCGACCGCGGGCACCGCGGCCACCTCGGCCATGCTGCCGTCGCCCGGCCGCATCCCCGCCGAGGTCGGGAACCAGACGTGCCGCCCGTCCACGGCCCCGACACCCTGCACGCCCGGCACGTACGGGGTGGCCGGCCGCCCGAAGTACGACGTGCCGGACGCGCACAGCAGGTCCAGCGGCATGATCGGCGCGGCCCGCACGCCGACCAGCACCTCGCCCGCGGCGGGCACGGGCTCGGCCCGGCCGGTGACCCGCGGCGGCCGCCCGGGTTCGACGACCTCGACGGCACGCATCGGCTGGCTCGTCACGTCACCCCGTCACGTCGAGATGTCCGGGTAGGGCAGCGAGTTGTGCGCGAGCCGCCGCGCGTACTCCAGCTGGAAGCCGAGCGGCTGGTCGTGGTCGCGCTCGAACATCGCGATGAACAGCGTCAGCGTGAGGAACGGGTGCGCGCCCAGCTCGAACAGCTTCGGGTAGTCGTGGCCGGCCAGCGCCGCCCGCTCGGTGTCGTCGAACGCGAGCCACGTCGACGCCTCGCCGGTGTGGCAGTTGAGGATCCGGTTGGCCTCGTTGGCCTCCCACCACTCGACCGTCCCTTGTGGATCCTCGCGGTACCGCTCGACCAGCTCCGGGTCGCGGTCGACGGTGAACAGGAACTTGTCCAGCAGGTACTTGCTCACTGTTCCGCCTCCCCGGAATCAACCCTGTGGGTCACCGTGAGTTGGTCCCATCCTGTTTGGTGCGTACTTGTGGCCGGGTTGCGTCCCGTTCCCCTTGGGTGCGGTTGGGAGCCGCGCGGCTCATGTGGGCCGTGGCAGGCGACGGACAGCAGGTGCTTCATGCCTTGCCTCCGTTCGGGTACCAGGTGAAGTAGGCCTCCATCGTGTGGAACAGGTCGTACGTGTCGACGAAGTCGGCCTTGCGGCCCTCGCCGGCCACGCCCATCATCAGCATGAAGTCCATGAACCCGTGCGTGGCGTTGCCCGGCAGGTGCAGGCTGTCGAGCGTCACGTCGCCGCAGCAGCCCTCGATGTCGCCGGTGGAGATCCACTCGACGGCCTTGCGGTCGAACTCCGGGTCCGGCCCGTGCGGCCCGAACTGGCGTGGCCCGCCGAGTTCCAGCGACAGGTGCCCGGTGCCGATGACCGCCACCCGCTGGTTCGACGGCCAGGACTCGACGAGCTCGCGGATCATCTGTCCCAGTTGGACGAACCGGCGCGGCCGGGGAAGCGGCGGGGCGAAGATGTTGGTGTAGATCGGCACGATCGGCAGGTCGTTCTGCGGCCGCAGCGTGATGATCGGGCACGTGATCGAGTGGTCGATGCGCAGCTCGTTGGAGAACGCGAGGTCGAAGCCGGCGTCGATGCCCTCGCGCAGGATGTAGGACGAGAGGTCCTCGTTGCCGCGCATGGTCATCCGCGGCAGGCCGAACTCGCGCTCCTCGTTGTACCAGTTGGCATCGTAGAAGGGCGCCTTGCCGACGAGGAACTGCGGCATGTTGTCCAGCCACAGCTGGTGGAAGTGGTCGGAGCCGACCATCACCAGCAGGTCCGGGTTCGCCCGCGTCAGCGTCTCCCGGAACGCCTCGACCTTGCGCACCCACTCGTCGGCGAACGGCGGCCGGTCCGCCCCGGTCGACGTGCTGGCCCGGTAGTAGAACGGGTGATGGGTGGACGCGATGACCGCGACCAGTTCAGCCATGCTGACCTCCGTACGGCTCAGGCGGGACGGACAGGTTGTTCAGATCGACGGACAGGAATATCTCGTTCGCGACCGGGTTGCGCAGCTCCTCCGCGAGCTGGCCGATCAGCCCGGCGGTGCGGGCCAGCAACGCGAAGCCGCGCAGCAGCTCCATCGGCAGGCCGAGGTCGGCGAGCGCCGCTCCGCACACGCCCGCGCCGTTGAGCGGCAGCGTCCGGCCCAGCACCCGCGGGTGCACGCGGCCGATCGCGGCGAAGAGCGACAGGTGCGGCCCGTAGTGCCCTTCCTCGCGGGCGATCTCGAACAGCCGCGGCGTGCGCGGGTCGCCGTCCTTGTGCACGTGGTGGCCGAGGCCCGGGATGAACCGCTTCGCCTCGCGCTCCTGACGCACCACCGAGAGGGCCAGCTCGTCCCAGCCCTCGCCGTCCATCCGCACGTCCAGCGGGAGCTGCCGGTCGCGGAGCACCTCGTGCAGGAACCGGCCGCAGTCCTCGGTGACGCCGAGGAACCGCGAGCCGCCGCCGAGCAGCCCGGCCGCCAGCGCGCCCTGCACGGAGTCCGGTGCGGACAGGTAGGTCAGCCGCGTGACGATCGCGGTCGGGGTGAACCCGTGGTCGGCGAGTGCCGCGAGCACGGCCTCGAACACCCTGGTCTCACCCGTGGTCGGCCGCCGCTGCGTGGCGAGCCAGAACGCCAGCTCGCCGAAGGAGACCTTGCCCATCACGTCCTCGGCGAGGTCCTGGCCGAGCAGCGTGATCTTGTCGGGGGTGGACGCGCCGAGCGCGGTCGGGTACTCAGGCATCGGCATCCCCCGGGCGACCCTCCGCCAGCCACTTACGCAGCTCCGTGCCGTGCTCGTCGAGCAGCGGCGGCGGCAGCGCGTAGTCCACCGGTGTCGCGGAGAACCGGATCGGGTGGCGGGTGGTCGGGATGACCCGGTCGCCCTCGCCGACGTCGACGATCGGGTCGAGCTCGAAGCGCTCCGCCATCGCGAACCCGCCGTCGATCGTGTTGATCGGTCCACTCGGGACGCCCGCCTCGACGAGCAGGTCGAACCACTCGACCGCGCCCCGCTCGACGAGCCGCTCGGTGAGCAGCGGCCGCAGCTGTTCGCGGTTCGCCGTGCGGTCGGCGTTGCGGGCGAACCGCGGGTCGTCTGCGACCTCCGGGATGCCGAGTACCTCGCAGAGCTTGCGGAACTGGCTGTCGTTCGCGGCGGCGACGATCAGGTCGTTGTCCTTGGTCGGCAGCGGCTCGTACGGGAAGACGCTCGGGTGCGCGTTGCCCATCCGGTAGGGCACGACCCCGCCGGCGGCGAACGCCGAGCTGTGGTTGACCAGGCCGGTGAGCGCGGAGGACAGCAGGTTGACCTCCACGCGCTGGCCCTGCCCGGTCGCGTCGCGGTGGCGCAGCGCGGCGAGGATGCCGATGACCGCGTGGTTGCCCGCCATCACGTCGAAGACGGAAATGCCCGCGCGGTAGGGCGGGCCGTCCGGGTCGCCGGTCAGGCTCATCAGGCCGGACATCGCCTGGACCATCAGGTCGTAGCCGGGCACGTGCCGGCCCGCGCCCGAGCCGAACCCGGTGATCGACGTGTAGACCAGGCCCGGGTTCGCCGCGCGGACCGAGGAGTAGTCCAGCCCGTACTTGTCCAGCCCGCCCGGCTTGAAGTTCTCGATCAGGACGTCCGCGCGCCGCGCGAGCTCGCGGCCGAGCCCGGCATCGTGCTCGTCGCGCAGGTCCAGCACGATCGACCTCTTGCCCCGGTTGATGCCGAGGTAGTACGTCGACTCGCCGTCCCGCACCGGCGGCATCCAGGTCCGGGTGTCGTCACCGCGCGGGCCCTCCACCTTGACGACCTCCGCGCCCATGTCGGCCAGCAGCATCGTCGCGTAGGGGCCGGCGAGGATCCGGGAGAAGTCGGCGATGAGGATGCCGTGCAGCGGGCCTGCCATGAGCCTCCGTCCGGGTTGCTGTCCGTATCACGGACACCTGTCCGCCATTCTGGCACGGGAGCCGCGAGGGTCAAGACGCCTCGGTTCGGGTCACGTGCGGCACGGCCTCGAGCCGGGCGAAGTCCGCGCTGATCTCCCCGGCCGCCTTGAGCAGCAGCGGCAGGTGGTGGTCGAGGAGGTGCTCGACCGGCGTCTCCGCCGCGTGCGTGTTGACGTTGAGCGCGCCGACCACCCGGCCGCCGCCGTCCCGCAGCGGCGCGGCCACGGAGCGGATGCCGAGCGCGAGCTGCTGGTCGGTGAGCGCCCAGCCGCGGGCCCGCACCTCGCGGAGCGCGGCGTCGCGCTCGGCGGCGTCGGGCTGCCAGACCGGGGTCAGCCCCGAGCGCGTCGGCTCGGCGAGCACGGCCGCCACCTCGGCCGGCTCCAGCGCGGCGAGCAGGACCTTGCCGAGCGAGGTCTGCAGGGCGGGGAACCGGGTGCCGATCTGGACCGCCAGCGCGACGATCTTGGGCACCGCGACGCGGGCGACGTAGACGATGTCGGACCCGTCGAGCTGGGCGACCGAGCACGACTCGTTGGTCGCGGCCGACAACTCCTCCATGTGCGGCCGGGCGATGTCCCACAGGCCCTGCGAGCGCACGTACGCCACGCCGAGGTCGAGCACCCGCGGGGTGAGCGCGAACCCGGGGCCGGCGGCGCGGACGAAGCCCAGCTCGGTGAGCGTGAGCAGGATCCGGCGCGCGGTCGGCCGGGCGAGCCCGGTGGCCGTGGCGACCTCGGCGAGCGTCATCACCGGCCGGCCGGGCTCGAAGGCCGCGATGACCTCGAGCCCGCGCGCGAGCGCTTCGATGAAGTCCGGTCCGGTGCCTTCGCGCGGCATGGAGGCTCCTGTCTGTGAAGGCCATTGACTTCGTCGCGGTCCAGGATCAGAGTAGCTGTCGTCGGGATACGGACAAGAGTCCGCTAGACGGTCGAGGAGTTCCCCGATGAACGACTTCCAACCCGGACGGCCAGTTCTCCTGCGCGGCGGCACCGTGCTGCCGATGGACGACGCGCGCTCGGTGCTTGCTGACACCGATGTCCTCGTGCTCGACGACCGCATCGCCGAGATCGGCCGCGGCCTGGTGGCCCCCGAGGGCGCCACGGTGATCGACGCGTCCGGCGGCATCGTGCTGCCGGGGATGATCGACACGCACCGCCACATGTGGCAGACCGCGATGCGCGGGTACGGGGCCGACTGGACGCTGACCCAGTACTTCGTGTGGTACTACCTCGAGCACGGGAAGTCGTTCCGCCCGCAGGACATCCACGCGGGCAACCTGCTCGCCGGGATCGAGGCGCTCGACGCCGGGGTGACGACCTGTGTGGACTGGTCGCACGGCCTGCAGACGACCGAGCACGCGGACGCGGCGGTCGACGCGCTGCGCTCGGTGCCGGGCCGGTTCGTGCTGGCCTACGGCAACATCCAGCAGCCGCCGGCGCAGTGGAGCGGCACGCCGGAGTTCCGCGACTTCGTGAACCGCCTGCCGGGCGATGACATGCTGGGCTTCCAGATGGCGTTCGACGTGACCGGCGACCCCTCGTTCCCGGAGAAGGGCGCCTTCGAGGTGGCCCGCGACCTCGGCGTCCCGGTGACCACGCACGCGGGCGTCTGGGGCGCGACGAGCGACGACGGCATCCGGCTCATGTACGACAACGGCTTCATGACCTCGTCGACGATCTACGTGCACTCCGCGTCCCTGTCGGCGGACTCCTACCACCGCATCGCGGCGACGGGCGGCTCGATCTCGGTGGCGACCGAGAGCGAGCAGAGCGCGGGGCAGGGCTACCCGCCCACCTGGGCCATCCGTGCCCACGGCATCCCGGTGTCGCTGTCGATGGACACGAGCGTGTGGTGGAGCGGCGACCTCTTCTCGGCCATGCGCACCACCCTCGGTGCCGACCGCTCCCGCGAGCACATGGAGGCCCACCGCAAGGGCGACACCGTCACCCACTCCAGCCTGCGCGCCGACCAGGTGGTCGAGTGGGCGACGCGGGGCGGCGCGGCCGCGCTCGGCCGGTCCGACATCGGCACGCTGGAGGCCGGCAAGAAGGCCGACGTCGTCCTGATCAAGAACGACAGCTCCCCGGTCTCGTTCCCCATCCTGAACGTCTACGGCCACGTGGCGTTCCAGGCCCAGCGCGGCGACGTGCACACGGTGCTCGTCGACGGCCGGATCGTGAAGCACGACGGCAAGTTGGTCGGCATCGACCTGGCCGCGGCACGTCGCGAGGTCGAGGACACCGTGTCCTACCTGCGTGCCGAGCTCGGCGAGGAGGAGTGGCAGAAGGGCATGAACCCGGATATCCCGGAGTCCAAGGTCCTCGACAACCCGTACCAGTACACCGACTACCAGAGCTCGGCCACGCGAAGCGGCGCGGGCGCCGACGCCTGACGGCTACGAACGGACGGTGCGCAGGTCAGGTCACGTTGAGTACATTGCTCGACGAACAGCGTGTTCGTCGAGCTCAACGGAGATGACGTCATGCGACGGTTCAGGCTGCCGCGCATCAGGCTCGCGGGCCGAGGGGAGCGCGAGCCGGGGGACGAGCACGAGCGGCTCGTGCTCGTGGCCGTGATCGCGGGGTTCGTCGTCGTGCTCGCCGGGATCGCCGGGTTCGTGTTGTTCGCCGCCGCCAGCGGGAACGGCAGCGCGGCGCCCGAGAACCCGGCCATCCCGTCGATCACGGACGCCGGCAACGCCGATCCGACGACCACGACGGAGCCGGCGGCACTGCCCCCGCCGGTGACCAAGCCGTCCGCCAAGCCGTCCACCAAGCCGTCCGCCACGCCGTCCGCCACGCCGTCCCCGACCCGGGCGGAGGTCGCCAAGCCGCGGCCCCGGCCGGCCACGCCGACCTCGCGGCCGGCGGTGCCCACCTCCGGCACGCTCCCGGTCCCGGGGCCGGGTGGCGGCCAGGTCGCGAACCCGTGGGACGGGTGCTCGCCGGAGGGCGCGCGCGCGTCGACGCCGAGGTTCCACCTGCCGATGGTGTGCCACGACGGACGCTGGCACGTCGTGTCGTCCGGACACGGCGGACACGGCGACCACGACGGGCACGGCGGACACGGGCACGGCGACCACGGTGGTCACGGCAGGCACTGAGCCCGCACGGGTCAGCCGGCGTTCTCCTCGACCCACAAGCCGAGCAGCCCCCGGAAGTGCGCGACGAACTTGTCGTGCTCGTGGGCGGGATAGGTCGACCGCACGGTGTCCACGAGGAGCGCGTCGAACGCCGGCGAGGTGACCCAGTCGCGTACCAGTTCGTCCACGTTGGACAGCGCGGTGGCGCAGAACTCGTGGTAGCGGGCCGTCTCGAAGTAGTC
Organism: Actinophytocola sp.; assembly: GCF_036555685.1. GTDB lineage: Bacteria > Actinomycetota > Actinomycetes > Mycobacteriales > Pseudonocardiaceae > Actinophytocola. The sequence goes on along the minus strand of NZ_DATBKY010000296.1, from coordinate 29,272 downwards.
GTCGGCCAGCCGGCGGTACTCGGCCAGCTTCTCCTCGTAGGAGAGCGAGGAGTCCGCCACCTCGAAGTAGTTCGCCGTGTCCAGGTCCAGCCGCGGGCGCCGGCCGGACACCGCGCAGAACGCCGACCATTTCAGCAACGTGGCGATGGCCCACGGGAAGTAGTAGTGCAGCGACGTGATCGAGATGTCCGGGCACGCGTTCGCGTAGTCGATCGGGTGCACCGACGTGCCGATCACCAGCGACTCGCACGAGTTGAACTCCCAGCGGAAGAACGCGTTGATCAGCCGGGAGATGGTCAGCACCTCGTCGCCCGCCTCGGGGGACAGGAAGGCGTGGTCCACCGCGTACCGGTCGTGCATCGGCTTGTCCGGCTGGAAACGCATCACCATGCTGTCCGGGCCGATCGTCAGCGAGCGCGCGAACACGTCGTAGCCCTCGACCGACGCCTGCAGGTGCATCAGCATCTCGCCGGACTCGTCGTACGCGCGGTTCAGCGTGCGCGCGTCCCGGATGCGGGACACGCCCCGCCACGCGCCGCCGTCGAAGGGCTTCATGTACAGCGGGTAGCCGATCCGCGAGGCGATCTTCTCGAGGTCGAAGGGCTGGTTGTACCTGGCCGCGGTGTAGGCGTACCGCGCGTTGTCGACGGGGTTCTTGTACGGCACCAGCCACGTGTCCGGCACCTTGAGCCCCAGCCGGATCATCGCGCAGTACGCCGCGTGCTTCTCCATCGACTGGAACGTGAACGGGCTGTTCAGCAGGTACACGTCGTTCATCAGCGCGACCTTCTTCAGCCACTCGCGGGGCACGTAGTACCAGTGCGCCAGCCGGTCGATGACCAGGTGGTAGCGCGGGGTCGCGCGCAGGTCGAACGGCTCGATCGTGATCCGTTCCGTGCGCAGCGTGTGCGAACGCCCGTCGTGGCGCACCGGGCCGAGCCTGCGGACGAGCTCCTCGAAGGCTCGCGGCCAGTCCTCCTCGGTACCCAGCAACAGACCCAGCAGGTGTTCGGTGCGATCGGGCATCCGGGGCCTCCTAACAGAACCGGGGCAGGTGGTGGGCCAGCTGCGCACGCCAGGACGGCCAGTCGTGCGGGACGTCGTGCCCCCACACGTCCAGCTCGCAGCGCAAACCCTTCTCGCGCAACAGGTGCGCGAAGTGCTGGGTGGACGGCAGCGACCCGGTCGTGTCCTCCCACTGCCCCTGCCCGACGACGAGCAGGACCGACAGCCGGTCGCGCAGCCAGTTCAGGTGGTCGCCGTGCAGGTTGGGCACGAAGTCAACCGGGTTGGTGAAGTACGCCGCGTCCGCGCGGTCGCCCCAGCCGTTCCAGGTGGCCGGGTCGTAGTTGCCGGACATGCCGAACGCGAAGGGGAACAGGTCGGCGCGGCGCAGTCCGAAGAGGACGGCGTGGAACGCGCCGAGCGAGCAGCCGAGCGTGCCGATGTCCTGCGGGCCACCGCAGTCGTGGTGGATGGCCGGCACGATGTCGCCCGTGATCCACGACTCGTACACGCCGTGCTGCTGCGCGCGCTGGTCCAGCGGCAGCGAGCTGTTCGACCACGACGCCGCGTCGAACGAGTCCACGCAGTACAGCTTGACCCGGCCGTCGTCGAGCAGCCCGCGGACCGCGTCGATCATGCCGTTGCTCTCGAAGTCCCAGGCGCGGCCCTGCTCGGACGGGAAGACGAGGAACGGCCGCCCGTAGTGCCCGTAGACGATCAGCGTGCCGCCGCCGATCTCGTGCTGTTCGCGGCGCATCAGACCTCCCACAGCTCGCGGAGCAGTTCGGCGAGCGCGGGATCGAACGCGTCCCGCCAGCCGACGTAGTTGTGCGCGTCCGGCACCTCGACCAGCCGCGCGTCGTAGCCGTGCGCGACGAGCGTGAGGACCATCTGGCGGTTGTTGGCCAGGTTCTCCTCGGCGAGCCCGCAGGTCAGCACCGTCGGCACGGACTCGAACGGCGCGCCCTCCGCCTGCACCTTCGCCACGTACGTGCTGACCTGGGCGAACTTCGAGAACCGCCCGCTTTCCTGGGGGTCGAGCTCGATCGTGAGGAACGACGCGGACTGCAGGAACAGCCCGCCGAACAGGCCGGGCAGCGCGCGCTGGGCGTGGAGCATGGCGAGCCCGCCGAGGCTCGCGCCCATTCCGGCGACCGGCCCGGTGACCGCGACGGCGTCGCGCAGCGCGGGCAGGATCCGCTGGTGCAGGGTGGCGGCGTACCACGGGTTGGCCGAGTAGTTGTCGTCGCGGGCACCGGGGGCGAGCAGCGCCACGCGGCAGCGCGGAAGCCGCTCCTCGGCGATCATCGCGGCGGCGAACCCGGTGAGGTCGGCCAGCCGGTCGTACTCCGGACCGTCGTGCGCGACGAGCAGCGGTAAGGGCTCGTCGGGGTCTCCCGGGGTCCACACGCGCGCGTCGACGTCGTGTTCGAGCAGCGGTGCGGGGATCGAGAGGTCGACGTACTCGCCGGGCACGCGTTCGGCCGTGAGCCACGCGGGCGCGGCGTAGCCGGGGAACTCGACGACCGACTTGTCGCCGAACGCGCCCGGAGCACGCAGCGGGTTCGCCGGGTCGCAGATCTCCTCGGCGTCGCCCGCAGGGCGGTGCAGCCGGAACTTGTACTCCATGCGGTGTACCGGTGGCCGGGGGAGCGTGAGCCGCCACTCGCCCTCGTCGTGCACGAAGTCGAGCCCGGCGTCCGGCAGCGAGAGCGCGGGCAGCAGCCGCGCCCCGTCCAGGGTCGGCTCGTCGGTCGGCTCGTCCCGGTCCGGCAGCCGGAACGTCACCGAGTCCGCCGTGACCAAGGGACTGACCAGGGGTGGAGTTTCCGTCACGTGGCGATCACCGGGCCCATTCCAGTCATCGTGCCCCGAATGCGTCAAGCTGGCACGGTGTCCACGCGCGAGTTGTTGGTACTGGGAACGGCCAGCCAGGCGCCCACGCGCTACCGCAACCACAACGGCTACCTGCTGCGCTGGGACGGGCTCGGCCTGCTCTTCGACCCCGGCGAGGGCACGCAGCGGCAGCTGCTGCTGGCCGGGGCGAGCTCGCACGACGTCGACCGCATCTGCCTCACGCACTTCCACGGCGACCACTGCCTCGGCGTCCCGGGCGTCGTGCAGCGGCTCTCGCTCGACCGCGTGCCGCACCCGGTCGTCGCGCACTACCCGGCCTCGGGCGCGGAGTACTTCGCGCGCATGCGGTACGCCACGCCGTTCCACGAGCGGACCGAGCTGCGCGAGGAGCCCGTCGCGCGCGGCGGGACGATCGCCACCGGTCCGTTCGGCACGCTCGAGGCCCGCGAGCTGGACCACCGGATCGACGCGTTCGGCTACCGGCTCGTCGAACCCGACGGCCGCCGCATGCTGCCCGCCGAGCTGTCCCGGTTGGACATCAGCGGGCCGGACATCGGGGTGCTGCACCGGGAAGGCGTGCTCCACCATCGCGGCCGGACGGTCCGCGTCGAGGAGGTCAGCGAGCCGCGCCGCGGCCAGCGGTTCGCGTTCGTCATGGACACCCGGCTCTGCGACGGGGTGTACGAACTCGCCGACGGGGCCGACCTGCTCGTGATCGAGTCGACGTTCCTCGACCGGGACGCGGACCTGGCACGCGACTACGCCCACCTCACGGCCGCGCAGGCCGCCCGGGTGGCCGCCGAGTGTGGGGTACGCAGGCTCGTGCTGACGCATTTCTCCAGTCGCTACCCCGACCCGGCGCCCTTCCACGAGGAGGCCGCCGCGGTGTTCGACGGCGACATCGTGGTCGCCGCCGACCTCATGCGCGTGCCGGTGCCCTCCCGCCTCCCCGGAATTTGACGTGTCCGTTGCGTTCCAGCGGATGGTGCGCGGATGTTGGGTTGGTGGTGGTTGCCTGCCGTCACGGTCCCCTGAGGTCACCTTTGGTCGGTCGAAGATCACGCCCGTGTTGGTGCCAAAGCCTCGATGATCTCGGCCGCGCGTTGCGTGGCCGAGGCCACGGACACGTCCGGGTTGCCGACCTGCTTGTCCCAGTTCAGGTCGTAGTACAGCTCGGTGACGCCCTGGCCGGCGAGCCACTCGGCGTCCGCGCGGATCTCGTCGTACGACCCGGACAGCCGGCCCCGCCGCTCGCCGGCGCGCACCACCCCGCGCACGACGATCCGCGGGGTCGCGGTCGCCGCCTCGCGCGCCGCGTCGACCACGACGGCGATCTGCTCGCCGATCCGGTCGAGGTTGGTGGCGCTGACGGAGAGCCAGCCGGCGCCGAGCCGCCCCGCCCGCTTCAGCGCGGCCGGCACGGTGCCGCCGAGCAGGATCGGCGGGCCACCCGGCTGGACCGGCCGGGGCACCAGCCGGCTCGGCGGGATCGTGTAGAACTCGCCGTCGAACGAGGCGACCTCGTCGGTCCAGAGCGTGCGCAGCACCTGGACGTACTCGCGGGCGCGGGCGGCGCGCCGGGCCGGGGAGGCGCCGGTCGCGGTGAACTCGGGCTCGTACCAGCCGTTGCCCAGCCCCAGGTCCAGCCGCCCGCCGCTCAGCACGTCGAGCGTCGTGGCCTGCTTGGCGAGCACGACCGGGGACACGAACGGCATGTTCACCACGGCCACGCCGAGCCGGATGCGCGAGGTGTGCGCGGCGGCGTAGGTCAGCGCCAGCATCGGGTCGAGCACGCTGCGGTACACCGGGGCGAGGTCGTCGTCCGCGCCGACCAGCAGCCGCTGGAACGTCCACAGCGAGTCGTAGCCCAGCTCCTCGGCGTGGGCGGCGAACCGCGCGATGTTCTCCGGCGTGGCCCACGCGCCGGACACCGGCGCTCCGAGTCCGATCCTCATGGCCCCAACCTAATCCAAGATCGCAACGAGCACGGTTCCGCAACATCCGCCAGGAGATCCGTATTACTCCGAATCTGCGGAGCTAGACTGCCCCACATGCCAAAGTTGCGGATCAGCGAGGCCGCTGACCTGCTGGGCGTCAGCGACGACACCGTGCGCCGCTGGATCGACATGGGCCGGCTGCCGGCCGTCCACACCGAGAACGGCCGCCTGGCGGTCGAAGGCCACGAGCTGGCGGCCTTCGTCCAGCGGCAGGCCGACGCACCGGAGCCCGGGGTCACCGTGGCCGCCTCCGCGCGCAACCGCATGCGCGGCATCGTCACCCGCGTCGTCAAGGACGGCGTGATGGCCCAGGTCGAGATGCAGGCCGGGCCGTTCCGGCTGGTGTCCCTGATGAGCAGGGAGGCCGCGGAGGAGCTCGGCCTCGAGGAAGGCAGCGTCGCCGTCGCATCGATCAAGTCCACCCACGTCGTCGTCGAGATCCCGGAGTCCTCATGAGCCGATCACTCCGGGCGGTCGTGCTGGCCGCCCTCGCCGCCGTGTCCCTCGCGTCGGCCGCCTGCGGCAGCGACGACGGCAACCCGGCGGGTTCCGCGCCGACGTCGGCGAAGGCCGGGGTCTCCGGCGGCATCACCGTGTTCGCGGCCGCGTCGCTGACCGAGTCCTTCGACGCGATCGGCAGGCGGTTCCAGGAGGAGAACCCGGACGCGAAGGTCACATTCGACTACGCCGGCAGCTCGGCGCTGTCCAAGCAGATCAACGACGGCGCGCCCGCCGACGTGTTCGCCTCGGCGGCGCCGAAGAACATGGACGAGGTCGTCGACGCGGGCAACGCGTCCGAGCCGACCGACTTCGTCAGCAACACGCTGATGATCGCCGTGCCGAAGGGCAACCCGGGCGGCATCAGGAGCCTCGACGACTTCGCGGACGCGAGCAAGAAGATCGCCCTGTGCGCGCCCGAGGTCCCGTGCGGTGCCGCCGCGGAGAAGGTCTTCGAGGCCGCCGGCATCACGCCGCAGCCGGACACCCTGGAGCAGGACGTCAAGGCCGTGCTGACGAAGGTGCGGCTCGGCGAGGTCGACGCCGCGCTGGTCTACCAGACCGACGTGAACTCCGGGGGCGAGGAGGTCGAGGGCATCGAGTTCCCCGAGGCCGCGGACGCGGTCAACGTGTACCCGATCGCCGTGCTGAAGGACGCGCCGAACCCCGAAGGGGCCGAGGCGTTCGTCGACTTCGTGCTGTCGGACGAGGGACAGGCCGTGCTGACGGAGGCCGGCTTCGACAAGCCGTGACAGATCAGGCCACCCGGGGCGCGCGGCGGGGGCGCCGGCGAGGACGGCTTCCCGCCGTCCTCGCCGTGCCCGCCTTCGTCGGCCTGGCCTTCCTGGTCGTGCCGCTGGCCGGGCTGCTCGTCCGCGCGCCCTGGTCCACCCTGACCGAGCAGCTGCTCAGTGCCGAGGTCGGCCAGGCGCTGGCGCTGTCGCTCGTGTGCGCGAGCCTCGCGACGGCCGTGTGCGTGGTGCTCGGCGTGCCGCTCGCGTGGCTGCTGGCCCGCGGCGACCTGCCCGGCCGGGGCGTGCTGCGGGCCCTGGTCACGGTCCCGCTCGTGCTGCCGCCGGTGGTCGGCGGCGTGGCGCTGCTGCTGGTGCTCGGCCGCCGCGGGCTCGTCGGGCAGTACCTGCACGACTGGTTCGGCATCTCGCTGCCCTTCACCACGGCCGGGGTCGTCGTGGCGGAGGCGTTCGTGGCGATGCCGTTCCTGGTCATCGCGGTCGAGGGGGCGCTGCGTGCGGCCGACCCGCGCTACGAGGAGGCCGCGGCCACGCTGGGGGCGTCCCGCTGGCTGACGTTCCGGCGGGTCACGCTGCCCTCGATCGCGCCCGGCGTGGTTGCCGGGACCGTGCTGTGCTGGGCCCGGGCGCTCGGCGAGTTCGGCGCCACCATCACGTTCGCGGGCAACTTCCCTGGTAAGACGACGACCATGCCCCTCGCCGTCTACCTCGCGCTGGAGACCGACCCCGGCGCGGCGATCGTGCTGAGCATCGTGCTGCTCATCGTCTCGATCGTGGTGCTGGTGAGCCTGCGGGACCGGTGGCTGCGCGGACTGTCATGACAGGGCCGACATGACGCTGCACGCCGACCTGCACGTCAGCCGCGCCTCCGGGTTCCGCCTCGACCTCGACCTGTCGATCGTGCCCGGCGAGGTCGTCGCGCTGCTGGGACCCAACGGCGCGGGCAAGACGACCGCGATGCGGGCGCTCGCGGGCCTGCTGCCGGTCACGACCGGCTCCATCCGGCTCGACGACACGGTGTGGGACGAGCCGCCGCGGGTGTTCGTGCCGGCCGAGGAGCGGTTCGCGGGCGTCGTGTTCCAGGACTACCTGCTGTTCAACCACCTGAGCGCGCTCGACAACGTCGCCTTCGGACTGCGCGCGCAGGGCATGGCGCGGCACCCGGCCCGCATGCGGGCGCGGGACTGGCTCGCGAAGGTCGGCCTCGAGCAGTTCGCCGGCACGCGGCCGCGGTCGCTGTCGGGCGGGCAGGCGCAGCGGGTGGCGCTCGCGCGGGCGCTGGCCACCGACCCCGCGCTGCTGCTGCTGGACGAGCCGCTGGCCGCGCTCGACGCGAGCAACCGGCTGCACATCCGTGCCGAGCTCGCGCGCCACCTCGGCGAGTACCCGGGCCACACGCTGCTCGTCACCCACGACCCGCTGGACGCGATGGTGCTGGCGGACCGGATCGTGATCGTCGAGGAGGGCAGGGTCGTCCAGGCGGGGCCACCGGCCGAGGTCGCCCGCGCGCCCCGGACCGACTACGTCGCGCACCTCGTCGGGTTGAACCTGTACCGCGGCACGGCGTCCGGGACCACGGTTTCGCTGCCCGGCGGTGGGACGTTCACGGTGGCCGTGCCCGCGTCGGGTGCGGTGTACGTGGCGTTCCCGCCGAACGCGGTGAGCCTGCACGCGACCGAGCCGTCGGGCAGCCCCCGCAACTGCTGGCCGGTGACGGTCGCCGGGCTGGAGCAGCACGCCCACACGGTGCGGGCGCGGTTGGACGGCCTCCCGCCGGTGCTCGCGGACATCACGCCGGTGGTGGTGGCGGAGCTGGCGCTGGCCCCGGGTACCCGGCTGTGGGCGACGGTGAAGGCGACCGAGGCGGTCACCTACCCGGTCTGACCACGCCGCCCGCGTGGAGGGGGCGTCACCCCTCCAGGTCCTCCGTCGGGCTCGGGTGGGCACCGCGGAGCAGCCAGGGGCGGGCCTGCCGGTTGACGCGCGGCAGGATGACCCACGTCAGCAGCGCGGTCAGGATGCCGGAGGTGATCGCGAGCAGCACGAAGCGGGGCAGCTGCGGCAGGACCGCCATCAGGCCCATGCTCACCAGCAGCAGCGTCGGGTACGCGGCGGCCCAGGTGAGCAGGAAAGCCTTCCACTTCGGGGACTCACCGGAGATGTTGAACCAGTTGTGCAGCCCGGACGCCGACGTCGCGCCGCGCTCGGAGATGCGGTCGCCGCGCGCGATCAGGTTCCGCCGCTGCGGCGACTCCTCCCACGCCTTGAGGTTCGGCTCGGAGTCGAACTGGTACACGAGGTGGTTCATGCCCTGCGCGTCGTGCAGCCGGATCCCGCCCAGATGACCGTCGAACTCCGCCGCCGCCTTGTCGACCTCGTCCGCCCACTCGGCGAACTCCTGTTCCTTGCCCGGCCGGATCACCCGCGTGACCGCGACGGTGACCGGCTCCTCCGAACGTCGATCGCCCATCGAGCACGGCTACCCGGTGCGAACCGCGGTACACCTGTTTCCCGGACGGGCACGCCGGTTACCCCAGCTGACATGCCTGAACTTCCCGATGTCGAGGGCTTTCGCCGGGTGCTCGCCGCGCACACGGGCACCCCGATCCGCCGCGTCGACGTGCTCGACGCGCAGGTGCTCCGCGGCACGAGCGCGCAGCGGTTCGACGACGGACTGCGCGGCCGCCGGTTCGGCAAGCCGCGCCGGCACGGCAAGTGGCTCCTCGCCCCGACCGACGGCGCCGACACCGTCATGCTCCACTTCGGCATGACCGGCGAGCTGCGCTGGGCAGCGGCTGACCAACCGGACGAGAAGCGGCATCCGCACGACCGGGTCGTGTTCGTGTTCGAGGGTGGGGAGCTGCGCTTCCGGGACATGCGCAAGCTCCAGGGCCTCCGGCTCGCCGACGACCGGCAGGTCGACCGGATCCTCGGCGAGGTCGGGCCGGACGCCCTCGACGTCACCGCGAAGGAGCTCGGCGAGCTGCTCGGCCGGCGGCGCCAGGTGAAGGCCACGCTCACCGACCAGTCGGTCCTCGGCGGCATCGGCAACCTGCTCGCCGACGAGATCCTGTGGCGCGCCCGGGTCAACCCGCGCCGCAAGGGCACTGATCTGTCCACAGAGGACGTCAAGCGCATCCACGGCCGGCTGCGTTCGGTGCTGCGCCAGGCCATCCCGGCCGGGCGGGTGCCGCCGCGCAAGTCCTGGCTGACCGGCCGCCGCGACGAGCCGGCCGGGTCCTGCCCGCGCTGCGGCACGACGCTCTCGCACGGCCGCGCGGGCGGGCGCGGCACGGTCTGGTGTCCGGGCTGCCAGCCCGAATGAGGTTAGGGTCAACTCGGGCCGAGTGGGGGTCGACGATGCGAGCACTCGTGGTGGATCCGGTGGCGCCGGACGCGGTGCGGCTGTCCGACGTGGCCGAACCGGTCGCGCGGGACGGGATCCTCGTCGAGGTGCGGCACGCCTCGCTCAACCGCGGCGATCTGAACGACGCCCGCTCCGGCCGGGTGCCGCCGGGCTCGGTGCTCGGCTCGGACGTCGCCGGGGTCGTGCTCTGGGGCGGCTCGCTCGCGCCCGGCACTCGCGTCGCCGGCCTCGCGCCGGGCGCCTTCGCCGAGCGAGTGGTGGTGCCGCCCGATTCGATCGCCGAGGTGCCGGCGATGGTGGACCTCGCCCAGGCGGCCGCGCTCCCGGTCGCCGGTGTGGCCGCCCTGCGCGCGTTGCGCGCCGCCGGCGCGCTGCTCGGGCGGCGCGTGCTGGTCACCGGCGCGTCCGGCGGGGTCGGCCGGTTCGCGGTCCGGCTCGCGAAGATGGCCGGCGCCCACGTGATCGCCTCGGTCGGCTCGCTCGCGCGCGGCGAGGGGCTCGGCGCCGACGAGGTCGTCGTCGGGCTGGACGGGATCGGCGAGCCGGTGGACGTCGTGCTGGACAACGTCGGCGGGCCGCAGCTCGTCGCGGGCTGGCAGCTGCTCTCCCCGGGCGGCAGCCTGCAGAGCATCGGCTGGAGCTCCGGCGACCCCGCGGTCTTCCCGCCCTACGCGACGATCGGCCCGGCCAAGTCGCTGACCTCGTTCCTCAACACCGGCCCGGTCGGCGCGGACCTGGCCGACCTCGTGCGGCTCGTCGCGTCCGGCGACCTCGCCGTGGAGATCGGCTGGCGCGGCCCGCTGGACCGGTTCGCCGACGCGGCCGCCGCCCTGCGCGACCGCCAGGTCGGCGGCAAGGCCGTGTTCGACGTCAGCTGACGGACCGGTTGATCACCTGACCGTGTCGGCCGACCGCCGGTCAGGCGGTATGTCCGGGCGGTCAGTGCACCCCGGGCATGAGCCGCCGGATCCACGGGACGCACGCCGCGAGGATCAGTCCGAAGAGGACGGCCGCGCCGCCGACCACGAGGAAGTACGGCGCCTCGTGCTCGGGGTCGTAGTTCTCCGCGAAGAACCCGGCCGCGGCGGTGCCGAGCGCGACCGACAGGAAGTTCAGCGCGACCATCTGCGTGCGGAACGCCTCCGGCGCGAGCTTGGTGGCGAGCGACAGGCCGACGGGGGAGAGCAGCAGTTCCGCGATCGTGAACAGCAGCAGGATCAGCACGAGCGCGTACAGCGGGGTGGTGTTGCCCGTGTTTGCGCTCCACGGCAGGAAAAGCAGGAACGCGATCCCCGCGGTGATCGTGGCGAGCGTGAACTTCGCCGGCGTCGACGGCTGGCGCGGGCCGAGCTTCGTCCACAGCGCCGCGAAGGCGCCGGCGAGCAGGATGATGAAGATCGGGTTGATCGCGTTCGCCCACGCCACCGGCATCTCCCAGCCGAACAGGTGCCGGTCGAGCCGCTCGTCGACGTAGATCACGACGACCGTGAACTGCTGCTGGAACAGCGAGAAGAACACGAAGCTCGCGAGGAACATCGGGATGAAGCCGAACACCCGGCGGCGTTCCAGCGGGTCGATGCGCCTGCTGGACAGGATCACGGCGAAGTAGGCGACCGACGCCGCCGCGATCACCACGAACGTGATCAGTGCGAGGTTGGCGGCCGTGATCGCGCCGGACAGCACCAGCAGGACGATCACCACGACCGCGCCCAGCGCGACCCCGAAGACGAGTGGCCGGCGTGCCGGCGGCAGCGGGTTGGGCACCACGTCCGCCCGGGGCCCGAGGTTGCGGCGCCCGAAGGCGTACTGCACCAGCCCGAGCGCCATGCCGATCGCGGCGAGCCCGAACCCGTAGTGGAAGCCGAGGTTCTGCTGGGCGAGGCCGGTCAGCAGCGGGCCGGCGAACGCGCCGATGTTGATGCCCATGTAGAACAAGGAGAACCCGGCGTCGCGACGCTCGTCCTCCGGTTCGTACAACCCGCCCACGATCGACGTGGCGTTGGCCTTCAGCCCGCCGCTGCCGAGCGCGACGAGCACCAGGCCGGCGCCGACCCCGGCGGAGCCGGGCAGCAGCGCGAGCGAGATGTGGCCGAACATGATCAGCACGGCGCTGGCGAACAGGACCCGCTCGGAGCCGAACATCCGGTCGGCGAGCCAGGCGCCGATCACGGCGGACAGGTAGACGAGCCCGCCGTACGCGCCGACGATGCTCGTGGCGGCCGCCTGCGAGAGCCCCAGCCCGCCCTCGGTGGCCGAGTAGTACAGGTAGATCGTGAGGATCCCCTGCATCCCGTAGAACGAGAACCGCTCCCACATCTCGAGCCCGAACAGGGTCCCGAGTGCTCGCGGGTGCCCGAAGAATCCCCTTTGTTGCCGGACGTCCATCACTTCGGTGGCCAAGGCAACCCCCTTTCGGTGCCCGGCTACCCCGGAGTGCGCGCCGGATAACGTGCGCCGTTGAACGTGACCCGAGCACGGTCACGGTGCCGTCGTGCTCGGTGCGGTCGGCGGACGTCGCCACGCTCCGGCTCGGACCACGGCCCAACTGTCCTGACGGGACGGTCGCGGGGCGGCGTCGGCGGGCCGCGCCGGCCCGGCGGCGGTCCAGCCGAACCCGGCGAGCACGGCGACGAGCAGCGTGAGCGCGAGCCCGCCCGTGTCGGAAGCCGTCCCCGAGACGCACGGTAGCCGGCCGGCGGAACTGTCCGACTACGACCGCAGGTCGTGGCGAAATTCCACCATTCGGTCAACGGGTGAACTAACAGACCGTAACAACGCTGCTCAGGCGGTTGCCAGCGACGCGGTGAGTCACTCGTTAGTCCGTTTGGCCTCTTAACTTTTGTTGCTCGGAGACATAAGTTCGAGTCGTTTCATCGGAAGCGGCTTTTCCTGCACCAACCACGGCCGATACCCGAGCCGACACGACAGCCACACGACAGCCAACGCGACAGCCAGCGTGAGGGACACCCGGCGGTCTCCGCCGGATGAAAGGCGAGGCAGCGTGACAACGGATGTCACCGCGCCGGTGCCCGGCAGCCTGCACAGCCGTGCGCCGACCGCGGACCCGCGTGCCATCCACGGTGCGCCGCAGCGTCGATCCCACCGTCGATCCCAGCGTCGATCCGCCCGTCGATCCCACCCCCTGCCCATCCCGTCATCCCCCGGCACCGCTCGCGCCGAGCGGTGAGCCGGCCCTGCCCTCCCGACGACCCCGGTGTCCACGAACGGAGATCCACTATGGACGAACCTGCCCAGCGCGCCCGGTGGTCGCGCCGATCCATGCTGGCCGGAGCCGCGGCCGGACTGGTGAGCCCCCTCGTCGTGAACGGCAGTGCGGCGCCGTTCTCGGTCGAGGCTTCCGCGCAGGCGCGCGGCAAGCTCCGCCAGGTCACGATCTACGCGGAGCCGGTCGAGGGCGGGCTGGTCGGCTACGGCCTCGGTCCGGGCCAGGCCACGATTCCCGGCCCGCTGCTGGAGATCTACGAGGGCGACACCCTCGAGATCGAGCTGGTCAACAACACCGACCAGCGGCTGTCGATCCACCCGCACGGCGTGGACTACGACACCGCGTCCGACGGCAGCCCGCTCAACGCCTCCTTCAACGAGCCGGGTGAGACCCGCACCTACACCTGGCGCACCCGCACCGCCCGCAAGGCGGGCGGCTTCTGGATTCCCGGCAGCGCCGGGTTCTGGCACTACCACGACCACGCGATGGGCGACCACGGCACGACCGGCATCGCGCGCGGCCTCTACGGCGGGCTGATCGTCCGCAAGGTCGGGGATCCCTTGCCGGACAAGCAGTTCACCGTCGTGTTCAACGAGATGTCCATCAACAACAAGATGGCCCCGGACACCCCGATGTTCGAGGCCAACCACGGCCAGCGGGTGGAGTTCGTGTGCATCGGCCACGGCAACCAGCTGCACACCTTCCACCTGCACGCGCACCGCTGGGCCGACACCCGGACAGGGCTGCTCGGCAGCGGCGACGACGTGCACACCCGGGCGATCGACAACAAGGACCTCAACCCGGGTGACTCGTTCGGCTTCCAGGTGGTCGCCGGCGACGGCGTCGGGCCGGGCGTGTGGATGTACCACTGCCACGTCCAGTTCCACGCGGACGGCGGCATGGTCGGGCTGTTCCTCGTCCGCAACTCGGACGGCAGCATGCCCGCCGGCGCGCAGGAGGCCATCGACCGCTTCCACGCCCACCAGCACGAGACGGCCCAGCAGCAGAGCTCCAGCACGCACGCGGGCCACCGGTGACTTCCAGACAACCCAACCGAATGAAGGAGCGAGGGATGGGACGAAGAGTTCCCAGTGACCTGACCAGGCGGCGAGCCTGGCGAACCGCCGCGGTGGTGATGATCGGCGCGGCGATGACCTTCGGCACCCTGGCCGCACCCGCCGTCGTGGCCGCGGCCCCCGCCAAGGCGACGGCCCCGGCAGCGGCGCCGAAGGTGCTGGCCGCGGGTGGCGGGGTCAACGTGCTGGTCTTCCACGGCGCGGCCGCTGACCAGAAGGACCCGGTCGAGCGCGCCACCGACGCGATCGCCGGCCTCGGCGCGCAGCACGGCATGACCGTCTCCGTCACCACCGACCCCAGGACCTTCACCCCGGAGAACCTGGCCCACTACCGCGGCGTCGTGTTCCTCTCCGCCGAGGGCTCGTCGCTCAACGCAGACCAGGAGGCCGCGCTCCAGAACTACATCGCGGCCGGCAACGGCTACCTCGGCATCGCGGACGCCGCCAAGTTCCAGCCCGACTCCGAGTGGTTCACCGGCCTGATCGGCACCCGGCCGGTCGGCGCCGTGCCGCCCGCCCTGCCGGCGTCGGGGATCACCGCGAGCGCGGAGAACCCGCCGAACGAGACCAAGGAGAAGCTGAACGACGGCCAGGAGCAGACCAAGTGGCTGACGTTCAACCCGACCGGCTGGGTGGCCTACGAGCTCGAAGAGCCGGCCGTCGTCACCAAGTACGCGCTCACCTCGGCCAACGACTTCGCCGGCCGCGACCCGAAGAACTGGACCCTGCAGGGCTCCTCGGACGGTACGAACTGGACCGACCTGGACTCCCGGTCCGATGAGGACTTCCCGGACCGCTTCCAGCGCCGCGAGTTCGAGGTGGACAACGACACCGCGTACGCGCACTACCGGCTCAACATCACCGAGAACTCCGGCGAGCCGCTGGTCCAGCTCGCGGAGTGGTCGCTGTACACGGCCGACGCGGTGCCGCCGCCCGAGCCGGAGCCGCAGCAGGCGGTCGTCGACGTCCTCGACCGGCACCACCCGGCCAACGCCGGCCTGCCGCTGAACATCACCCGCACCGACCGGTGGCGCAACTGGGACCCGAACCCGGTGGGCACCGTGCACACCATCGCGCAGGTGGAGGAGTGGAAGTACGACCCGGGCCAGGGCGCCAACGGCCCGTTCCACCCGATCTCCTGGTGCCGCGACTACGAAGGCGGCCGGTCGTTCTACACCGGCATGGGCGGCACCGACGGCAGCTACGGCGAGGCCGCGTTCCGCACCCACCTCCTCGGGGCGCTGCGCTGGACGACCGGCATGGTCCGCGCGGACTGCCAGGCCTCGATCGCCTCGAACTACACGATCGAGCGGCTGACGCCGAAGAACCAGCCGGGCCAGCTCGACCAGATCGGCGAGCCGCACGGCATGACGATCGCCCCCAACGGCCGCGTGTTCTACGTCGGCAAGGCGGCCTGCGCGGGCAACACCGTGCCCCAGCCCAACGACTGGACCAACCCGGACATCGGCAAGGGCTGCGGGACGATCCACCAGTGGGACCCGGTCGCCAAGAAGGCCAAGCTGCTCACCACGCTCGACGTGATGGGCAACCGCGGTAGCGGTGACGAGCTGGTCAAGAACGAGGAGGGCCTGCTCGGCATCGTCCTCGACCCGAAGTTCGGCGAGAACGGCTGGCTCTACGTCTACTGGATGCCGCACGCCTCGATCGACCGCGACAAGCGGATCGGTCTGCGCACGATCTCGCGGTTCACCTACGACCCGCAGAACCAGACGCTCGACCAGGCCACCCGCAAGGACCTGCTGCAGTGGCCGGTGCAGATCCACAGCTGCTGCCACGCGGGTGGTGGCATGGCGTTCGACGCGGCGGGCAACCTCTACGTCGGGTCCGGCGACAACAACTCGTCGCAGGGCTCGCAGGGCTACTCCGGGAACAACTGGGAGGCCGAGTACCAGGGCATCTCGTTCCAGGACGCGCGCCGCACCGCCGGCAACACGAACGACCTGGCCGGCAAGATCATCCGCATCCACCCGGAGGCGGACGGCACCTACACGATCCCGCAGGGCAACCTGTTCCCGCCGGGGACCGACAAGGCCCGCCCGGAGATCTACGTGATGGGCGTGCGCAACATCGCGCGCCTGGCCATCGACCCCGAGCACGACTGGCTGACCGCGGGCTGGGTCGGTCCGGACGCTTCCTCGCCGAACCCCGACCTGGGCCCGGCGAAGTACGAGACCGCGACCGTCATCACCGAGGCCGGCAACCACGGCTGGCCGTACTGCATGGGCAACCGGCAGCCCTACCGGGACCGCAGCAACGACGACGCCGACGTGCTGACCGGCTGGTACGACTGCGACCACCCGTTGAACACCTCGCCGCGCAACACCGGCCGCGTGGAGCTGCCGCCGATCAAGGACAACATGATCTGGTACTCACCGGACGGCGGCGGCCCGGTCTTCCCGAAGCGGCCGGGTAGCTCGATCCCGACCTACAACAAGGCCGACGCGGTCTACACCGAGCCGTACCTGCGGGGCGGCGGCCAGGCCATCATGTCCGGGCCGACGTACCACCGCGACCGGGTCGACACCAAGTCCGGTGTCGCGTGGCCGGAGTACTGGGACGACAAGTGGCTCATCGGTGACGAGTCGAACCCGGCCAACCGGGTCGCGGTGACCGTGGACCCGGCGGGCGTCCCGACGCACCAGCCACCGGCGTTCGCCGAGACGCTCGGCAAGATCATCGGTGCCGGGTCCGGCGACAACAGGCTGCAGAGCTGGATGGACGCCCGGTTCGGTCCGGACGGCGCGCTCTACATGCTCGACTACGCGGGCGGGTTCTTCAGCCTCGATCCCAACCAGAAGCTGATCCGCGTCAGCTACCACGGTGGGGCGCCCACCCCGTTGCCGGCCGCCTCGCAGGTCGCGGTGCAGAACAAGCCGCTGACCTACCAGTTCAACGGCACGAAGGCCGGCGGTGTGTCCTACGACTGGGACTTCGGTGACGGCAAGACGTCCACCGAGGCCAACCCGCGGCACACCTACACCCGCGTGGGGCCGTTCACGGCGAAGCTCGTCGTGACCTACGCGGACGGCACGACGGCGAACATCCGGGTGCCGGTCAGCGTCGGCTGCCAGTCGTCCGACCCGAACACCACCGTGACGTTCGGCGACACCGACACGAGGGTCGTGAACAAGAACGCCGGCGGCGGCTGCAAGGTCGACGACATGATCGACGACGAGAGCACGTGGGCCACCCACGCGGCGTTCGTCAACCACGTCAGCACGGTCGTGCAGCGGCTGCGGAACCTCGGCATCCTCAGCGCGAACCAGCAGACGAAGCTGAACAACGCGGCCAAGGCCTCGGACATCGGCAAGGCCGGCACCACCGGCTACGACGCGATCTTCGACGGCACCGACCAGTCCCTGCTGGGCTGGGCCCAGGCCCCGTCCGGCAGGTTCGCCATCCAGCCGGACGGCTCGCTGAGATCCTCCGGCGGGCTGGGCATGCTCTGGTACGCGAAGAAGGCGTTCGGGGACTTCTCGCTGAAGCTGGAGTTCAAGGACATCGCACCGGAGGGCCACCGCGCCAACAGCGGCGTCTTCGTCCGGTTCCCGGATGTCCGGACGCCACTCGACCAGCGACCACCGGGCAGTTGCGGCACCGTCGGCGCCGCGCGCGACTCGGCGGCCTGGGTCGCGATCTACTGTGGACAGGAGGTCCAGATCTACGACGGGGACACCGGTGAACCGCAGAAGACGGGGTCGATCTACAACTTCGACCGCGTCGACCTCCCGGACGCCGGCGTCACGCCGAAGGATCAGTGGAACACCTACGAGATCCGCGTCGTCGGACAGCACTACACGATCATCCGCAACGGCACGGTGATCAACGAGTTCGACAACACGCCGGGCAAGGAGTCCTCGCGCGAGGGCGACCCGCCGACGGATCTGCGGCAGTTCGCGAGCGGTTACGTCGGACTGCAGAACCACAGTGACAACGACCTGATCGAGTTCCGCAACATCCGGGTGCGCCAGCTGTAGCCGGACGGGGGGCCGGCGTGGTGCGCCCGCGCCGGCCCGCGGTTCCGCCTCTCCGGCGTTCAGACGTTTGGTCTCGTCGCGTGGAGATCGACCTGTTGGTCACGTACCTGTGGCCGGGTTGCGTCACGTTCCCCTGAGGCCCGGTTCGTCGAGAACCCGTTTGGCGAATTCCAAGAAAGGCTTCGTCGACATGTTTCGAGCAAGAGCTCTGTCCGCCGCGCTCGTCGCGGCGCTCACCGTCCTGGGGCTGGTGGTGGGGTTGCCCGCCGCCGGCACCGCGGCCGGCGCCGCATCCGCCGCCGCGGACCAGACGCTGACCTGGACCGCGAACGACAGCATCACCTCCTACGCCTCGTTCCCGACCACGGCCGTGGCCGGCGCGACCACCATCGTGTTCGAGAACAGCGAGGCCACCGGCAACACGACCGGCATGACCCACACGCTGACCTTCGACACGTCGACGCCGGGCTACAACCACGACGTCAGCCTCAACATCACCGCGAGCCCGTTCGACTCGAACGGCGGCCGGCACGAGCAGCAGGTGACGCTCACGCCCGGCAAGTACCGCTACTTCTGCGCGATCCCGGGCCACCAGATGGTCGGCGAGCTCACCGTCTCCGGCGGCGGTGGCGAGGACACCACGCCGCCGGCCGTGACCGCCGACATCACCGGCGACCAGGACGCCGACGGCAACTACGTCGGCAGCGCCACGGTCACGCTGACCGCAACCGACGACTCGTCCGGTGTGGACAGCGTGGAGTACTCGCTGGACGGTGGCGCGTGGACCACCTACGGCGCACCGGTCGTGGTCGACACCGTGGGCGACCACATGCTGCACTACCGGGCCACCGACGTCGCGGGCAACACCTCGCCGGAGGGCATGTCCGAGTTCACCGTGGTGGCCGGCGGTGGCGAGGACACCACGCCACCGGCGGTGACCGCGGCGGTGACCGGCGACCAGGACGCGGACGGCAACTACGTCGGCAGCGCCACGGTCACCGTGACCGCGACCGACGACGGCTCCGGCGTCGCCTCGGTCGAGTACGAGGTGGACGACACCGGATTTCAGCCCTACACCGGGCCGGTGACCGTGTCCGAGCCGGGCGACCACGCGGTGCAGTACCGCGCGACCGACGCCGCCGGCAACGTCTCCGAGACGGGGTCGGTGCCGTTCCGGGTCGTCGAGGGCGGCGGCGAGGACACCACGCCGCCGACGGTGACCGCCGAGGTGACCGGCACGCAGGACGGCGACGGGAACTACGTCGACAGCGCCACCGTGACGCTGTCGGCCACCGACGACGCCTCCGGCGTGGCCTCGGTCGAGTACTCGTTGGACGGTGCGGCGTTCGCGCCGTACACCGAGCCGGTGGTGGTCAACACGCCGGGCGCGCACATGCTGCACTACCGCGCGACCGACGCGGCCGGCAACGTCTCGCCGGAGGGCATGGCCGGCTTCACCGTGGTGGCGCGGGACACGACCGCGCCAACCGTGTCGGGCCAGGTGACGGGCCAGCAGGACGCGGACGGCAACTACGTCGGCTCCGCGGTCGTGACGGTCACCGCCACCGACGCGGACTCCGGTGTGGCGTCGGTGGAGTACTCGCTCGACGGTGCGGCCTTCGTGCCGTACACCGAGCCGGTCCAGATCGGCGACCCGGGCGACCACACGGTCGCGTTCCGGGCCACCGACGTGGCCGGCAACGTGTCGGAGGAGGGCTCGGTGTCCTTCTCGGTGGTCGAGGCACCGGGCGACGACACGACGGCGCCGTCGGTGTCCGCGGTCGTGTCCGGCAACCAGGACGCGAGCTGGCACTACCTGGACAGCGCGACGCTGACGATCGACGCGCTGGACGCGGACTCCGGTGTCGCGTCGGTGGAGTACAAGCTGGACGACGGCGACTGGACGCGGTACACCGAGCCGGTCACCGTCGACGACCCGGGCACCCACACGGTGACCTACCGGGCGACCGACAACGCGGGCAACGTGTCCGCGGAGCTGTCCGGCTCGTTCACCATCGTCGAGACGACGGACGACGCCTGTCCGAGCTCCGACACCCGCGCGACGGTCGTCATCGGCATCAACGACACCGGAGTGCCCAATGTGGACACCGGGAACGGGTGCACGATCAACGACCTGATCGCGGAGAACGCCGAGTACGGCACGCACAACAAGTTCGTCAAGCACGTGAACAAGGTGACCGACGAACTCGTCACGGCCGGGGTCATCACCTCCCAGCAGCGCAGCTCCATCGTGGACGCGGCCGTCGACTCCGATGTGGGCAAGCGGGCGAAGTTCGCCTGAGGCGGCCCGCTCCCGGACGCGGACACCGCGGAGAACGACGGGGCCCCGGTTCCACCGGGGCCCCGTCCCGTGCGCGCGGCCGATAACCTCGACGGCGTGGTGTCGCGCAGAGTGAGGGGCTGGTCGCTGCTGGCCGGTGCCGCCGTGCTCGGCGCGGCGGTCGGGGTGGCCGCCGGCCTGCTGCTCGGTGACCGGCTGGCGGGTGCGATCACCGGCGTGGTGGCCGCCGTCGCCGGCGTGTTCGCCGCGCGCGGCCGGGCACTGCTCGACCGGGGCGCCGAGGTCCGCGCCGCGCTGCCGGAACAGGTCCTCGGCGGCGGTCCCCGCCTGGTGCGTGAGCTGGACGATCCGGTCCTGCTCGGCGTGCACCCGGCGGCGCGGGACCGGGCCGGGCAGGTGCCCGCATACGTGCCGCGCGACATCGACGAGCGGGTGGACACCACGCTGCGGGCCGGTGGGTTCGTGCTGCTCTGCGGCGAGTCGGCGGCGGGCAAGACGCGCGTGGCCTACGAGGCGATGCGCCGGGTGCTGCCCGGCCGCCGGCTGGTCGCGCCCGCGTCCCGCGAGTCGGTGCGGACGGTCGTGGACACGGTCGCCGAGCGGCGCGGCTGCGTCGTGTGGCTCGACGACATCGAGCGGTACTTCGGCGCGCACGGCCTGACCGTGCCACTGCTGGACCGGATGCTCGAGGCGGACACCGTCGTCCTCGCGACGATCCGGGCCAGCGAGTTCGACCGGTTCGGCGCGCGGCACGAGGCCGGGCTGGACGGCAACGAGCGCGACGGCTGGCGGACCGCCCGCGAGGTGCTCCAGCGCGGCGTCCAGATCACGCTGCCGCGCCGCTGGAGCGCGCCCGAGCTGGACCGCGCGAGCCGGTCGGCCGACCGCCGGGTGCGCTCCGCGCTGCGCATGACCGAAACGTTCGGGCTGGCCGAGCTGCTGGCCGACGGGCCGGAGCTCGCCCGGGACTGGGAGCACGCCTGGAGTCCCGGTGGCCATCCCCGCGGTGCCGCGCTCGTCGCCGCCGCGGTCGACTGCCGCCGTGCCGGGCTGGGCGACCCGGTGCCGCCCGAGCTGCTGGCCGGGCTCGCCGAGACCTACCTCGACGCACGCGGCGGCGCGACGCTGCGGCCCGAGGCGCTCGACGACGCCGTGCGGTGGGCGACCACCCCCGCGCGCGGGGCGAGCAGCCTGCTGATGCCCGGTGGTGACGGCCGCCTGCTGGCGTTCGACTACCTGATCGACCTCGTGTCCGATCCGGTGCCGCTGCCGGTGTGGCTGGCGCTGGTCGAGTGGTGCGACCCGGCCCAGGCGCTCGGCGTCGGGCTCGCGGCGCGCGACGTGGCCCGGTTCGAGGCGTCGGCGGCTGCGTTCCGGAAGGCGTACGACGGCGGGGTGCCGGGCGCGCAGGCGGAGCTGGCCGAGGGGATCGGCTCGGGCGGGGACCCCGAGGAGGCGGTGGCGCTGCTGACCGAGGCGCTCGCCGGCATGCCCGAGGACGACCCGGAGACGCCACGGCTGCGCAGCTCCCTCGCCCGCTTCACGCACGAGGTCGGCGATCCCGAGGACGCCAAGCGCATGTTCGCCGAGCTGCTCGACGACTGCGCGGAGCGGCTCGGCCCCGACCACCCCGACCTGCTGTCGATCCGGCTGCAGGCGGCCGTCCAGCTCGCCAACACCTACTCGCGCCGGGCGGTGCCGCGGCTGGCCGAGCTGATCGACGACTACGCCCGCCACTACGGGCCGGACCACCACGAGACCTTGCGGACGAGGCACCTGCACGCGATGTGGACCGGCCGGCTCGGGGATCGGCCCCGGGCGCTCGAGCTGTTCACCGAGCTGCTCGCCGACCGGGCGCGCGTGCAGGGCAGCGAGCATCCGAACGTGCTGAGCACCCGGTTCCAGATCGCCGTCTGGACGCGCAACAACGGCGATCCGGAGCGGGCGATCGAGCTGTTCACCGAGCTCCTGTCGGACAGCGTCCGGTTGCTCGGCGAGCACCACCCGCACACGGTCTCCACCCGGTACCGGCTCGGGCTGGGTGCCCGCGAGGTCGGCCGGCTGGATCTCGCGCTCGAGCAGCTGACGATCGTGCGGACCGAGTGGACGGACCGGTTCGGCCCGGACCACCAGCGGGTGGCGGCGATCCGGAACCTGGTCGAGACGGTCACCGCCGAGGCGGGAGCGTGACGCTGCTGAACGTCGTCGACGTCGAGGCGACGTGCTGGCGCGGGGACCCGCCGCCGGGAGAACGCAGCGAGATCATCGAGATCGGGCTGACCGTCGTCGATCTGGCGGCGGGGGAGCGGGTGAGCAGGCACGGGATCCTCGTGCGGCCCGCACACAGCCGGGTGAGCGAGTTCTGCACCGAGCTCACCTCGCTGACTCAGGCCGAGGTCGACGGCGGGGTCGGCTTCGCCGAGGCGTGCCGCCGGCTCGCCGGCGAACACGCCGCACCCACGCGGCCCTGGGCGAGCTGGGGCGACTACGACCGCAACCAGTTCACCCGGCAGTGCCGCGCCGACGGCGTCGGCTATCCGTTCGGGCCCGTGCACACCAACGTGCGCGCCGCGTTCACCGAGGCGCACGCCTTGCACCGGCGGCCGGCCATGCCGGAGGCGCTCACGCTGGCCGGCCTCCCGCTCGACGGGCGGCACCACCGCGGCGCGGACGACGCGTGGAACATCGCCGCCCTGGTGCTGCACCTGCGGGAGCGCGGCGTGACACTGGCACCGTGACCATCCCACCGACCACCGCTCCCGCCACCGCACTCGTCCGGCGGCCGAGCCCGCGGCTCGCCGAGGGGCTCGTGTCCCACATCTCGCGGCAGCCCGTCGACGTCGGGCTCGCCCGCGCGCAGTGGGCGGGCTACGGGCAAGCCTTGCGGGACAACGGATGGCGCACGGTCGAGGTCGAGCCGGCCGACGACTGCCCGGACTCCGTGTTCGTCGAGGACCCGGTCGTGGTGTACCGGGACGTGGCGGTCGTCGCGCGGTCCGGGGCGGCGGCGCGGCGGGCCGAGGCGGCAGGCGTGGCGAAGGCCGTGCGCGACGCGGGCTACCGCGTCGAACGGATCACCGAGCCGGGCACGCTCGACGGCGGCGACGTGCTCAAGGTGGGCTCGACCGTCTACGTGGGACTGACCGGCCGGACGAACGAGGCGGGCGCGCGGCAGCTCGGCCACCACCTCGGCGTCGGCGTCGTTACGGTGCCGGTCACCCGCGTGCTGCACCTCAAGTCCGCGGTGACGGCCTTGCCCGACGGCACGGTCATCGGCCACCCGCCGCTCGTCGACGACCCGGCGGTGTTCCCGTCGTTCCTCGCGGTGCCCGAGGAGGCGGGTGCGCACGTGGTCCTGCTCGGCGGCGACACGGTGTTGCTAGCGGCGAGCGCGCCCCGGACCGCCGACCTGCTGGCGGGCCGCGGTTTCGCGCCGGTGGTCGTGGACATCGGCGAGTTCGAGAAGCTCGAGGGCTGCGTTACCTGCCTGTCGGTCCGCCTGCGCGATCACTGATCCTCGGGCGGCTCGAACCACCACTCCTCGAACGCGGCGCAGCGCCCGTCCGGGGCGAAGCGGACCACCCACAGGTCGCGGAACTCCGCGCGCTCGTAGCGCACCTCGGCCCTGGCCACCCCGGTGTCGCCCTCGACCGCGACGATCTCCGTGGTCATGCTGAACACCTCGGCCGCCCCCTCCCGCTCGGCCTCCCAGTCCCGCGCGATCGCGGCCAGCCCGGCGACGGGCTCCGCGTAGGGCGAGTGCCGGTAGGTCGCGTCCTCGGTGAACAGCTCGGGCAGCAGCACGGTGCCCGCGGTGCGCCAGGCCCGCTCGTAGTTCTCGATCCATGCGGCGAAGTCCGCCCGATCCACCATGGCCGCGATCCTGTCACGCGTACTGTGTCCGCACCGAACACGTGGGAGGACGTGATGACAGATCCGGGGAACTTCGGCAGCGGCGGGCTCGGTGGCGCGCTGGGCAACGTTGCCGGCAACGCGATCGTGCGCCGGCGCGCGGAGAAGTACGCGGCCGAAGGCAAGGCGGAGGTGGCGTTGCGCGTGCTCGAGGGCACGCAGGAGGGCCTGAAGGGCGGCTGGCGCCGCGGGGTGGCGACCCTGTGGTCCGGCCGCCTGGACTTCGAGAGCGCGGTGGGCGGCTTCCACCCGTGGCGCCGCCCTGCGGCAGCGATCCCGGTGACCGCGATCGACGCGTCCGCACCCCGTACGGCCGCCGGCAAGGACGCGCTCACGCTCGACCAGAACGCGCTGATCGTCGGCGTGCTGACGCCGACCGCGCGGCTGGAGCTGGCGGTGGCCCCGCCATACCGGCTGGAGTGGGTGCTCCAGCGCATCTGGCCGGCGCGCTGAGGCGGAGCCGCTTCGCGGCGGTCGAGGTCACATCCCGGCTTTCCGAGCCGTCCGGGACACTGAACGCATGAGTGACGCATTCGTCTACGACGCGGTCCGTACCCCGTTCGGCAGGTTCGACGGTGCGCTGGCCAAGGTGCGCCCGGACGACCTCGGCGCCACCGTCCTGCGTGCGATCGCCGAGCGCTCGCCGGCGCTCGACACGGCGGCCGTCGACGAGGTGGTGTTCGGCAACGCCAACGGCGCGGGCGAGGACAACCGCAACGTGGGGCGGATGGTGTCGCTGCTCGCCGGCTACCCGGTGACCGTGCCGGGCAGCACGGTGAACCGGCTGTGCGGTTCGA
The DNA here is from genome assembly GCF_036555685.1 of Actinophytocola sp. Classification (GTDB taxonomy): domain Bacteria; phylum Actinomycetota; class Actinomycetes; order Mycobacteriales; family Pseudonocardiaceae; genus Actinophytocola. Next base: position 4,485 of record NZ_DATBKY010000296.1, on the reverse strand, counting down.
GCCTCGACGCCGCGATGATCGCGTCCCGGGCGATCGAGACCGGCGACGCGAACGTCGTCGTCGCGGGTGGCGTCGAGTCGATGACCCGCGCGCCGTGGGTGCTGCCCAAGCCGGACCGCGCGTTCCCGGCACGCGACGTCACCGCGGTGTCCACCACGCTCGGCTGGCGGCTGGTCAACCCGGAGATGCCGAAGGAGTGGACGATCTCGCTGGGCGAGTCGAACGAGCAGCTGCAGGAGGAGTTCGGCATCTCCCGCGAGCGGCAGGACGAGTTCGCCGTGCGCTCGCACCGGCTCGCGCACGCGGCGTGGGCGGCCGGCTTCTACGACGACATCACCGTGCCGGTCGCCGACCTGACCCGCGACGAGGGCGTCCGGGCGGACACGGGCGTGGCCAAGCTCGCGAAGCTCAAGCCGTCGTTCCGTCCGGACGGGACGATCACCGCCGGCAACGCCTCGCCGCTGTCCGACGGCGCGTCGGCCGTGCTGCTGGGCTCTGCCGGGGCGGCGTCGGTGCTGGGCCGCTCGCCGGTGGCCAGGGTCGCGGGCCGCGGCGCGTACGCGCTGGAGCCGCAGCGGTTCGGTTACGCGCCCGTCGAGGCGGCCAACCGCGCGCTCGAGCGGGCCGGTATCGGCTGGGCGGACGTGGGCGCGGTGGAGCTGAACGAGGCCTTCGCCGTGCAGTCGCTGGCGTGCGTCGACGCGTGGAAGATCGACCCGGAGATCGTCAACGTGAAGGGCGGCGCCATCGCGATCGGCCACCCGCTGGGCGCGTCGGGCGGCCGCATCCTCGGCACGCTGACGAAGGTCCTCCGCGACGGCGGCCACCGCTGGGGCGTCGCCGCCATCTGCATCGGCGTGGGCCAGGCCCTGGCAGTAGTCCTGGAGAACGTGGCGTAACCGCCTCCCCGGAATTCAAACTGTTGTCGCGTTGGGTCGGCATCGTTCGGCTCCGGCGCGTACTCGTGGCTGGGTCGCGTCCCGTTCCCCCTGGGTGCGGTTGAGAGGCGGGGCGTGCGGGCATCCGTCCCATGACTTCGACTCGATCGACTGGCAGCGGGCGCCGCGGCGGGCATTTCCGCGGCGCCCACTGGTCCTAGATGAGGCCTTCGCGCAGTGCGTAGGCCACCGCGTGGGCGCGGTTGCGCAGCTGGAAGCGGTTGGTCACGTCGTGCAGGATGCTCTTCACCGTGCGCTGGGAGTAGCACAGCTTGTCCGCTATCTCCTGTGTGGACAGTCCGGACGCGACCAGGCGCAGCACCTCGCCCTCCCGGTTCGTGATGCCGCCCAGCTGCAGGCCCCGCGGTTCGAGCACGTGGCGCTGCAGCCGCGACACCCGGTTCAGCAGCCGGCCGAGCAGGTCCGGCGGCAGCGCGCCCTCGCCGGCCGCGGCCGCGGTCACCAGGCGCACCAGCGCGTCCGGCGTGCTGTCGGCGCGGCGCGCCACGGCACACACGCCGGCCTCGACCGCGGTCAGCATCTCCGCGTCCGCCAGCTCGCCCGACACGAGCACGACCCGCGTGAAACCCTTGCCCTGCACCGCTTTCAGCAGCCGCGTGGTCCGCTCGTCGAAGCGGTCCGCGGCGACCAGCGCCACCGTCCGCACCGGGTCGGCGTCCTCGTCCACCAGCCACACCTCGGGGCGGGTGCGCAGCGCCAGCTGCACGCCGTTCTGCAGGATCGGGTCGGTCGCGCGGGCGAGCACCTGGATCCGGTTCGTCGACATGATTCCCCCGTTCAGCCGAGCCGGTCGGCGTAGACGATGACGTTGTCGCGGTAGCTTCGCGCGGCCGGGTCGAACTCGCCGCCGCACGTGATCAGGCGCAGCACCGGGCGCTTCGTCGCGGCCCAGATCCGCTTCGTCGGCAGCGCGGACTTGTCGACCTGCTCGGTGTCCGTCACCACGAACGTCGCCGTGGCGTCGTGGTAGCCCACGCGCACCCGGTCGCCGCGCTTCAGCTCGTGCAGCCGGTAGAACACGTCCGGCCCGTCGGCCTTCGAGTCCACGTGTGCCAGCAGCACGGCCGCGCCCCGGTCGCCCGGCCGCGGGCCCGGCTCGTACCACCCGGCGAGCCCGAACCGCGGTGTCTCCACGGCACCGTCGCCCTTCAGGCCGACCGGCACGAGCTGCGCGTCCACCCCGATCGCCGGGATCGTGACCCGCTCCGGCGCACCCTGTTCCGGTGTTGTCGCGGGCACGCCGGCCGGCGCGCTGGTGTCGGCGATCCGGCCGACCTGCACGGCGATCGTCCCGCCCGCGGCGACGGCGAGCGCGGCAGCGGCGACGAGCGCGATCACTCCCGCGGCCCTCATCGCGCGCCCCGGTCCGTGCGCCGGATCCACAGGTACGCGCCGCCGGCCGCGAGGCTCAGCAGCGCCAGCGCCGGCGCGCCGATCAGCAGCCAGTTCGGGGCTTCGGCATCGCCGGGGCCCTCGCCGGTGTCGATGCGGGTGGGCGTCGGGATGCCAGCCGGAGCCGAGCGCGGGCGGCCGACCGGGCCGGCGGACGGTCTCGGCCGCGGGGCGGCCTGCGGGGTGGCCTCGGGTTCGTCGGCGGGCGTGCCGGCCGGCGCCTGCGGCTCGGACGGTACGGCCGAGGGCGGGCAGGCGTCACAGGGCTCGCCGGTGGCGACCTCGGTGGCGACCTCGGTGGCCGGCGTGGCGGCGTCCGGTCGCGGCGGCTTCGGTTTGGGCGGCACGGGATCCCCGGCATCGAGGACGGGCCGGTCGATGCCGGTCGGCTCGGCGGGCGGCAACTCGGCCGCGGCGGCCGCGGCGGCCGCGGCGCCGGTCCCGCCGAGCAGCAGCGCGCCGAACAGGATCGCGCCCGTGACGGCGGCGATGCGGTGGCTCTTCATCGTGTTCCTCCTGGGTGACGGTGTGTCGCCCGGTAGGAGCCACGTGCCGGAGAGAGCCTTACAACTTTTCCGCGGAAGTCATTCGACGGTCCCGCAGCGGATGACGTTGACGTCGCCTCCGCTACCGCTGCCCGGGTTGCCCGCGGCGTCGGTCGCGGTGACGGTTATTGAGTAGAGGCCTTCGGCGTTGAACGGGCCCAGCGTGCCGAACCAGGTGTCGCCGTCACGGCTCAGCTTGGTGCTGCCCGACTCCGGGCCGCTCCAGGTGGCGGTGACTCCGATGACCCCGACATCGTCGGTGGCCGTCGCATTGATGCTCGCGGAGGCTTTGCACGGAACCTGCTGCGGGCTCGCGGAGGCGCTGACGATGACCGGTGGCGTGGTGTCGGGCGGGTCCGGGGGATCGGGCGGGTCTTCCGGCGGCACCACGCGCGTGGTGGTGGTCGGACCGCCGACCGGGCCCGGACCTGGACGCGGCCCGGGAACCGGGTCGTCCACGCCGCCCGGGACGGCGGCGTCGGTCGTCGTCGTGTCGTCGGCCGGCGCGGCGCTGCTCGAGGACGAGGCCGCGCTCGACGGGCCGTTCGACGACGTGGCCGTCCCGATCGCCCGCGACTCCGACGGCGCGGGCAGGTCCAGTGCGATCGGCTCGCCCTCGTTCGAGTCGCTGCGCCAGTACGCCACGGCCGCCGTGATCACGGCCAGGGCCAGCACCGCGGCGGCAGCGGCCGCGATCCGGCCCCGCTGCCGGGTCCGCGACGGCGCCGAGGCGGCCGCCATGGCCGACACCGGCGCGGCTTCGCTCCGGGTCGGCGAGTCGTCGCCGAGCAGCTCGCTCGTGAGGTCGTCGGGGAACTCGGCGCGGCCCAGGTCGCCGTCGAACGCGGCCAGCTCCACGTCGTCCAGTACCCGGTCCCGGAGCCACACCGGCGCGGCGACCAGCGGCACGGCCGCGAGCAGCGCGAACGGGCTGACCATGATCCGCCGCCGGTCCGCGCAGACGTCGCACGAGTCGACGTGCCGGGCGACCCGCTTGCGCATCAGCGGCGAGTACCGGCCGTCCCAACCGGACAGAAGGGCGTCCAGCTCGGTGCAGTCCGCGCGGCCCTGCCGGGCGATCAGCAGCGCGCCGAGCGAGCGCTCCACCTGGTCGCGCAGCCGGCTGAGCAGCACGTACGCGTGACCGGCGCTCACGCCCATCGCGTCGCCGAGGTCGGCCCCGTCGAGGCCCTGCCGCACGTGCAGGTCGAGCAGCGCTCTGTCCCGTTCGGACAGCCCGGCCGCGGCGCTCCACACGAGGTCGCGCAGCGCGACCTGCTCCGCCACCCGCTCCGGTCCCGGGTCGGTGTCCGCCATGTCCTCCACCTCGTCGAGCACGACCCGGCGGCGGGCCCGGACCTTGCGCAGCGCCACGCTTCGCGCGACGGCGTAGAGCCAGGGCCGGAGCCGGCCGGGGTCGTTCAGCTGCGCGAGCCGCTGGGCGACGAGAACGAAGGTGTCCTGCACTGCGTCCGCGGCTTCGTCGCGGTCGCGCAGGACGGAGTGGCAGAAGTCGTGCAACCGGTCGGCGTAGCGGTCGTAGATCTCCGCGAACGCCGCGCGGTCGCCGTCGAGCACAGCGACGACCA
>NZ_DATBKY010000295.1:0-33414 GCF_036555685.1 Actinophytocola sp. | reverse complement strand
GACACCCCGCCCCGACCGTTGTTCGACTGTGCTTACTCCAGCGGCGCGGTCTCCCCGATCACGCCCGGCACCACGCGGCGGTCGTCGCCGAAGACGTCCTCGGTCTCCAGCAGGTAGTCCGGCGCGTAGCGCTCCTCGTCGTCCTCGTCGTCGGCGCGCCGGCCGCCGGCACCCATCGGGCCGTTCACGCCACCGCGCGCACCCGCGCCACCCGGACCACGGACGCCGGACGCCGCACCGCGACCACCGGCCGCCGTCGCGGCACCGGGGCCGCTGCGGACCGCGGCGTTCGCCCCCGGCACCGAGCCGCCGACGCCACCGCGACCGTACGGGTTGCCCTGGCGCACGAGGTCCGGCTCGACCGCACCGGCGCCGCCGGCGGGCAGGCCACCGCGCAGCGGCAGCGCGCGGCGGGCGGCGTCGCCCGCGTTGACCGGAGGAGCCGGCTCGCCCGGGATGCCGTTGGTCGGCACCGGGCCGCGCCCGACGAGCGGGCCACGGTTGCCGTTGGTCAGCGGGTTGGTGTTGCCGTTGGTCAGCGGGTTGGTGGGTCCCGGGTTGCCGAACGTCGGCAGCAGCGGGTTGTTCAGCGCCGGGTTCGACGGGGTGACCGGCGGGTTCGGGATGCTCGGCCCCGGCTGGACCGGCGGCTGGCCGATCGGCGGCTGACCGGTCGGCGGCAGCAGGCTCTGCGGCGTGGTGGTCGCCGGGATGGCGGATACGCCGCCGCCGGTCGGCACCGTCGTGGTCGGCGGCTGCGCGGTGCCGCCGCCGGTGGGCACCAGCGTGCCGCCGGTGCCGGCCGTGCCGTTGGTCGTCGGGATCGTCGCGTGGCTGGTGCTCGTCGGCTGCGTGGTGCCGTGCGCGTTCGTGCCGACCTGCGAGTTCGCGGACTCGACGTGACCGCCCGTGCCGCCCTGCGGCGCCGGGGTCGCCACGACGACGTCCGGCGGCGCGACGAACGTGCCGAGCGTGTCCCGGTTCCAGGTGCTGCTGCTCTCGTAGTTCTGCATGGTGCGAACGGCCTTCTGCTCGGCCTCGTTCTGCGCCTGCTCCTGCGCCTCGTGGTCCGCCGCCTGGGCGGCGACCGCCAGGGCGGGGCCCGGGTTGCCGGTGAGCGCGCCCGCGGCCGCAGTGGCCATCTGCCAGCCGGACGGGGCCGGTGTGGTGACCTTGACCGGCTCGGGCATGTTCGCCCGCGCGTCGGAGATGTAGTCCGCCTGCAGCTCCGAGGAGGTCTGCATGACCGTGGAGCCGGTCTCGGCGTCGGTGGCCCACTCGGCGAGCGGGGTGAGGCCGGACTGCGCGCTCTCGGCGGCCTTGCCCTCCCAGGTGGCGCCCATGCTGTTGAGCTTGTGGTTCAGATCCGCGTCGACCTGGCCGAGTTGCTCGGTCAGGCCCTTCCAGTACGCGATCTGCGGCTCGGATGCGGACGCCCCCGGTCCGCTATTGATCATGCTGTAGAGCTCCGGGTGCCCGTAGCCCCGCCAACGGTTAGCCATGGAGATCGATCCTTCGCGTGCTGTGGTGATCCGCCGGTGATCCGCCTAGTCGTACTTGCCCCAGCGGGCGGTGTTCGTTCCCTCGATGGCCATGTACTCGGCGTGCGCGTCCTCGAGCGACTGGATGGCCGCCTGCAGCTGGTCGCGGTAGCCGATGAGGCACTTGACCGCCGAGTCCGCCCCGCCACCGTTGGTGCGCTGGATGAACTGCTTGGCCGTCTCGCTGCTGACCGGGTCCCCCGCCCAGTCGTTGATCTGCAGGCCCTCCAGCTCCGAGACCTTCTGCGAGACGCGGTCGAAGGCCTCCCGGAACGCGGTCAGCGCCTCGGGGATGGAGGATGGCTCGATGCGCAGGCGCTGAGTGCCCGTGAATGTCGGCCCCGCTGGCGCTGCCCCGCCACCACCGTCAGTGAGAAACACGGTCCGTCTCCCTCAGTCTGTGCAATTGCGACGACTGTATCTCTGATGCGGCCCGCCGTGTTGTGGTTCCCACAAGCAAGCGGCCGAGATCGAAAACTTTCTTCCGGGACGCGAGCAGGGCTCGGCCATGACGTCAGCCGAGTGCGGAGACCGTCGACGCGGCGATCATGGGCACAGTCTGGCAGAGCTTCGTCTTGGGCGTTATCGGCCGTTGGTTGGGACTGCCCATGCCGTAGGCGATCCAGATGAACTGGCCGTCGTGCACGTCCAGCACGCCGAAGCAGGTCAGCCGCGCGTTCTGGTTCTGCAGCACGTACAGCGGATAGCCCTCCGCGTCGTACTCCGTGACCCGCGCGTTCGCCGTCTCGACGAAGTCGCCGGCGTCCTTGTCCGCCACCGCGACGAACGTGAGGCCGAGGTTGTTGTCGATCCCGCCGGAGAAGCAGTCCTTGTTGCCGGGGAACAGGGACGAGGTGCCACCGACCGGCTTGCGGCCGTCCAGGCCGTACTTGCGTACGGGCACCTTGTTCATCAGCGCGCAAGGATCGAGCGAGGCGATGTCGATGTCCTTCGGCCGCTTCGGGCCCTCGCTGGGCGTGGGACCGCGGGTGGGTTCGTCCGTTCGGCCCGTGGTGGTCTCGCCCGTGGCGGGCGGCTTGTCGGTGGTCGGCTCCCCGGTCCTCGTTGCGGAGCAACCCGCGACGAGCAGCAGTGACGCGAGCGCGGTGCACAGAATCCGCAGGGGGGTCCGCATGGTCGGCCAACCTACCGATTGGGCCGAACGGACCTACGATGTGGCCATGTCGGAGCAGTCGGCCCGGGACGGGGCACCGCCGGAGATCACCCCGCGGATGCGGGCGAGCGCGCGGGCGAACCCCGGCACCTGGCTCTACGTGATCGATCCGGCCTTCGACGCGGACGCGGACATCCCGCCGTGGGGCGTGGCCGGCGCGTACCCGGTGAACGCGGGTGGCGAGATCGACGCGGCCTTCCGGCGCAACACCGGGTACCGCCCGTCGCCGGCCGCGCCGCACGTGCCCGACCCGGCGAGCGACCTGGAGCGGGCGCTGCGGCTGGCCGGCTCGGGTCAGGTCGACCAGTCGACGCTGCCGGCCGCCGTGCTGCGCGCACCGTTGCTGCTCTACGCGACCTCGCCCGGCGACCGCGCGGTGACCGGATTCCCCACCCGCCAGGGCACGGTCGTGGTCCCGGCGTGCACGTCCGTCGCCCACGTGCCCTCGGCGTGGCCCGGGTGGCGCGAGATCACCGGCCGTGACCTGGTCCCCCTGCTGCACGGCCACCCGCTGGTGATCAACCCGGCCGGCCCGTTCGCCGCGCTGATCCCCGCCGAGCACCTCAGCAGAGCCAGTGGTTGATCTCCTCGGGCGGACCCGGCTTGGCGTAGAGCCAGCCCTGCGCTGACTCCGTGCCGATCATCCGGAGCAGGTCGGCCTGCTCGCGGGTCTCCACGCCCTCGGCGATCACCTCGAGGTTCAGCGTGTGCGCGAGCGACACCAGCGCGGTCACGATCTGCGCGTCGACCGAGTCGCACTCGTCGCTGCGCAGGCCCTCGACGAACGAGCCGGCGACCTTCAGCGCGTGCACGGGCAGGTGCCGCAGGTAGGACAGGTTCGAGTAGCCGGTGCCGAAGTCGTCGATCGCGATCCGGATGCCCATGTCGGCGAGCTTGCGCAGCGCGGCGAGCGGCTCGCCCGTCGTGCCCATGATCGCGCTCTCGGTGAGCTCCAGCTGCAGGCTCGTCGGCGCCAGCCCGGCGGTGCGCAGGACCTTGGCGATGTCGTCGACCAGGCCCGGCTCCGCGACCTGCCGCGCGGCGAGGTTCACGCTCACCACCGGCTCGATGCCGCCCAGCGCCGCCCACGCCACGGCCTGCTCGCACGCGCGCGCGAGCACCCACAGGCCGAGCGGCACGATCAGCCCGGTCTCCTCGGCGAGCCCGATGAACCGGTCCGGGCCGAGGCGGCCGAACTCCGGGTGCGCCCAGCGCACGAGCGCCTCGACGCCGAGCAGCTGGCCGTCGGAGAGGCGGACGATCGGCTGGTAGTCGACGTAGAACTCGCCACGCTTCAGGGCGGCCGGCATCGCGGCGGACAGCGTGATGCGGGCGATCTCCCGTGCGTTGCGCTCGGGATCGAAGCAGGCCCAGCGGTTCTTGCCGTCGACCTTGGCCCAGTGCAGCGTCACGTCGACATCGCGCATCGCGTCCGCCGGCGTGGACGTCGCCACCGGCCGCTCCACGATGCCCACGCTCGCCGACACGGTCAGCCGGTGGCCGCTGATCAGGACCGGCTCGGACATCTCGGCGAGGATCCGCTCGGCCAGCGCGATCAGCTCCGCCAAGCCGTCGGTCCGCTCGACCAGCACGACGAACTCGTCGCCGCCCATGCGGGCGACCAGCCGGCCGGGCGCGTCGACGAGCCGGTGCAGCCGGGCGGCGACCTGCATGAGCAGGTGGTCGCCGATGACGTGGCCGAGCGTGTCGTTGATCGCCTTGAAGCCGTCCAGGTCGAGGTAGCACAGCCCGATCCGCCGGCCGTTGCCCGCGGCGAACGCTGCGTGCAGCTGCTCGGTGAACAGCGCGCGGTTGCTGAGCCCGGTCAGCGGGTCGTGGTTGGCCTGGTGGCGCAGCTTCTCCGACAGCACGTGGCGCTCGGTGTTGTCCTCCACCATGCCGACGAGGTACTGCGGCGCGCCGCGCTCGTCGCGCACGAGGGAGACGGTGACGTTCGTCCACAGCGGCGTGCCGTCCCGCTTCCGGAAGCGGCGTTCGATCCGGTAGTGGTCGCGCTCGCCGGCCACCATCTCGTTGAAGTACCGGCGCAGCGTCGGCGGGTCGTCGGGGTGGTAGTACTCGACGAGGTTGCGGCCGTGCATCTGCTCGGGCCGCAGGTCGAGCATCGCGGCCATCGCCGGGTTGACCTCGAGCAGCGTGCCCTCGGTGTCGCAGATGCCGATGCCGATCGCGGCGTCGGTGAACATCGCGTGGAACCGGGCCTCGCTCGTGCGGCGGGCGGACTCGGCGCTGTCCCGGGCTTCGAGCACGGAACGGCGCAGCGACTCCTGCTGCGTGAAGATCCACTCCTGCGAGGCCCGGACGAACCCGGCGGCGAGCGCGGACTGCACGAGGTCCAGCCGCTCCGAGCCGGCCAGGAACCCGGAGACCAGGTGCATGGTCACGGACAGCGCCTCGGGGGCGATGAACCGCTGGCGGACGATCTCCGCGCCGACCCACTGCGCGTGCGTGGGTTCCCAGACCTCGTCTGCCACCGCGGTGAGTAGCACGTCGGTGTACCTGTCGAGCCGATCGTGGAGCTCGCCGCGTTCGGCGGCCACGAACGCGGTCTCTGAGAGCGCACTGGCCCACGCCGCGACGAATTCCTCGCGGCCAGACCTTTTCGCGCCTGCCACCGTCACACCTTCCGGCACAGTTGGTCGGACAGCCTGCTCGAGGTACCCCGAAGGATACGGCGACGATCACACTCCGTCCACGATCGCTTCCTGACCGTCAGCACCGGTCACGAGCCGATCGTCACCGGCCCGGATCGCCGCCGCCGAGCTTAGGGCTCGCCACTGGTTCAACGATCGGCCACTCAAAACGTTATCGGATTCGCCGTTACTAATTCACCGGAAGGCGTGACAAATCGCCAGTTCGCGACCACAATCGGTATCTTGGCAGCTCCGGCCCGTGAGCTGCTTACGCGAGGGCGATTCGGAAAGGGCGTTTTCACATGATCCGTTTCCTCCGCGACCGGCGTCGCGGACTGATCGTGGCCGCTGCGGCCGCAAGCTTGCTACTCGCCGGGGTCGCCGCCCCGGCTCTGGCCGACCAGACCGCCTCCCCTGCCGGCGGTCACTCATCGGTCGACGCGATGGTGAAGAAGTACGACCACCCGATGGGTTCCCAGATCCGCAAGCACGAGGGTGTCGCGCAGATGCCCCGTACCGTCAACCCGGCCGACGTCGGCGTGCTGGCCTCCGTGTCGGGCATCGACGTCAGCGGCTGGCAGGGCAACGTGGACTGGGCCGCCCAGTGGAACGCCGGCAAGCGTTTCGTCTGGGTGAAGGCCACCGAGAACACGAACTACACCAACCCGTACTTCAACCAGCAGTACAACGGCTCCTACAACCAGGGCTTCATCCGCGGGGCGTACCACTTCGCCACCCCGAACACGTCGAGTGGCGCCACCCAGGCGAACTACTTCAGCGCGCACGGCGGTGGCTGGTCCGCGGACGGCAAGACCCTGCCGGGCGCGCTGGACATGGAGTACAACCCGTACGGCTCGACGTGCTACGGCCTGTCCAAGGCCGCGATGACCCAGTGGATCCTGGACTTCAGCAACACGTACAAGGCCAGGTGGAACAAGTACCCGGCGATCTACACGTCGACGAGCTGGTGGAGCCAGTGCGTCAGCGGCGACTTCAGCAGCACGAACCCGCTGTGGGTCGCGCGGTACGCGTCCGCGCCGGGCACGCTGCCGTACAACTGGGGCTTCTACACGGTGTGGCAGTACAGCTCTTCGCCGATCGACCAGAACACCTTCAACGGTGACTACAGCCGGCTGCAGGTGTTCGCCACCAACCACGACTGACAAACGGTTCGACCCTCTGCGAAGGGGGCTTTCGCCCACCACTGGAGCGAAGGCCCCCTTCGTCCCTTTAAGCTCCGGCGTGAGTCGGGAACGGAGTCCTCCGTGGGCACGTCGGACTTTCGGGCAGAGACATGTTCTCCGGGGAGGGAATCGCAGGATGACGTACCCACCGCAGCAGCCGTACGGTCAGCAGCCCGACCCGTACGGCCAGGGCCAGCAGCCCGGCCAGTACGGCCCCGGTCCGCAACAGCCCGGCCAGTACGGGGGCTATCAGCAACCGCCCCAGACGCCGACCGGTGGCTATCCGCAGCAGGCGGGCCAGTACGGCGGGTACGACCCGACCGCGCAGTACCCGCAGTACGGCGGGTTCCCGGGTGGACAGTACGGCGGCTACGGCCCACCCCCGCCGCCGAAGAAGAACACCGGCATGATCGTCGCCGTCGTGGCGATCGTCGTGCTGCTGCTCGGCGGCCTGGGCATCACCGGCTTCGTCGCGCCCGGCTTCTTCCTCAGTGACGACAAGAACAACGCGGGCGGCGGCTCGACCCCTTCGTCCACGAAGGACAGCGGGGCCGACGCGTTCATCGACGAGCTGGTCAAGGCCGCCGACGACAAGGACGCGGACGCGCTGCGGGACCTCACGTGCTCCGGCGCGAAGTCCGACGTCAACGACGCGATCGACGACATCGACCAGATCTCCGGCGCAGAGCTGAAGGACACGAAGGACCAGGGCGGCGACAAGGCCGTCGCGACGGTCGACATCGCCGTCGACGGCGACCACGCCGACTACGAGCTCACGGTCGTCAAGGACGGCAAGGACTGGTGCTGGGACAACATCGCGGTCTCGGGTGGCGGCGGCGACCTGCCGACGCCGCCGAGCGGGCCGAGCGAGCCCAGCGACCCGCCGTCGACCGGCGGCGGCAGCGGCGGCAGCGGTGGTTCGGGCACCGAGGGCGAGCAGTTCGTCCAGGGCTTCCTCGACCAGGTCAACGGCGGCGACGCGGCCGGCGCGAAGAGCAAGCTCTGCCCGGACAGCACGAGCCAGGGCGACATCGACGACGCGGTCGGGGGCAAGGCGAGCCTGCAGATGGACACGTCCGGCATGGAGTCCCAGTCCGAGTACATCGGTGTCGATCTCAAAGGCACACTGAACGGGGCGCCGACGTCGGCCGCCCGCACCAGCGCGTTCCTCGAGGACGGCGGATGGTGCATCTTCACCTTCTACGCGTTCTGACCGATGGCGATGCCGCCGGCCGGCCGTTGGCGTGACCGATGAACGTCGTCTTCTTCGTCGTCGGTGCGCTGACTCTGGCCGGCGGCATCGGCGTGTGGTCGCTCGGGAACGTGTTCGGCCGGTCGAACACCACGCGAGAGAACATGCGGCTGGGCGCCACGATCCTGTTCGCGGTAGCCACGATGGCCCTGGTCGCCGGCTGGCTCCTCACCGGCACCGGCGTCGACCGGGGCGAGGCGCTGAAGACCGGCGGCCTGGCCGGCGGCGCGGTCGTGGCGCTGTACGCCTTGTGGCTCAACGACCGCAGGCGGCGGGTCGACGAGGAACGGAAGGGCCTCGAGAAGGCTCGGCAGGACCTGGAGAGCGAGCGGGCGGAGCACGACCGGAAGCGCGCCGCGGACGAGCGGTTCCTGCGTGCGGTCGAGCTGCTCGGCGCCGACGCGGACCAGGTCCGGGTGGGCGCGCTGCACGCGCTGGCCGGCCTGGCGCGCGGCCGGCCGGAGTACACCCAGGACGTGCTGGACGTGATCTGCTCGTACCTGCGCCGGCCCTTCGACCACTATCGGCACGCCGCCCGGCGTGGCGAGACAACTCAGGGGATGGATCGCGCGGAGGCGGACCGCTGGCTTCAGGTGCGGCTGACCGCGCAGCGGCTGATCGCGGACCTGCTGCCCGACGCGGACTCGCCTGATCCCAAGGAGTACGACCTGGACCTGCACGGCGCGACGCTGGAGTACTTCGACGTGTCCGGCAAGGTGATCGGCCAGCTGCGGGCGCGGGAGCTGAACCTGTACGAGTCGAACTCGTTCCACCACTGCGAGTTCCGCAAGCACGCGTGGTTCACCGGCAGCCGTAGCTGGGGCCGGCTCTACGCGCACGACACGACGTTCCACCAGAAGTCGTGGTTCAGCCGGTTCACCGCGCACGACTTCGTGGACTTCGCGAACACCGCCTTCCACGGGGACACGAAGTTCGCGTCGTCCACTTGGGACGATGGGGTCTCGTTCCGGGACGCCGTCTTCGACCGCAACGTGGACTTCACCGAGGCCACGTTCTCGGGCGACCTGGACCTGCGCGTGTCGGGCGACGGGCTCACCGGCCGGACCATCGGCATGACCGTGTCGCTCCACCACCGGAACCACCTCCCGCCCGGCTGGCGGGTGGACACCTCCCGCGACGAGGAGCGCGGCCTGGTCCGCTCCTGATCTTGACAGCCCCGTCACGCATGTGGGTGACTTTGCGATCACCAGGGCGGTGTACGCGGCGTGGCGGGAGGCTGGGCGATGCGTCGTGGGGTGGTCGTGGGGGCGGCGGTCCTGCTCACGGTGGCGATCACGTTGGCGACGTCCGCCTGCGAGCCGAACGCCGACGGGTCCGAGTACATCCCCGGCTCCTACAGCGTCCGCGAGTCCGGCGTCTCCCTCCGGAACGGTGACTCCGCCTGCGCCCAGGAGCCCGGTACCGGCAACTGCCCCAGCGTCCTGATGGGACTGCGGCCCGGCAACAAGCTCTACCCCATCTGCCAGAACCGCGGCCAGCTCGTCGGCCGCAACTCGTGGTGGGTCTACGTCGACGCGCCCAGCGGCAACCGCGGGTGGGTGGCCAGCTGGTTCCTCACCTGCCCGACGAACCGCCTGCCCGGCATCGACAACTGCACCGCCGACGACCTCGACGACTAGTCGAACAGGGCCGGCAGCGTCGCCTCCCAGACCGCGCGCAGCTCGGGCAGCGGCAGCGGGTCCAGCCCCTCGATCGCCAGCGCGTCCGACGACTCGACCGTGCCGAGCGACGTCCACGGCAGGCCGGCCGACTCGCACCGCGACGTGAACGCGGCGAGCTGCGCCGGGGGCACCGACACGAGCACGCGCGCCGACGACTCGCTGAACAGCGCCACGAACGGGTCACCGGGCAACGACACCCGAGCGCCGCGGCCCGACAGCAGGCACGCCTCCACCAGCGCCTGCGCCAGCCCGCCCTCGGACAGGTCGTGGGCCGCCGCCACGCTGCCCGACCGGAGCACCGAGCCGAGCACGCGCTCGCGCTCCAGGGACACGGCCGGCGGTCGCCCGCCCAGGTGGCCGTGCACCACGTGTGCCCACTCCGAGCCACCGAACTCGTCCCCGGTGGACCCCAGCAACAGCAGCGCCGAGCCCGGGGCGCCGAGGCCGGTCGGGATCCGGTCCCGCACGTCGTCGATCACGCCGAGCACGCCGACGACCGGGGTCGGCAGGATCGCCGTCGTACCGGTCTGGTTGTAGAAGCTCACGTTGCCCCCGGTCACCGGGATGCCCAGCGCCGCGCAGCCGTCCGCCAGGCCGCGCACCGCCTGCTCGAACTGCCACATCACGCCCGGGTCCTCGGGCGAGCCGAAGTTGAGGCAGTTCGTCACCGCCACCGGCCGCGCGCCCGATGCGGACACGTTCCGGTACGCCTCCGCGAGGGCCAGCTGCGTGCCCACGTACGGGTCCAGCCGCACGAACCGGCCGTTGCAGTCGCACGAGATCGCCACACCACGGCCGGTCGCCTCGTCGATGCGGATCATGCCCGCGTCCGCGGGCTGCGCGAGCACCGTCCCGCCCCGCACGTACCGGTCGTACTGCTCGGTGACCCACCGCCGCGACGCCAGGTTCGGCGAGCCGGCCATCCGCAGGATCTCCGCCCGCAGGTCAGCAGGTCGCGCCAAGGCGGACGGCGAGTCCGCGACCAGCGCGTCCTGCGAAGCCGGGCGGGCGACCGGCCGCGAGTACACCGGTCCCTCGTGCGCGACGGTCCGCGGCGGCACGTCCACGACGGTCTCGCCGTGCCACGTGATCACCAGCCGGTCGCCGGTGGTGACCTCGCCGATCTCGGTGGCCGTCACGTCCCACTTCGCGCACACCCGCAGGAACGCGTCCACATCGGACGGCCGGACCACCGCGCACATCCGCTCCTGCGACTCCGACGAGAGGATCTCCGCGGGCGTCATCCCCGTGGCCCGCAACGGGACCCGCTCCAGCGCGACGTGCATGCCGCCGTCACCGGCCGACGCCAGCTCCGACGTCGCGCACGACAGGCCCGCGCCGCCCAGGTCCTGGATGCCGACGACGACGCCCGCACCGAACAGCTCCAGGCAGCACTCGATCAGCACCTTCTCGGTGAACGGGTCGCCGACCTGCACGCTCGGCAGCTTCTTGCGCCCGCTGCCGCCCTCGGCCGCGTCGCCGGCGGCGAACGTGTCCGAGGCGAGCACCGACACGCCGCCGATCCCGTCCAGCCCCGTGCGCGCACCGAACAGCATGACCTTGTTGCCGGTCCCCGACGCGTGCGCGAGGTGCAGGTCCTCCGCGCGCATCGCGCCCACGCACAGCGCGTTGACCAGCGGGTTGCCCTGGTACGACGGGTCGAAGACGACCTCGCCGCCGATGTTCGGCAGGCCGAGGCAGTTGCCGTACCCGCCGATGCCGGCCACCACACCGGGCAGCACGCGGCGGGTGTCCGGCGCGTCCGCGGCACCGAACCGCAGCGGGTCCATGACCGCCAGCGGGCGGGCACCCATCGCGAGGATGTCGCGCACGATGCCGCCGACGCCGGTCGCCGCGCCCTGATAGGGCTCCACATAGGACGGATGGTTGTGCGACTCGACCTTGAACGTGACCGCCCAGCCGTCGCCGATGTCGACCACGCCCGCGTTCTCGCCGATGCCCGCGAGCATCGAGGCACGCATCTCGTCGGTCGTCGTCTCGCCGAAGTACCGCAGGTGGACCTTGGACGACTTGTAGGAACAGTGCTCCGACCACATCACCGAGTACATGGCGAGCTCCGCGTCGGTCGGCCGGCGGCCGAGGATCTCGCGGATGCGCGCGTACTCGTCGTCCTTGAGGCCGAGCTCCCGGTAGGGCTGGGCGACATCCGGCGTCTCGGCGGCCAGCGCGACGGTGTCGATTCCCGCGGTCGTGGTCATGCCGACACCACCGCCCCGAGCACCGAGCGGAACAGTCCGAGCCCGTCGGCGCTCGGCCCGGTCAGCGGGTCGATGGCGTGCTCGGGGTGCGGCATCAGGCCGACGATCCGGCCGTCCGCCGAGCTGATGCCGGCGATGTCGTTCAGCGAGCCGTTCGGGTTCGACCCGGTGTAGCGGAACACGACCCGGCCCTCGGCCTCCAGCTCATCCACAGTGGACCGCGCTGCGGTGAACCGGCCGTCCATGTTCTTCACCGGGATCACCACGGTGGCGCCGTCGGCGAAGGCGGTCGTCCACGCCGTCGACGTCCGCTCGACGCGCAGCGGCTGGTCGCGGCAGACGAAGTGCAGGCCGCCGTTGCGCAGCAGGGCGCCCGGCAGCAGGCCCGCCTCGCAGAGGATCTGGAAGCCGTTGCAGATGCCGAGCACCGGCAGGCCGCCACGCGCCGCCTCGATGACCGAAGTCATCACGGGCGCGAACCGAGCGATGGCGCCGGCGCGCAGGTAGTCGCCGTAGGAGAACCCGCCGGGCACGACGACCGCGTCGACGCCGCGCAGGTCAGCGTCGCCGTGCCAGAGCGCCACCGGCTCGGCGCCCGCGTAGCGCACCGCGCGGGCGGCGTCCGCGTCGTCGAGCGTGCCGGGAAAGGTGATCACACCGATCCGGGCCGACGTCAGCGGTTCGCTCGCGAGCTCGCTCACGAGGACACCCGCCGCACGGTGAAGTCCTCGATCACGGGGTTCGAGAGGAAGCCCTCGGCGATCTTGGCGAGCGTCTCGTCGTCGACGGAGTCGTCGACCTCGAGCTCGAAATGCTTGCCCTGACGGACATCGGAGATCCCGGAGAAGCCGAGCCGCGGCAGCGCGTTGGCGACCGCCTGGCCTTGCGGGTCGAGGATCTCGGGCTTGGGCATGACGTCGACGACGACTCGGGCCACGGCAGGCAACTCCTGGACAAGTGGGGGCCGGGTACCGCCGAAAGCCTACCTGAGCTGCGGGTTCACTCGTTCGAGGCGCCCCGGTGCGGCCGTCGAGCTCCAGGAAGCCAGCAGCCGCAGCGCCTCCTCGTCCGGCGAGCCCGGCGCGGCGGACTGGCAGATCAGCGACTGGTCGGGCGCGTCCGGCAGCCGGAACGACTCGTAGTGGAGCGTGAGCTCGCCCACGACGGGGTGGCGGTAGCGGTGGCCCGGCGGTTCACGAGCTGGCGCGCTCGGCCGGTTCGCGGTCCCGCTGCGCACGGTGGCGTGGCCGGATCCGGCGCCGACCACGGTCGCGGTCACGCCGTCCGGGGCCCACGTGCTCGACGGCCGGCTGGACAGGTTCCTCGCCGGCACGCCGGCCGCCGACCTCGTGTTGCGCGGGTTCTGACCCGCGGGGCCGGACGTTCGCCGTCCGCGAGATCGGTGGCGGCCGGTCGCGCGGGCGGGACAGGCTGGGCCCATGAGACTTCTGGTACTTGGCGGAACGATCTTCGTGGGCTACGCCGTGGCGACCGAGGCGCTGCGGCGTGGCCACGACGTCGTGTGCGCGGCGCGCGGCGAGTCCGGCTCGGTGCCCGACGGGGCCCGGCTCGTGAAGGTCGACCGGGACGCCGAGGACGGCCTCGCGCCG
Source organism: Actinophytocola sp. (assembly GCF_036555685.1). GTDB lineage: Bacteria > Actinomycetota > Actinomycetes > Mycobacteriales > Pseudonocardiaceae > Actinophytocola. The sequence continues at coordinate 20,098 of NZ_DATBKY010000295.1, read as the reverse complement.
CTCGCCGGGGAGCGCTTCGACGCGGTGGTCGACGTGTCGCCGCTGTCCTACCCGTGGGTGGACCGGGCGCTGCGCGAGTTCGCCGGCACGGCCGCCCACTGGACGTTCGTGTCGACGGTCAACGTGTACGCCGACGACAAGACCCCGGGCCAGACGCCGGCGAACGGCCCGCTGGTCCCGGCGCTGCAGGAGCACGCGACGCGCGAGGACATGTACGCCCGCGGCGAGGACGGTGTGCGGCTGTACGGCGGGATCAAGGTGGCCAGCGAGAACGCCGTGCGCGAGCGGATGGGCCCGCACGCGTTCGTGGTCCGTCCCGGGCTCGTCACCGGATCGTGGGACCGCAGCGACCGGTTCGGCTACTGGCCCGGCCGGTTCGCGCGCGGCGGCCGCGTGGTCGTGCCGGACGTGCCGGAACAGCTGGCGCAGTACATCGACGTGCGGGACCTGGCGTCGTGGATCGTGGACGCCGGCGAGAAGGACATCGCGGGCACCTACGACGGCATCGGCCCGAGCCGGCTCCTGCCGGGCCTGCTGGCGGACATCGCCGCGGCGGTGGGCGCCGACGTCGAGCTCGTGCCCGTGTCGCCGGAGGTGCTGACCGCCGCGCGGGTCAACCCGTGGGGCGGCCCGCGGTCGCTGCCATTGTGGGCGCCGCCCGATCACGAGGGCTTCCTCGACCACGACGTCACGGCGTCGATCGAGGCCGGCATGCCGGTCCGCCCGCTGGCCGACGCGGTCGCCGACGCGCTCGAGCGGGAGCGCGAGCTGGGCCTGGACCGGGAGCGAGCGGCGGGCCTGTCGCTGACCGAGGAACGGGAAGTTCTCGCGAAGCTGTAACGGGCGTGGCAGTCTCCAAGGGTTCGGCTCGAGGAGGCTGGCATGACCGAGACGTTCGACTTCGTCGTGGTGGGGGCGGGCAGCGCGGGGTGCGTGCTGGCCAACCGGCTGACCGAGGACCCGGCCGTGCGGGTGCTGCTGCTCGAGGCCGGCGGCGAGGACGACGCGGACGAGTTCGACGTCCCGCTCGCGTTCCCGACACTGTTCAAGACCCGGTTCGACTGGAACTACGAGACGGTCGAGCAGAAGCACCTCGGCGGCCGGGCGGCGTACTGGCCGCGGGCGAAGGTGCTCGGCGGCTGCTCGTCGATGAACGCGATGATCTACATCCGCGGCAACCGGGCGGACTACGACGGCTGGGGCGTGCCCGGCTGGTCGTTCGACGAGGTGCTGCCGTACTTCGTCCGCGCGGAGCACAACACCCGGCTGGCCGGCCCGCTGCACGGGACCGACGGGCCGCTGCACGTGGAGGACCGCCGGTACACCCACGAGCTGTCGCACGCGTGGGTGGACGCGGCGGTGTCGTGGGGCCTGAAGCCGACCGACGACTTCAACGGCGAGTCGCAGGAGGGCGCGGGCCTGTACCAGGTCACGTGCCGGAACGGCCACCGCTGGTCGGCCGCGGACGCGTACCTGCGGCCTGCCCTGGAGCGGCCGAACCTGACCGTGCGGACGGACGCGCTGGTCACGCGGATCCTGTTCGCCGGCACGCGGGCGACCGGCGTCAGCTACACGCGGCACGGCGTCGACACCGACGTCCTCGTCGACCGCGAGGTCATCCTGTCGGGCGGCGCGGTCAACTCGCCGCAGGTGCTGATGCTGTCCGGCGTGGGGCCGGCCGGGCACCTGCGCTCGCACGGCATCGAGGTCGTCGCGAACGTGCCGGACGTGGGCGAGAACCTGCACGACCACCCGGTGGCGGCGATCCTGTGGCGGACGAGGGACACGTCGGACCTTGCGCAGCTGGCCGGCACGGGCGCGCTGCTGCGCTGGAAGCTGACCGGCCGCGGGCCGATGGCGTCGAACGTCGGCGAGGCGGGCGCGTTCTTCCCCACGCGGGACGGGCTCGCCGCGCCGGACATGCAGATCCACGTGGCGCCGAGCCTGTTCTACGACAACGGCCTCCACGAGCCGTCCGTCGCGGGCTTCACCGCGGGCGCGACGCTGGTGGACGTGGCGAGCCGGGGCCGGCTGCGGCTGCGCTCGGCGGATCCGCGCTGGCGCCCGGAGATCGACCCGGCGTACTACAGCGAGCCGATCGACCTGGACGTGATGGTGTCGGCGCTGCGGTCGCTGATCGAGATCGGCGCGCGGGCGCCGCTGTCGAAGTACCTGGCGGGCCCGTTCATGCCGGACCGCCTGACCAACCTGACGGACGAGGACCTGCGCAACCACGTCCGCGACGTGACCCAGACGCTCTACCACCCGGTCGGCACCTGTGCGCTCGGCAAGGTCGTGGACGCCGAGCTTCGCGTCGAGGGCGTCGAGGGGCTGCGGATCGTGGACGCGTCGGTCATGCCGGTGGTGCCACGCGGCAACACGAACGCGCCCACGATCATGGTCGCGGAGAAGGCCGCCGACCTGATCCGGTCCTGATCAACTCAGCACTCCGCCGAGCAGCGCACCGACCACGAACATGAAGAAGGCCGCCTTCACCAGGAATCTCGCCGTACATGTGATGTTCATGCCTACCTTGTACGGCAAGGAAGTCGCGAGAAACACAGCCGGACAGGACCGCCCCGCCAGGACCGCCTGAGCAGGTCCTCCCGCCGGGGAGGATGCCGGCGACCGTCAGCGGCGCTTGCCGTGCAGGACGGTGATCAGCTTGGCGACCGTCGCGTCCGTCTTGGCCGTGCGGCTGAAGGTCGTCAGCAGCAGCGGTGGCTTGAACCGCTGCTTCGCGATCGCCTTGGCGCGGGCGAACTCCCGCAGGCCCTCCGGCCCGTGGATCCGGCCGAACCCGGAGTCCCCGATCCCGCCGAACGGCAGTGACGGGATGCCGGCGAAGCTGATCACGCCGTTCACCGAGGTCATCCCCGACCGCAGCCGGCGCGCCAGCTCGACGCCGCGCGACTTCGAGAAGACCGCGGACGCCAGGCCGTACCGCGAGTCGTTGGCCTTGGCGATCGCCTCGTCCATGTCGCGGACCTTCGCGATCGTCAGGGTCGGGCCGAACGTCTCCTCGCGCACCGCCGCCGAGTCCTCCGGCACGTCGACGAGCACGGTCGGCTGCACGTACCGGTCGCCGACCGCGTCCTCGCCGCCGACCAGCGCCCGGCCGCCCCGCGACAGGGCGTCCGCGATGTGCCGCCTGATGATCTCCAGCTGCGCCGGCATCGTGATCGGGCCGAACTTGGCCTCCGCGTCCGAGCCGGCACGTACCGACGAGGCCACGTCGACGACCTTCTTCACGAAGTCGTCGTAGACCCGCTCGTGGACGTACACCCGCTCGACGCCGACACACGTCTGGCCGGCGTTCGACATGCCGCCCCACACCGCCGCGTCGGCGGCCGCCGGGACGTCCGCGTCAGAGTCGACCAGCAGCGCGTCCTTGCCACCCGCTTCGATGAGGACCTGTGTCAACGTCTCCGCGCACGCGGCCATGATCTTCTTGCCGGTCGCGGGCGAGCCGGTGAAAGCGAGCTTGTCCACGCCCGCCCGGCACAGCGCCGCACCCGTCTCGCCGAAGCCGGTGACCACCTGGAATACCGGGTGCTCCGGCACGACCTCGGCGAACGTGTCCGCGAGCCACTTCCCCACGCCCGGGGTGAGCTCCGAGGGCTTGAACACGACCGCGTTGCCCGCGGCGAGCGCGTACACGATCGAGCCCATGGGGGTGAACACCGGGTAGTTCCACGGCCCGATCACGCCCACGACCCCGAGCGGCTGGTACTCGACGATCGCGGCCTGGTTGGCCATCAGCAGGCCGGCCGCGCGCCGCTTCGGGCCGAGCACCTTGCGCGCGTGCTTCGCGGCCCACGCTGTGTGGTCGATGGCCAGCACGATCTCCAGCATCGCGTCGCCGTGCGGCTTGCCCGTCTCCGCGTGCACGAGCTCCGCGAGCTGCGCGGACCGTCGGGTCAGCACGCCCTTCCAGCGCTGCAGCCGCTCCTCCCGGCCGGCGAACCCGAGGCCCGCCCACCACGACGACGCGGCCCGTGCCCGCTCGACGGCCGTGGCGACGTCGTCCGCGGTGTGCACCGGATAGGTACCGACGACTTCGTCGGTCGCCGGGTCGAGCGAGTCGAACGTCTCGCGTGCCGCCTGCTCGGCGGTGGTCTCGGGCTCGGCCTTGACGCTGGTCATGCGGACCTCCTCGTCGGCGACTTCGCCTGTCACGCTACTCGTCGGTAGTTGGTGGCGCGACTAACCTGGCGCCCGTGCAGATCGTTCACTTCGGACACTCGTGTGTCCTGCTCGACACCGGTTCGGCGCGGCTGCTCTTCGACCCCGGCACGTTCTCGTCGGGCTTCGAGGACCTCCGCGACCTCGATGCCGTCCTGATCACCCACCAGCACGTCGACCATCTCGACACGAACCGGCTGCCGGCCCTGGTCGAGGCCAATCCGCAGGCCACGCTCGTCGTGGACCCGGGCTCGGTCGAGGAGGCGGGAAAGCTCGGCCTGACCGCCCAGCGGGTGGCGCCCGGCGACACGCTGACGCTCGGCGGCGCGGAGGTCGCCGTGGTCAACGGGGAGCACGCGATCATCCACGCCAGCATGCCGATGCCCCCGAACGCCGGCTACGTCGTGGACGGCGGCGCGTTCTACCACCCGGGCGACGCGCTGTTCGTGCCCGAGCAGAAGGTCGACGTGCTCGGGCTGCCGACCGCGGCGCCGTGGCTCAAGACGGGCGAGGCCGTCGACTTCCTGCGCGCGGTCGCGCCTCGCGTGGCCGTGCCGATCCACGAAGGCCTGCTCAACGAGACCGGCCTGGCGCTGACGTACGGCTGGTTCAGCCGGATGGCGCCCGAGGGCGGCGAGGTCAAGGTCCTCACGCCGCGCGAGCCGGCTGACGTCTGACCAGGTCAGGGTAGGTGAAGGCTTGGACGCCGTGGTGCAGTGCGATGTCCACGGCGTCCAGCAGTGCCTGCCGCGGGCCGGAGCGGGCCAGGTCGGCCGTACCGACAGCGCGGCGCACGAGCCCGCCCCGGCGGGCGATGCGTGCGGCGCTCATGACCAGCGCGAAGCACCACCACGGCTCGGTCCGCGCGCCGGGCCCGATGCCTGCACGCGTCCTCTGTGGATGGTCCCGGTATGGAGGTCGCGCACGCCCACGATGTCCGCGCACAGCGCGAAGCCCTTGCGCCGCAACGCGACCACCGTGCCCGGCGAGGCGAGCCAGCGCGGCGGCACGAAGCCGTCGGAGCGCAGGCCGGCGCGCTCCATGGCCGTGGCCGCCGCGGTCAGCCGCAGGCCGGCCTCGTGCGCGGGCAGCGCGGCGAACTCCGCCCGCCGCCGCCCGACGATCGCGCGCGGTTCGGTGGCGTGGTCGTAGCCGTGCTGGAGCAGCGCGTCGCCGGCGGCGTGGCGCTCGGCGACCCAGCTGAGCACCGGTCTCGCCTGGTGGGCGCCGGCCACGCGCGGTGCGAGCAGCAGTGAGAGCGGCACGCCGCGAGCGGCGAGCTCGTCGGCTCAGGCCGGCCGCGTGATCGAGCGTGCGGGTGCTGATCCCCGACAGTGACACCAGCAACAGTGCGGTCACGCTCCCATTAGGAGATGCGCGCGTGACGGCGACCTGACGCCGAGATGACGTCCCGGTACAGCTCGGGCGAACCCGTCTCAGGCCCGGGCGAACAGGAGAAGCACCTGGTCACCGGGCACGGCACTGAACTCGGTGGCGGCCGACCCGCGGTCGACCGCGAGGGCGACGCGGCCCGCCGAGTCGACGTAGACCAGCAACGTCTCCGGAGCCGCGTCCTGGAACGTGCGGCCGACGGTCGCGGTGACCGAGCGGCCGCCGAGGTTGGCGTGCGCCGACGTGCCCGGCGCGGCGCCGGCGGCATCGAGGTCGGCCCCGGTCGCGGCGAGCTGGATGTTGCCGAAGTTGTCCACGCCCATGATCTCGGTGGTCAGCTTTCCTTGCTCCACGACGGTTTCCGGCACGGGCACGCGGACGAGCGTGGCGACATCGAGGCTCGCGCCGAAGTTCTCCGGCGCGATGCCGGCGGCGAGGTGCGCGGCGGCCGGGGCGAAGACGTCGCGGCCGTGGAAGGTGGCGGAGACGCGGGAGAGCCGGTAGCCGGGCTCGGTGAGCTCGTAGGCGGCGCGGACCCCACCGAGCGTCTCGGCGGCGGGTACGAGGAGCCCGTTGTCGGGCCCGACGAGCAGCCCCTCGGCGGCGACGAGCACGAGCCCCCGCCGGTCGGTGCCGACGCCGGGGTCGACGACCGCGAGGTGCACGGCGGCCGGGAGGTAGGGCACAACCTGAGCGAGGATGGCGCTGCCGCGCCGGACGTCCTGCGGGGGCACGGTGTGGCTGATGTGCAGCACGCGCAGCCCGGGCGCGATCCGCGCGATGACCCCTTCGCAGGCCGCGACGAACCCGTCATCGATGCCGTAATCGGTCGTGAACGAGATCCAGTCGTAGCTCATCGCCCTAGTCTCGTCCACCCCCGAACTACCCCCGCGCGCACGCGCGTGCAGAACGCAAGAAACGTAGCCCCCGCCCTCTCCGGGGGCACCCCTCGTGACCGTCAGTCTACCGGGGAGGGCTGACAAAACGGGTGGTCAGCCGCGTGCTGTGGACAACCACGGGGGTTGTGGACAACTACACCGCGAGTGGGTCGCCCACCGCGATCTCGCCCGGGCGGTCCACGGCAAGCTTGACGCCGAAGGCGACGCCGCCGTCCGGGTCGCGGCGGAACGTGGCCAGCGTGCGGATCGGCTCCGGGCCGGCCTTCTCGCCCGTGTCCTGGTCGACCATCGTGACCTGGCAGCGGATGTCCGGCTTCACGTACCGCAGCAGCGTGCTGCCGACGCCGATCCGGCGCATGGCGTCCTCCGCGAACGGCTCGGGCAGGCCGGTCACCACGATGTTCGGGCGGAACCGGGCCATCGCCACGGGCTCGGCGCCGCGTTCGAGGATCCGCGCGTTCAGGTCGTCCAAAGAGGACAAGGAGGTGAGGTGCAGCGGCGTGGAGTCGTGGAAGCCGATCGGGCCGTGGGTGTCGTCGACCCGCCGCTCGTGGTCGGGCGGCACGCGCAGCAGCCGCACCGGCTCGCCGAGCACCGCGCTGCCCCACTGGGCCGCGTCCTCGCCCTGGTCGATGCCGAACCCCCGCCACGCGTGCACGCCGGCCGGCCGCCGCGGGCCGTCCACGCGCACGTCGACGGTCACGTCGGGGTGCCCGGGTGCGGCGAGCGTGAGCTTCGCGCCGCCGTGCACGACCTGGGGCCGGACGACCGCGAGTCGCCGGACCTGGCGCTGGCTGCGGAACATGCCATGGGGCGTCGCGAACATGAACGCGCGGTCGTGCGCGGGCCCGGTCTCCTCGACGTCCAGGCGCGGCACGGACACGCCGGCACAGCCCTTGACGGGGTAGTAGTACAGCGCGGATACGGTCGCCACCCGCCCACGGTAGCCGGGGTTACAGGATGGCCGCCGGTGAATATCCCGCGGCGTCGCCGAACCGGCCGACGACCTCGCCGACCCGCTTGACCACCGCCGCGACCTGCGCGCCGGCCACGCCGGTGAACGACAGCCGGTCGGCGAGCAGTTCGTCGAGCGCGGCCCGGTCGAGCGGGATCCGCGGGTCGGCGGCGAGCCGGTCGAGCAGGTCGTTGCGCTCCTGGCCCTGCTCACGCATGGCGAGCGCGACCGCGACGGCGTGCTCCTTGATCGTCTCGTGTGCCGTTTCCCGCCCGACACCGGCGCGGACGAGCGCGATGAGGACCTTCGTGGTGGCGAGGAACGGCAGGTACCGGTCGAGCTCGCGGGCGATCACCGCCGGGTACGCGCCGAAGCCGTCGAGCACGGTCAGGAACGTCTCGATCAGCCCGTCGATCGCGAAGAAGGCGTCCGGCAGCGCGACCCGGCGCACGACCGAGCACGACACGTCGCCCTCGTTCCACTGGTCGCCGGCGAGCTCGCTCGTCATCGAGGCGTAGCCGCGCAGGATCACCGCGAACCCGTTGACGCGCTCGCTGGACCGGGTGTTCATCTTGTGCGGCATGGCCGACGAGCCGACCTGGCCGGGGCGGAACCCCTCGGTCGCGAGCTCGTGGCCGACCATCAGGCGGATCGTCTTCGCGAGCGACGACGGCGCGGCCGCGAGCTGGACGAGAGCGGCGACGACGTCGTAGTCGAGCGAGCGCGGGTAGACCTGTCCGACGGAGTCGAACACCTTCGAAAAGCCCAGGTGCCGGGCCACCCGCTGCTGCAGTTCGTCCAGTTTGGAAACATCGCCGTCGAAGAGGTCCAGCATGTCCTGGCCGGTGCCGACCGGGCCCTGGACGCCGCGCAGCGGGTAGCGCTCGATCAGGTCTTCGAGCCGCTCGAACGCGACGAGTAGTTCCTCGGCCGCGGACGCGAATCGCTTGCCGAGCGTGGTGGCCTGCGCGGCGACGTTGTGCGAGCGGCCGGCCATGACCACGTCGCTGTGCTCGGCGGCGAGCGCGGCGAGGCGCGACAGCACGGCGACGGCCCGGGCACGGACGAGCACGAGCGACTCACGGACCTGCAGCTGCTCGACGTTCTCGGTGAGATCGCGCGAGGTCATGCCCTTGTGGATCTGCTCGTGCCCGGCAAGCGCGCTGAACTCCTCGATGCGGGCCTTGACGTCGTGCAACGTGATCCGCTCGCGCGCGGCGATCGACCCGAGGTCGACCTGGTTCACCACCCGCTCGTAGTCGGCGACCACCGAGTCGTCGACGGGAACGCCCAGCTCGGCCTGCGCCTTGAGCACCGCGATCCACAGCCGGCGCTCGAGCTTGATCTTGTGCTCGGCGGACCACAGCTCCGCGAGCTCGGCGGAGGCGTAGCGGTCGGCGAGGACGTTGGCGATGCGCGGCTTCACGTTTGCCCAGCTTACCGAGGCGGTGAAAACGAGAGCCGCGGCTGGCTCGCCGGCATCCACAACCCGCCCGGTTGTCCACAGACCACAGCTGACCACCCTTTTTGTCAGCCCTCCCCGGTAGACTGACGGTCACGAGGGGTGCCCCCGGAGAGGGCGGGGGCTACGTTTCTTCGGTTCTGCCCGCGCGTGCGCGCGGGGGTAGTTCTTCGGCGGTCAGGTCGTCGGGTAGCTCCGGGTCAGGAACTCGTGCAGCATGCGGCTCGCCGCGGCTCGGGGATCCGGGTCGATCTCGATCAGGGCGTTGACCACCGCGCCGTCCACCACGGCGATCAGGTGCTCCACGCGGCGGGCGTCCATCTCGATGCCGGACCGGGTCAGGACCTGGCGCAGCAGGCCGCGCAGCTCGGCGCCGAGCGTGTGCATGAGCGGCCGCAGGTACGGCCGGCGGAACGTGGCGACCAGCCGCTCGTAACGCAGCAGCACCAGCTCCGCGTCGCGCTCGCCCGCCGGCGGGCCCAGGAGCTGGTCGAGTACGAGGTCGATCACCGCGTCGATGCCGCGTGGGCGGGCCGGCAGGGCCGCGAGCAGGGCAGTACCGCGGACCAGCTCGCCGCGGCCGTGGTGTTCGACCGCGGCCGCGACGAGCTCGTCCAGCGAGTCGAAGTAGTACGTCGTCGACGACAGCGGGAGCCCGGCCTTCTCCGCGACTGCGCGGTGGCGGACCGCGTCGAACCCGCCCTCGACCAGGAGCTCCGCCGCGGCCTCGACCAGTGCCTGGCGGCGGCGCTCGCCCTTGGGTGTGCTGGCAGCCGTCATCTCCGGACAGATCGTGCCAGGCCGTGGTCCGGGTCAGAGATCCCGGGCGATCCCGTTCGCAACCTGTTGCACATCGTTGCCGAAGGGCGCGAAGTCTCCGTCCATCCGCGGCTCGCTGAGCACGATGACCGTGCGGCCGTCGTCCATGCTCGCTTCGCCACGCTGAGTACCGATCGGGACGTTACGCCATTCGGGTGGTGTGATGTCCGGCTGCACGACCACGGCTGAGAAGGATCCGGACTGGCCACTGTCCACGACGCGGTACATCGCACCGATCGAACCGTTGGGACAGGTCAACTCGACTGACTGGGCATCGCCCGTGGTGACGTTTGCGGCGGCCGGGAGCTCGCCCGCGAGGGCAGCAGCGAGCTCCCGGTCCGCCTTTTCGCACCCACTAGGGGTGCTGCCAGGGTCCGAAGACCCGGCATCCCCGCTCGGAGGGCGTCCCTGCTTACGCTTCTCCGAGGGGGCGTTCTCGGGGACATTCTCACGCTCCGCTTTCGGAGCGTCAGCACTGTCCTCTTGAGGTAACTCGTACGGAGCAGCGGTTGCGTTACCGCCTGCTGCAGCCGTGTCCGCGTCGTTCGTCTGTTCGGCCGAGTGGGGCCCTGTCCACAATGCCACGCCGAGCGCGGTCGCGCTCGCCAGAATCACCACACCAAAGGCTGAACCTGTGAGAATCCCGTTTCGCCGGCGGATGCGCTGACGCTCCGACTCGCGGGCGACGTCGCGCTCGTCGAAGGACGGTGGCGGGGTGTCGGCGACCGCGTCACGCAGCATCTCGGCCAGCCTGCGCTCGTCCATCGACTTCCACCTCCTCCGTCTCTCGCCGTCTACAACTTGCCTACATCGCCGACTTGAGGTCGTCGGCCGCGTCCCCGAGCGCCTCCCGCAGCGCGGTCAGGCCCCGGGCCGTCTGGCTCTTCACTGTCCCCTCCGAGCACTTGAGCGCCTCGGCCGTGGCCGCGACGTCCAGTCCCTCCAGGAACCGCAGCACGAGCACCGCCCGTTGCCGGGGTGGCACCCGCCGCAGGCCGTCGAGCAGCGCCGCACGCGTGGCGACCGTGTTCTCGATCTCACCGCCCGGGTGCGCCACCTCGGGCAGCTCGTCGACGAACCGCTCCCGCCGCCAGGGGCGACGGGACTCGTCGATCACCGCGCGCACCAGCGTCCGGCGGACGTAGGCGTCCAGGGCTCCTCGGTCCCGGATCTTTCGCCATCTCCGGTGCAACGCGACGAACGCGGTCTGCGCGAGGTCGTCCGCGCGGTGCCAGTCACCGCAGAGCAGGTACGCGGAACGCCGCACGGCGTCACGCCGCGCCGCGAAGTACTCCGCGAACGCCTGCTCGTCGCGCTCTTCCACGCGGACTCTCTCCGCTCGTCGTCTGCATACCGGGGACGGAAGTTGTGCGCCCAACGGTTGCATGGACCGTCAGTTGAGATTCACGCCACCCCCTAAGACGCGTCAGGTGCCCCTGGGGATGCCTCGCCGGGCATGTGGTGTGATCGGATCGTGACATACACAAGGCAGATCGATCTTCGGTCGGACACTGTCACCCAGCCGGACGAGGCGATGCGCATCGCCATGTCCAGCGCAGAGGTGGGCGACGACGTCCTCGACCGGGATCCGACGATGCAGCGACTCGAGGAGAAAGTCGCCGAACTGTTAGGTGTGGAGGCCGCGCTCTGGGTACCGAGCGGGTCCATGGGAAACATCATCGCCCTGACCGTGCACCTGAACCGTGGGGACCGGTTCATCGCCTCCCGCAACGCGCACGTCCTGGACAGCGAGCTCGGCGCGGGCTCGTGGTTGTCCGGCGGCATCCCGGAGCCGATCGACTGGGGTGACCGGCCCGGGCACATCCCGGCGGAGGCCGTGCGCGCGGCCGGCGGCAGCAGCGGGCCGTACTACGCGCTGCGGACCACGTTGCTGTGCCTGGAGAACACGCACAACGCGGCCGGCGGGGTCGTGACGCCGCCGGACGAGCACGCGAAGCTCGTCGCCACCGCGCGGGACGTGGGCCTGCGGGTGCACCTCGACGGCGCGCGGCTGTGGCACGCGGCGGTGGCGCTCTCGGTGCCGCCCGCCGCGCTGACCGTCGGCGTCGACACCGTGCAGGTGTGCCTGTCGAAGGGCCTTGGCGCGCCAGTGGGCTCGCTGGTCGCGGGCACCTCGGCGTTCGTCGAGGAGGCACGGCGGGTGCGCAAGATGCTCGGCGGCGGGGTACGGCAGGGCGGGATTTTGGCGGCGGCCGGGCTGGTCGCGCTGGAGCGGATCCCGTCGCTGGCGTCCGATCACGCGAACGCCACGGCGTTGGCGTCCGGGTTGGCAGACCTTGGCTGGGAGGTCAACCGCCCGGAGACCAACATCGTGCTGGCGTCCGCGCCCGACGTCGGGCTGATGATCAGCGCGCTCGCACAGGTCGGTGTGCGGGCGGTGCCGATGGCAGGCAAGATCCGCTTCATCACGCACCGCGACGTGTCCACGGCGGACGTCACCGAGGCGCTCGACCGCATCGCGAAGCTGCGATCGTAGTTCGAAAGGTCCGCGACCGCCGAGGTTTCTCGGCGGCTAGCGGATCTGCTTGCGGTTCGAACCGCCCTTGATCGCGGCGTAGCCGATTGCGCCCACGGTGATCACGGCGCCGATGATGAGCAGGGTGCCCAGCACCTTGAACACGACGCCGAGCACCGCGAACGCCAGCCAGATGACGACGATCGCGCCGATGATCTTCAACAGCATGCGGGTCAACCTCCCCGAAACCGGCCTTGTGGCCACGCCGGGTGAACGATTGGCGCTCATCGGCGGTTCCATCTCAGTGAACCAGAATGATCCGGCCCGCACATCGGGGTTGTCCCCTCAGGGTTGGAGCCACGAGCCGAGGCGGCGCACCGCCTCCGGGATGTCTTCGGGCGGGCCGGCGAACGACATGCGGACGAAGTGGTGGCCCTCGGCCGGGTCGAAATCGATGCCGGGCACGATCGCGAGCCCGGTATCGGCGAGCAGCCGCTGGCAGAACGCCATCGAGTCGCCGGTGAGGTGCGCCACGTCGGCGTAGACGTAGAACGCGCCGTCGACGGGGGCGAGCCGGTCGATGCCGAGCACGTGCAGGCCGTCGACGAGCCGGTCGCGGTTCTGCCGGTATGTCGCCACATGTGCGTCCAGCTCGGTGTACGCATCGAAGGCGGCCACCGCGGCGTGCTGCGACAGGGTCGGTGGGCAGATGGTGAAGTTGCCGGTCAGGCAGTCGATCGCACGGTGCAGGCGGTCCGGGACCAGGAGCCAGCCGAGCCGCCAGCCGGTCATGGCGAAGTACTTGGAGAACGAGTTGACCACGACGGCCTCGCGGGAGAACTGCCACGCGGACGCCGGTTCCTCGCTGCCGTAGTGGATCCCGTGGTAGATCTCGTCGCTGACGAGCTGCACGCCGTGCTCGGCGCACCAGCCGGCGATCGCCGCGAGCTCGCCCGCGGCCAGCATCGAGCCGGTCGGGTTGGCGGGGCTCGCCACGATCAGGCCGTCGAGCTCGCCCGCCTCGTCGAGCATCTCGACCGTCGGCTGGAAGCCGGTGTCCGGACCGCACGGCAGCTCGACGACCTCGCAGCCGAGGGCGGCCAGGATGTTGCGGTACGCCGGGTAGCCGGGCCGGGCGAGCGCGACCCGGTCGCCGGCGTCGAAGGCGGCGAGGAAGCTCAGCAGGAAGCCGCCGGACGAGCCGGTGGTCACGACGACGTCGTTGGGCTCGACCTGCAGCGCGTAGCGGCGCTCGTAGTGGCCGGCGATCGCCGCGCGGAGTTCGGGGATACCGAGCTGCTCTGTGTAGCCGAGGGTCCGGCCGGTCAGGGCCTCGGCGGCCGCGTCGAGGACGGGGCCGGGCGGCGGGGCGGACGGCTGGCCGGCGGCGAGGGAGACCATGTCGCCCTTCGCCCGCTGCCGGGCGTTCGCCGCGGACAGGACATCCATCACGTGGAACGGCGGGATCGACGCGCGGTCGGCGACCTTCAACAGACGCTGTCGCATGGGGCCAGCCTGACACTCCGGCCCCATGCGTGCGTTACTAGGCCTCGGCGCAGACCGGCTCGCGGGCCTGTTCCGGCACGGGTTCGGGGTCAGGTTCGGGCGCGGCCGGCCGGCGCAGCACGACCAGGGCGAGCACGACGGCCGCGCCGACGAGTGCCGCGCTCACGCCGAACGCGAGCCGGTAGCCGCTGGTCAGCGCCTCCGCCGGAGCGGCGCCTTCGGCCAGCAGCCCGTTGGTACGGGCCGTGGACAGCGTCGCCAGCACCGCGAGCCCGAGCGCGCCGCCGACCTGCTGCGTGGTGTTGACCAGGCCGGAAGCGAGTCCGGAGTCCGCGTCGGTGGCGCCGGACATGGCGAGCGTCATCAGGGCCGGGAAGCCGAGCCCGGCGCCGACGCCCATCAGCACCATGGACGGCAGCAGGTCGGACAGATAGCTGCCGGCGACCGGCGCGCGGGTCAGCAGCACGAGCCCGGCGAGCACGAGCAGCAGCGCGGTGGCGAGCACCGGCCGCTCGCCGAACCGCGTGTTCACCCTCGCCGAGACACCGAGCGAGAGTGCCCCGATCCCGCCCGCGACAGGCAGGAACGCGAGCCCGATGCGCAGCGGGTCGTAGCCGAGGACGTTCTCGAGGTAGAGCGCGCCGAGGAAGAACATGCTGAACATGCCGGCGATCATCAGCATCTGGACGACGTTCGCGCCGGTGACCGTGCGCGAGGCGAAGATCCGCAGGGGCAGCAGCGGGTTCGCGACCCGGGCCTGCCGCACGACGAACGCGATGAGCAGCCCGGCCGCGACCACGCCGACGACGAGCGTGTGCGCGGACACCCAGCCGTAGTCGGCCGCCTTGACGATCGTGTAGACGGCGAGCATGAGCCCGGCGGTGCCGAGCAGCGCGCCGAGCACGTCCGCCCCGGCCCGCAGCCCGATCCCGCGCTCGGCAGGCACGATGCGCGTCGCGAACAGGAACGCGGCGACGCCGATCGGCGCGTTGACGAAGAACACCCAGTGCCAGCTGATCGACTGCGTGAGTACGCCGCCCGCGAGCAGGCCGATCGAACCGCCGGCCGCGGCGACGAAACTGAACACGCCCATCGCCCGCGCCTGCTCGCCCTTTTCGGGGAACATCGTGACGATCATGCCGAGGATGACCGCCGCGGCCATCGCGCCGCCCGCGCCCTGCAGGAACCGCGCACCGATGAGCATCACCCGGTTCGCGGCGAGCCCGCAGAGCAGGGACGCCAGCGTGAACACGACCAGTCCGGCGAGGAACATCCGCCGCCGGCCGATGAGATCGCCCGTACGGCCGGCGAGGAGGAGCAGGCCACCGAACGGGATGAGGTAGGCGTTCACCACCCACGCCAGGCCGGACTGGGAGAAGTCGAGATCGGCCTGGATGACCGGCAACGCCACGTTCACGATGGTGCCGTCGAGAATGATCATCAGCATCCCGGCACACAGCACGACGAGCGCCAACCAGCGGGAGTCGCGTCGCGTGCTGAGGATCTGGGACATGGCTGTCGCCTCCTGGACTTGGTTCCAGAAGCGACGCTAACAGATAGTTTTGTAGTAGACGATCTGCTATGAGATTAGATACAACGGGATTATCTGCAAGCATCCGATCGTTGAACCGCGTTACTGGCCCGTTGACGGCAAGGCTGCGCAAGCATTCCCGCCGGCGGTGGGTCACGTGAGCCGGCCGCGGCGAGGAGGGTCGCATCGTGCGGTCACGGCTGGGGCGCACGAGCCCGCCGAGCGAGGCGTGGCGCTGCATGTTGGGCTCGATCGGCGCTCGCGCGAGGCGGCCCGCAACTGGGGCGCGCTACTTGCGGCGGCGGCGCGGGGAGCGCTCGCACTCCATGGGCGTGCTCAGCCGGTCGTCGACGAGCCGGATCAAGCCGTTGACCAGGCCCGTGCGCTCGTCCTCCGGTAGCGCGCCGAGCACGTCGCGGTACACGCTCACGACGATGCGCTTCGCCTTGACCTGCGTCTCGAGCCCCTTGTCGGTGAGCGAGACGAGCCGCGCGCGCCGGTCGATCGGCGAGGGCTGCCGCTCCACCAGGCCGGCCTTCTCTAGCTCGTCGAGCGTGACGACCATCGTTGTCTTGTCCATCTGGCACAGCTCGGCCAGCTTGACCTGGGTCCTGTCCCCCTGGATGGCCTTGGACAGCACGCAGTAGCCGCGCTGGGTGATGCCCACCTCGGCCAGCCGCGCGGTCAGCTCGGTGGCCAGCACGTGCCCGGCATGCTCGAGCAGGAACGCCAGGTCCGCCTGCGCGGCGGCCCCGACGCTGAGGTCGGGCCGGGTCGTGGTCATATCCACAGGATACGCGAATTGGTCTGCTAGCAGATTATCTAGTAGCGGACTATCAGTATCCGACGTATCCGCCGCCGCTTGCCGTGGCCTTGATGCCCGGCACGTTGGCGAGCGACCCGTAGCGGGAGATCGCGTAGTTCACGCCCGCGCAGATGTTGTCGACCGGGTTCCAGATGTCGCCGTGGCCGGGCAGCTTGTACGAGTTGAACGTCGGGTCGATGGTCTGCATCAGGCCCTTCGACGGCGTGCCCTTGGCGGCGTTGGAGTCCCAGTTGTTGATCGCGTGCGGGTTGCCGCCGGACTCGTGCTGGATGATCTGCCAGATTCGCTGAGCGTCGGCCTCGGTGACATTGATGCCCTGCTTGCGCAGCTCCTCGATCGCCTGGCGGATCCACTCCTGCACGTTGCCCGGCGGCGGGCCGCCGGCAGGCGGGCCACCGCTCATCGGGCCGGAGTAGCCGCCACCGCCACCTCCGCCGCCGGAGTAGCCGCCGCCTCCGCCACCACCCGAGCCACCGCTGCCGGATCCGCCGGAGCCGTTGCTGGTGGCCGGCGTGTGGTGCTTGTCGGCTCCGGCCGGCGTGGTCTCCTGCTTCGGGGTCGGCGTCCACTGGACGTTCTGGCCCGGGTGCGGCGTGAACGGCTGGCTGTCCGGCTCGGCGAGCGCGGAGAACGTCGACGCCGGCGTCTTCGCGCCGTTGACCTTGCCCAGAGCCGCGGCGAGCGTCTGCTCGGTGCCCTGCAGGTGGGTGTTGATGTCGCCCGCGACCTCGGAGCAGACGCCCTCGGTGTACTCGTCGAGCTGCGCCTGGGTCGCCTGCGGGTTGTTGTGGAGCCAGGCCCGGATCTCGCGCAGGGCCTGGTCGCAGCGGGTGGAGATGAAGTGCTTGGCATCGTCGATCGCCTCGGCGGCGTCCCCGAGCGCGGCGGCGGCGTCGCGCAACGCGCTGCCGATGTCGCTACCGGCCTTGGTGAACTTGCCCATGTAGGCGACGAACGCGTCGGCCGAGCTCCCTTGCCAGGCCGCATCGAGCTGGGTGACGCCGTTCTTGACCTCGCCGCCGTAGGTGCCGGCGTTCTCGGCGGCGTCGGAGAGCCGGGTGGCGGCCTCGGTGATGGCGCCGCTGTCGGCGTTCTCGACCTTCGCGGCGGCGGCCTTCACGGCATCGCCACCCGCGTAGGCCGCCAGGGAATCAGCCGCAGTCACGATGTCGTCCTCCCTCAGACCTGCTGCGTCATCGCGCGGGCGTGGGCGCGGTCGGTGTCGCCGACGGTCCGCGTCACGGCGTCGAGCGAGCGGGCGACCCCGTCGAGCCGGCCCTCCGCGGCGGCGAACTCCTTGTTGAGCATGCTGTTGAGCGCGTCGACCGCGCCGGCGAGCGCGGCGGAGCTGGGGAGCGTGCCATAGGCCGCGGGGTTCGAGCAGACCTGCGGGAACGTGTCCGCGATCTGGCCGTACTTGGGCTTGTAGTCCTGCGCCTTCTGCATGCACGCGTTGATCGCGTCGATGTTGTACTTCGCCATGTCCACCCCTTTGCGCTCCGTGTTGGACGGCCCCGCGCGCCCCGTGGTTCCCGGTTGCCCCTCGGCCCGGCGATCTCGTCAGATCTCGTCGAGCAGCTCGTTCACGCACATCTCCAGCCGCCGGTTGTCGGCCGGCGTGATCGTGCTCCACATGCGGCCGTCGTTGTTGGGCTTGGCCAGGTAGACGTAGCGGCCGTAGTCGGTGTCGTGAAAGGACACGACACGGTCGGCGCGGACCATGCGCTGGTCGCGGTGCAGCCGGGAGGCGCCGAACTGGCCGCGCAGCCCCATCCCGCCGACCATCTCGGCGAGCGTCTTGGCGTCCGAGGCGCCGATCCCCTTGTGCATCAACGCTGAGGCGAGCTCGCGCTTGTCGCCCTTGGCCTTCCTGTCCGCGGCCATGAGCGTGTCGGTGGGCACGCTCACCGAGTAGCCGGGACCGGGTGGCATCTCGCCGGTGACCGACACGGCGGCCTCGGCGAGCGCGGTCTCGCGAGCGGGGATGAGCCAGACCTCGGGCCCGTCGACCGCGGCGAGCAGCGCGGTGTCACCGGACATGACGGCGAGCGAGGTGATCCGGTGATCGGTGAAGACCCAGGTGTCGATGCTGACCTGCGGGTGGGCGAGCAGGCTGAGCTGGTCGGCGAGGTCGGGGTTCGCGCGCTCGCCGTCGGACAGGCCGCGTTCCTTGAGCGTGCCGAGCGCCTCGGCGACGAGCTGCGCGCGCTCGGTGTGCGTCTTGCCCGGGCTGGGGACGCCGAGGGCCTCGTGCTTGCGCGGCAGCCGCTCCAGTTCCCACAGCACGTCGAACTCGAGGGTGGAGAGAACGACGGTTCCGCGAGCGGTCAAGGACGGTCGTCCGGCTCGTCGCCGATGGACTCCGGCGCGACGACCCGCTCGTCCTCGAAGACGTCGCCGGAGTCGATGCCGAAGCGGCGCACGTGTTCCTTGTCGTCCTCGCCGTCGCCGCGCTGGCCGGTCGCGGCCGGCTGCATGATCGACGAGGCCGGACGGCCGGTGCGAGCGCCGAACCTCTCGGCGTTGCGCGCCGCGCGGGCCTCCTCCTCGGGTGCGGCGCCGAGCGGTGTCTTGCCGGGGGACTTCGCGCCGGCACCGCCGCCTGCACCGCCTGCTCCGCCACCGCGGAGGGTGCGTTCGCCCTGCGCACCGGCGCCCGCGCCCGCCGCGCCGCCGGCCCCCATCATGGTGGCGGCCTCGGCCATGGCGAGCGGGCTGAGCGGCACGCGCCCGGCGGCGCCGGGTCCCGTGCCGGGGAAGGTGGGCAGCTGGCCGTTCTGCGGGATGGGCCCGACTCCGGTGGTGGGTCCCGGCCCGGTCGGCCCGCCGCCAGTCGGTGGCAGCCCACCGCCGCCACCCGGGAGCGGTGCGCCGCTGACCCCCGGGCCGCTGCTGCCCCCGCCGGTCGGGTTGAACCCGCCGCCGATGGCGGGCCCGTCGACGTGCGAGATGCTGGTCTGCTGCTCGACGGGCTGGGCCACGAGGTTCATCCCGGGCGGGACGGGGAGGGCCTGGGATCCCTGGAGCGCGGCGGAGCTGCTGGCCTGGTACCCGTTGAGCCCGTCGATGGCCTGGTCCCGGGCGGCGTTCGTGGCGGCGACGTCCTTGGCGTGGTCGGTGGTATGGCCGAAGAAGCCGGAGACCTTGTCACCGAGGTTCTCCTCGGTCGGTCCGCGCAGGACACCGGCCTCGGGCGCGCCGTTGCGGGTGGAGGTGAAGCTGGCGCCCTGGGTGTCGACGCCCTTGGCGGAGTCCTTCACGGGGCTGGTCGCCTCGTCGGCGTAGATGGAGGCGTTCTCGGTAGCACTGGTCCCGCCGTCGGCCGCCTGTCCTTGCCAGGTGACCCCGATCTCCTGCAACTGCCGGCGAAGGGTCTTGTCCGTCTCGGCCAACCCGTCGGCGAGACTCACGAGCGCACTTACCGCGTTGTGCAAGGTCTCCGCACCGGCGCCGTCACGGAGTCCCTGCACCTGGGTGGCCAGATCCGTGTTGGAGTAACCGCTGAAGCGCAGGTCGCTGAGCCCGTAGTCGCCGTCCATGCCATCCCTCACTTCAACGTCTGCAGCGTCTGCAACGCCATTCCCGCAACTTGCTCGCTCATCGGACACAGCTTCCGATAATCGACGTCCTCCAATGGCGAGACGTCCACCAAGAGCTGTTGCCCCTCAGCCACGTCGACGGTGGTGAAGCATTCCTGGTCGTCGACGCCCTTGGTCTTGAAGTCGACCGCCGGATAGCCGGCGACCGAAACCAGCCAGGCGTCCACGTTCCGTTTGCCCGTGAGCCATGGCTCGATGCCCTGGTCCGTGATCAGCTGGGCGGTAAAGCTGTAGAAGGGCTCCGTGCTCGATATCTCGATCGTGCAGGTCGGACCCTTCAGCTGACCATCGCCCTCGCCGGACTCCGGCTCCTTGTCGATACCGAGCTGCGTCAGTTGAGGCTTGGTAAACAGCGAACATGGCTCGACGTCTTCGAGCGGAAGATCAGCCGGGCGCGGCGGAATTTCCACCGTCGGATCCGCACCGCTCGAGGGCGAGTCGGTTTCGC
>NZ_DATBKY010000294.1:0-51730 GCF_036555685.1 Actinophytocola sp. | reverse complement strand
GGGTTCGCCCGGATGCGGCGGCGCAGTGCGGTCAGCTCGCGGCTGTTCGCGTTGGGCCCGAAGACGATCCCGTACCCGCCGGAGCCCTCGACGGGCTTCACGACCAGCTCGGCGACCCGGTCGAGGACCTGCTGCTTCTCGTCGGGCAGCCAGCAGCGGAACGTGTCCACATTGGGCAGGAGCATGCTCTCGCCGAGGTAGTACTTCAGGATGTCCGGCAGGTAGGTGTAGACGAGCTTGTCGTCGGCGACGCCGTTGCCGACCGCGTTCGCGATGACCACGTTGCCCGCGCGCGCGGCGTTGAGCAGGCCGGCGACGCCGAGCACGGAGTCCGGCTTGAAGTGCACGGGGTCGAGGAACTCGTCGTCGATGCGCCGGTAGACGACGTCGACGGCACGCTCGCCCTGCGTCGTGCGCATGTAGACGGTGTTGTCGCGGCAGAACAGGTCGCGGCCCTCGACGAGCTCGACGCCCATCAGCCGTGCGAGTAGCGAGTGTTCGAAGTAGGCGGAGTTGTGGACGCCGGGCGTGAGCACGACGACGTTCGGGTCGGGCACGTTCGCCGCGGCCGCGGCCCGCAACGCGCGCAGCAGGTGCACGGCGTAGTCGCCGACGGCGCGAACCCGGTGCTTGGCGAACAGGTCCGGGAACACCCGGGCCATCGTTCGCCGGTTCTCCATCACGTAGGACACCCCGGAGGGGCTGCGCAGGTTGTCCTCCAGCACGCGGAACACGCCGTCCTCGTCGCGCACGACGTCGATGCCGGCTACGTGCACGCGCACCCCGTTGGGCGGCACGAGGCGCGTGGCCTGGCGGTGGAAGTGCTCGCAGGACGTGATAAGCCGCTTGGGCAGCACGCCGTCGCGGATGATCTGCTGGTCGGTGTAGACGTCGGCGAGGAACGCCTCGAGCGCGCGGACCCGCTGCGCGATGCCGCGCTCGAGGCGGGCCCATTCGGCCGCGGTGATCACCCGCGGGATGAGGTCGAGCGGGAAGGGACGCTCCTGTCCGGACAGGGAGAACGTGATGCCCTGGTCGACCAGCGCGCGGTCCAGCGCGTCGGCCCGCGCGCCGAGCTCCGCGGGCACCGCCGGGGCGAGCGACTCGTACAACCGCCGGTAGGCCGGGCGCAGGGTCTCGTCGGACGCGAACATCTCGTCGTAGGCGCCGGCGTGCGCCCGTTTCGGGTCGAGGTAGCCGTCGAACAGCTCGCCCTTCCGCCCGGCGCGGCGCGACGTGCTGGCGGACCGGGCGGAGGCTGCTGATCGCGTCATCTGCGCATCTTGGTCAGGCGGCGGCGATGGCCGCAACCCCGGCGACCACGATGACCGCGCCGGCGAGCCGCCGCGCGGGGTTCGGCTCGCGCAGCAGCAGCCAGGCGCCGATGCTGCCGAGCACGATCGAGAGCTCCCGGGCGGGTGCCACGAGGCTGACCGGCGCGAGCCGCAACGCGAACAGCACGAGCACGTAGGCCAGCGGGGACAGTACGGCCACGGCGAGGACCGCGAGCCTGTTCTCGCGCCAGATCCGCGCCACGTCCGCGCGCCGGGCCAGCGCGTAGGGGGCGAGCAGCGCGGCCTCGAAGATCGAGGTGCCGCCCATCAGAATCAAGGGGGACACGGCGAACACCGTCACGGCGTGCGCGTCCCACAGCGTGTACGTGGCGATCGTGGTACCGCAGAGGATCCCGTACCCGACGCCGCCCGCCCACGAGCCCTCGCCGGAGGAGCCGAGCCCCCCGATGATCCACACCCCGAGCACGACGGCGGCCGCACCGGCGAGCGCGAGGCCGGCCGGTCGCTCGTGGAACAGCCAGATCGCGGCGGCGACCGACAGCATGGGCCCGGTGCCGCGGGCGAGCGGGTACACGACCGACAGGTCGCCGACGGCGTAACCCCGTTGCAGGATCACGAAGTACGCCGTGTGGATCACCCCACTGACGACCGCCGCGAGGAACCAGACGGCCTCGACGGGTTCGCCGGTGAGCAGTACCGCACCGACCGCGAACGGCAGCTGGATGGCCGCCGAGCACACGGCGGTGAGCCAGACGAAGAGCGCGCCGCCGCCGGGCACCCGCTTGGCGAACAGGTTCCACCCGGCGTGGGCGACCGCCGCCGCGAGCACGAGGGCGATCGCGGCGGGATGCATCCCTCCACCATGTCAGAGGGGCCGGATCCGCCGCGCGTGGTCGGTAGGCCAAGGGTGGCGAGGATCACCGGGCAGGTGCTCGGACGAACACGGTCACACCTGCTTCCGGACTTGGGCGAGCAGCTCCGGTCCCTTCCCGGCGAGCCGCCGCTGCGCGAGCCCGCCCAGGCCCCACCAGCACAGCACGCCGACGCCGATCCCGACGGGCAGCGCGAGCCACTGCACGGCCGGCGTGCCCGAGCCGAGCGCGAGGATGGCGATCTCGGGCAGCGCCACGACGCCCAGCAACAGGGCGATGGCCAGCTGCATGAGGCCGCGCACGAGGCCGGGGTTGCCGCCGGCCGCGAACGGGCTGGCCCGCTGGTCGGGCATCGGGTACGCGAGGTAGACCGACAGCACCATGATCAGCCCGGCACCGCCGCCGAGCAGCGCGGGCGCGAGCCCCACCACCCACGGGTAGAGCCCGGGATCGGTGACGCCGGGCAGCACGAGCGCGAGCACGAGCGTCACCGGTCCGACGATGAGCAGCCACGCGAGCTGGCGGCCACGCACGTCGACCGCCTCCGCGCCGGGCACGACGAGCGTGTGCCACAGCGCGCTGCCGTCCATGCCGTACAGGTTCCCGGCGAGCAGGCAGGCCATCGTCACGACCACGAGGCCGGCGAACGGCAGCGGTCCGGTGTCGCCCCCGGTGATCGCGGGCACGACGCCGACGACCACGCCCACGATCAGCATCGACAGCAGCGCGACCCGGCGGCGGGCGTCGCGCGCCCAGGTGCGCAGCTCCTTGCCGGCGACCGCGCCGATCCGTGTGGGCGGCAGCCGGTGCCCGATGCCGGACCGGGTGCGGCCCCGTCGCGGGCCGATGCTGACCGCCACGCGGGTCGTCCGCCGCTCCAGCAGCACGCCCCAGAGCGCGAGCAGCCCGGCGACGACGAGGAGGAGCGCGGCGACGCAGCCGAGTACGAGCGGCCACTGGCCGTCCGCGGCCGCGCCCACCGCGACGACTCCCCAGCCGGACGGCAGCACCCGCAGCACCGTGGACAGCGCCGGCGAACCGCCCTCGACGAGCAGGGGCCCGACGGTGTTCAGGGCGGCCTGGATGGCGAAGCCGGACAGGCCGACCAGCGCGGCGAGCAGCACGCCGAGGTCGCGGCCGCGGCGGGACCGCAGCACCGCGCCCAGCCCCGCCATCACGACGCGGGACAGCAGCACGACGAAGACGAGCTGCAGCGGCAGCACGACGAGCGCGACGACCGTGGCCGCGGCGCCGTCGGCGAGGACGACGAGCCCGGTGAACGCGAGGAACGTGACGATCGCGGGCACGCCGGCGAACGCCGCGCCGAGCAGGCCGCCGGCGAGCCGGCGCGGGGTGATCGGCAGGGCCGCGAAGTGCTCCGGGCGCAGGGTCTCGTCCCCACCGCCGGTGAACACCGGGCCGAACAGCCAGCCGACCGTCCACAGCAGATAGACCGCGGCGAGCACGTCCACTCCGACGCCTGGGCGGCCGAAATCCATGGTGGCGACGAGGATCGTGACCACCGCGGCGCACAGGCCGACGAGCGCGCCGGCACCGGTGAGCCCGGCCTGCGTGCCGCGCAGCGAGTGGCGCAGCACCCGCAGCTTCATCCGGATCAGGATGCCAACCACGACAACCCCTCCGAGCCACCGGTGCGCCCGCCGACGATGTGCACGAAGGCCTCCTCGAGGCTCGTGCCGCCGCGGACCTCGGCCACCGGGCCGGCGGCCACGACACGGCCGCGGGTGATCACGGCGACGTGCGAGCAGAGCTGCTCGACGAGGGCCATCACGTGGCTGGACAGCACGACCGCGCCGCCGGCGGTCACGAAGCGCTGCAGGATCGTGCGGATCGTGGCGGCGGACACCGGGTCGACGGCCTCGAACGGCTCGTCGAGCACGAGCAGCTTGGGGGCGTGCAGCAGGGCGGTGGCGAGGCCGATCTTCTTGCGCATGCCGGCGGAGTAGTCGATCACCAGGCGGTCACGGGCGTCGTCGAGCTCGAGGACGGCGAGCAGCTCGCCGGTCCGCTGCGCGACGGTGTCCTTGTCCATCCCGCGCAGCAGTCCCATGTAGGTGAGCAGCTCGGCGCCGGTGAGCCGCTCGGGGAGCGACATCCCGTCCGGCAGCACGCCGGTCAGCGCCTTGGCGCGCACCGGGTCCGCCCACACGTCGACGCCGAAGATCGTCGCGGTACCGCCGTCGGGGCGCAGCAGGCCGACCGCCATCGAGAGCGAGGTGGTCTTGCCGGCGCCGTTGGGGCCGACGAGCCCGAAGAACGAGCCGGCGGGCACGGAGAGGTCGACGTGGTCGACCGCGATGGTCGGGCCGAACTGTTTGAAGAGGCGTTCGAGCCGCAGCGCTTCCGTCATGGCGCCAGGCTACTATAAAGTGATATCACTTTGATAGTCAGTTCCGTCCGTCGAACCGTCGAGGAGGGGCCATGGAGACCGTCGACGCACCGATGCCCGAGCCACACGTGCGGGAGCGGCCCGCGTTCGGCGCCGCCGGTCTGCCGCTGCTGGCCCTGGCGATCGTGCTGGGCCTCGGCGGGGCCACGATGCTGCTGGTCGGGGTCCTCCTGCTGGCCGCCGACGGGCCCGGTGCCGGCCTGATCGTGCTGACCGTGGCCGGCGGCCTGGTGATCGTCGCCGGGTTCGTCGTGGGCGGCGGGCTGATGCAGGTCGCGCCCGGCGAGGCGCGGGTGGTGCAGTTCCTCGGCCGGTATGTGGGGACCGTGCGGCTGGACGGGCTGCGCTGGGTCAACCCGTTCACCGTCCGGCGGCGGATCTCCACGCGGATCCGCAACCACGAGACGGCGGTGACCAAGGTCAACGACGCGGACGGCAGCCCGATCGAGATCGCCGCGGTGGTGGTCTGGCGGGTGACCGACACGGCGCGGGCCATGTTCGAGGTGGACGACTACAACGAGTTCGTGACCATCCAGGCGGAGACCGCGGTCCGCCACATCGCGACGAGCTACCCGTACGACTCCCACGGCGCCCTGTCGCTGCGGGAGAACACGACGGAGATCACCGACAAGCTGTCCGCGGAGATCGCCGCGCGGGTCGAGTCCGCCGGCGTCGAGGTGATCGAGTCGCGGATCACGCACCTGGCGTACGCGCAGGAGATCGCCGGGGCGATGCTGCGCCGCCAGCAGGCCGGGGCCGTCGTCGCCGCGCGGCAACGAATCGTCGAGGGTGCGGTCGGGATGGTGCAGATGGCACTGGACAAGCTGGCCGACGAGGAGGTCGTGGACCTGGACGAGGAGCGCAAGGCGTCCATGGTGAGCAACCTGCTGGTCGTGCTGTGCGCGGACCGGGACGCCCAGCCCGTGGTCAACACCGGCACGTTGTACAACTGAGGCCGGTTTCGCTTCGTGGCCGAGCGGAAGAAGCTGCTGCTGCGTCTGGACCCCGCGATCCACGACGCGGTGGCGCGCTGGGCGAGTGACGAGCTGCGCAGTACCAACGCACAGATCGAGTTCCTGCTGCGCAGGGCGCTAGCCCAAGCCAACCGCCTCCCCGACGATGCCGGCCGCCTCCCCCGCCGCGGCCGCCCCCCGAAGTCCGCCGCTTCCCCGAAGTCCGCCGCTTCCCCGACCCCTGCGGCCTCCCCAGACGCTGCGGTGTCCCCAGACTCTGCGGCGTCCCCGGCACCTGCGAACTCACCAGTGCCCTCGGACACCTCGGACTACCCGGTCGAGGACCCCGACGACTAGCCCGCCGGTGACCCGCTGTTATCCTCGCCCGGTCGTGCCGTGTGGCATTCCGCCCTGGAGGAAGCTCACCGTTCCGGTGAGGCCACCTGAACGCGGCACGGACTTCCGTGATCGACATCGAGGAGTACACGCGTGGCAAACATCAAGTCCCAGATCAAGCGGATCAAGACGAACGAGAAGGCGCGCCAGCGCAACAAGTCCGTCAAGTCCTCGGTGAAGACCGCGATCCGCAAGTTTCGCGAGGCCGCCGAAGCCGGCGAGAAGGACAAGGCGATCGAGCTCATGCGCGACGCCGGCCGGAAGCTCGACAAGGCGGCCAGCAAGGGCGTGATCCACGCCAACCAGGCGGCGAACAAGAAGTCCGCCATGGCCAAGCGCGCGAACCAGCTCTGAGCTGACTTCCACTGTGCCGGCCGTCCCAATGGGGCGGCCGGCACAGTCGTCTCCGGCCTCCCGGCTGACCAGTACACAGCGCGGCTCTCGCCGGCGATTTCCGTCGGTACCCACCCGTAGTCTGGAACTCGGGGGATCCCCGGCCGGTTGTCCACAACCCGCGAGCCTGTCCACAGATTCGCAAGCACTGCCCGAAATCGTCAGCGAGCGCCACTACGGTGGAAACGGGGGGACCCCGGGGACTTGTCCACAACTCGCCGGTCTGTCCACAGATTCGCATGCGCCACCCGGAATTGTCGGCGGCCGCCACTAGGCTGGTGATCGGGGGCCGGCGGCCGACCTCGTCACCAGATCAGGTGGCTCAGCTGCGGCGACGGGCTTCGGCGAGGCGGAGCACCGCGTGCTGCAGCGCGTAGTCGGCGTCCACCGCGACGCCCTTGACGTCCGCGTTCACGTCCGCCACGACCTGCATCGCCGCCACCAGACCGGCCGGGTGCCAGCCCCGTGACTGCGATAGCGCCTTGCGCACCTTCCACGTCGGCATGCCCAGCTCCGACGACAGCCGGTACGGGTCCGCGCGTCCCGCACCCGCGACCCGGGCCACGGTCCGCACGGCGTCCGCCAGCGCGTCCGCGACCAGCACGTGCGGCACGCCCAGCTGCATCGCCCAGCGCAGCATCTCCAGCGCGCCCGGCACGTCGCCGGTGATCGCCTTCTCGGCCACCGCGAACCCCGTCACGTCGGCCCGGCCGCGGTGGTACCGGCGTACGTCTTCCACGGTCACCTGGCCGCCCGTGTCGGCGACGAGCTGCGCGGCCGCCGAGGCGAGCTCGCGCAGGTCCGACCCGACCGAGTCGATCAGCGCGCTCACCGCGTCCGCGTCGGACTTGCCGCCCGCGCGGCGGATCTCGTTCCGCACGAACGCCTCGCGGTCGGCGGGCTTGGTGATCCGCGGGCACTCGACCACATCCGCGCCCGCCGCACGCAGCACGCCCACGAGGTCCTTGGCGGGTTTGCGGCCACCGCCGGTGTGCAGGACGACCAGCTGCAAGCCGTCAGCCGGCTCCTTGACGTACGAGCCGATCGCCGTGGCGATGTCCTTGCCGGCGTCGTGTGCGCCCTCGAGGACGATCACCCGCCGCTCGGCGAACAGCGACGGGCTGACCAGCTCGGCGAGCTCCGGCGGCGTGAGGTCGGTGACCTTGACGCGGGTCAGCTCGGCGGCCGGGTCGGCGAGCTTGGCGGTGTCGACCGCGGCCCGGACGGCGCGCTCGACCAGCAACTCCTCCTCACCGAGCACGAGCTGCAGCGCTGGTGGGGTCACGGCTGGGGCCTTCACACCGCCATCCTCGCACCCCCGTGCGGGCCCGCGTCGGCGGCCACGCTCCGTGTCGGTCGAGGACTTCTCGAATGATGGACCTCAGATTGGCCCAGCACCCCGGCAGTGCCGTACCGTGTTCGGCGGGATAACTGAATACAGCTCATCCAGAGGGGCAGAGGGACCGGCCCGAAGAAGCCCCGGCAACCGGCGTCAGCCAACGAGTTCCGCGAGGAACGGCTACGACCACGGTGCCAATTCCGACCCGCACGCGGGACAGATGAGGAGAAACCTCGCGATGACGATCACTGCCACCACCACGACGCTGGACCTCGGGCCCGCACGTGCGCTTGCCTGCCGGGAATGTGGCAACCAGGTACCGCTCGCCGCCGAGTTCGCCTGTGCGGAATGTTTCGGCCCGCTGGAGGTCGCCTATGACTTCGGCGACGTGTCCCGCGCGGACATCGAGTCCGGCCCCAAGTCGATCTGGCGCTACCGGCGGCTGCTGCCCGTACCGTCCGATGTGGACCGCCACCCGAACACCGAGCCGGGCCTCACCCGTCTGGTGAAGGCCGACCGGCTCGCCGCCGCGCTGGGCGTGAAGTCCTTGTGGGTCAAGGACGACACCGGCAACCCGACGCACTCGTTCAAGGACCGGGTGGTCGCCGTGGCGCTCGCCGCCGCGCGCCAGCTCGGGTTCACCGTGCTCGCCTGCCCGTCGACCGGCAACCTCGCCAACGCGGTGGCCGCCGCGGCCGCGCGAGCAGGCTGGAACTCGGTCGTGCTGATCCCGTCCTCGCTCGAGCGCGCGAAGGTCCTCACCACGGCCGTGTACGACGGCGCGCTCATCGCGGTCGAGGGCAACTACGACGACGTCAACCGGCTCGCCACCGAACTCGCCGCAGAGCACGAGGACTGGGCGTTCGTGAACGTCAACGTGCGGCCTTACTACGCCGAGGGGTCGAAGACGCTCGGCTTCGAGGTCGCCGAGCAGCTCGGCTGGCGGCTGCCCGACCAGGTCGTCGTGCCGGTCGCCTCGGGCGCGCAGCTCACCAAGGTGGACAAGGGTTTCCGTGAGCTGACCGAACTGGGCCTCGTCGACGGCAGGGACTACCGCGTCTTCGGTGCGCAGGCGACCGGCTGCTCGCCGGTGGCCGCCGCGTTCAAGGCGGGCCAGGACGTGGTGCGCCCGGTGAAGCCGGATACGATCGCCCGCTCGCTCGCGATCGGCGCACCCGCGGACGGCCCATACGTACTCGACGCCGTCCGCCGCACGAACGGCGCGGTCGAGGACGTCTCCGACGAAGAGGTCGTCGACGGCATCCGCCTGCTGGCTCGCACCGAGGGCATCTTCGCGGAGACCGCCGGCGGCGTCACCGTCGCGACGGCGAAGAAGCTCATCGACACCGGCCAGCTCGATCCCGACGCGGAGACCGTCCTGCTGATCACGGGCGACGGCCTGAAGACGCTCGACGCCGTGGAGGACAAGATCGGACCGAAAGCGATCGTCCCTCCGTCGAGCGACGCTGTGCGCGAAGCCCTTGAGTCCTGACGCCCGGACGGGTAGGTCTTACTGCCGGGGAGGTGTCCGGAGACGTGAGAAGGGTGTTCAGGATCCCTCGGTGACGACCTGAGCACCCTTCTCACGGCGGTCGGTCTCGTGACGAGCGGTCCGGACAGCCTCGGAAGATCGCCTCCACCACGTTCCGGATGAAGCCCGGCGCGCCAATTCCGAGCGTCATGCCCAGGCGATGCCCACAGTCGCGTCGGCGTCCGCGCCACGATCGCAGGTCGCGGAAATCGTGCGACCGGAGTCCGATGTGGACAGCCAGGCAACCGGGCGCCGTCGCGCTCCAGGCTGGCCGTGCCACCGGCGTTCGTGGCGCAGCACGTACTCGCGGCCCGCCACGGTCGCCCACACGTCGTAGTCGCTCGGCGCATCGCACACCGACCGCAGCCCAGCGGCGCGGCCACGCCGTCCACCTGCAGCGTGAAGGTGTCCTGCTCGTCGGCGTGATTCGAGGTGGCGGCACGAGCCAGATCGGGCGTCGTGTGAGCGTTTCCGGCAGCGACGTCTCGGCGCTCAGCGTCACAGTGGTCGGCCACGGATCCCACTGGCCCGTGACGGCGATCGTGCCGAACCGGGCGTCCGGCACCCGGCTCGGTGGGCAGGTCCGCGCCGACGATCGAGTTGCGCAGCTGTCGAACACGGACACGCACGCCATCGGCTCCGCCGTGATCCACCTGCCCGCGGGCGGGGCCCGCGCCGACCCGCGCGTCACCGCACGTGGACCGGTATCGCCGGGCACGATCGCCGCGTCACCGGTGATATCCGTGCGCAGGACGAGCGCGCCCGCGTGGCGCAGTGCGCGGAGCGTGAGCGGACTCGGATGGCCGTACCGGTTGCCCGCCCCGACGCTCACCACCGCGATCCGCGGCCGGACCGCCGCGAAGAGCTCAGCCGTCGTGTACCGGCTGCCGTGGTGCGGCACCTTGAGCACGTCGGCGGACAGGTTCGTGCGCGCGTTGAGCAGGTGGGCCTGTGCGGCCAGCTCGACGTCACCGCTCAGCAGGATCCGCCCGGCAGGCGTGGTCGCACGCATCACCAACGACGCGTCGTTGATCTCCGTGCCGTCGGCTCCTGCCGCCGGCATCACCTCCCTTTCATCTGGTGCCAGCACCTCCATCGACAGTCCGGGCCAGTCCAGCCGCCGCCCGGCATCCATCTGCACGAGCGGCACCCCGGCCGCCGCGGCCTTCGCCCGCACCTCCTTCCACGCCCAGTCGGGTTCGCGGGCCGGGCCCACGCCAACGGCCCCGACCTCGTGATCGGCCAGCACCGCGTCAAGCCCGCCGACGTGGTCAGCGTGCAGGTGGGTGAGCACCACCAGCGGCACTCGGGACACGTCGAGCCGATCCAGGCACGCGGCCAGCGGGCCCGGCTCCGGCCCGGTGTCCACGACGACGGCCCGGCCCTCCTCGGCGGTCGACAGCACGAGCGCGTCGCCCTGGCCGACGTCGCAGGCGACCATCGCCCAGCCGGGCGGCGGCCAGCCCGGTGCGATCACCCGGATCGGGATCAGCACGACCAGCAGCCCGGCGAACGCCGCGCCGATCAGCACCCGCAGCCGCCGGCGCCGCAGCGCCGCAACGAGCAGCAGGACGCAGACCACCAGCAGCAGCCCGCCCCACCACCCGCTGGGCCAGGAGATCACCGCCCCCGGCGCCCGGGCGGCGTGCCGCGCGACGAGGATCAGCCAGTCCGCCTCCGGCCCGGCCAGCCGGACCAGCAGCTCCGCGAACCATGCCCACGCCGGGGCGACCAGCGCCGCGAGCACGCCGAGCACCGTGGCGGGTGCGACGACCGGCGCGGCCAGCATGTTCGCCAGCACCGACACGAGGCTGACCTGCCCGGCCATCCCGGCCACCACGGGCGCGGTGACCAGGTGCGCGGCGGCCGGCACGGCCAGCGCCTCGGCGATCCCGCGCGGCACGCCCCGCGCCGCAAGCCGATCGGCCCAGCGTGGCGCCAGCAGGACCAGCCCCGCCGTCGCCAGCACCGACAGGGCGAACCCGAAGCTGACGGCCATCGCCGGGTCCCACAGCACCAGCACGACCACCGCAGTGCCCAACGCCGGCAGCGCGGCTCGTTCTCGCCCGATCGCCAGGGCGAGCAGACCGACCGCGCCCATGACGCCCGCCCGCAGCACGCTCGGCTCCGGTCCCGCCAGCACCACGAACCCCACCAGGGCGACCATCGCCCCCGCAGCCGAACCACGAGGCCCGATCCGCAGCGCCCGGAGCAGCAGCAACACCGCCACGCAAACGATCGCGAGGTTCGAGCCGCTGACTGCCAGCAGGTGGGCCATTCCGGCGGCTTTGAACTCGCCGTCGACCTGCCGGGACAGCCGATCTGTGTCGCCGACGACAAGGCCGGGGAGCAACCCAGCGGGTTCCGGGTCGAGCACGCCGGTGGCGTGCCGTAGGCCGGACCGCAGCGTCTTCGCCATGCGCTGCCACACTGGCGCGCGGGTCACGTCCGCCGGCGGTCCACGAACCCGCAGCACTGCGACCGTCAGCTCCTCCGCGCGGCCGGGCGCCAGCCGGGCTGTGGCCGTCGCGTCCTGCCCGGGCAGCAGAGTCGACCAGCGGTGTACCGGGGCGATCAACACGACCCGGCCGCGGGAGGCAACCGGCGCGCCCGCGACCACCGCGTCCCGGACGCGGGCCGGCACCACGACCGCCCGCACGCCGCCCTGCTGACCGCCGAAACCCTCGGAGAACACCGGCCGTGGGCGTTCGCTGATCGTCACGCGGAACACGCCCGACGCGCCCTCGATCGCCCGGTCGCGAAGCGGGTCGCCGGCCGCCTCGCGCAACCGGCCTGTCGAGCCCACGCCGACCAGCAGCGCGCAGACGAGCAGCGACCAGCCCACCCCGAGGCACCACCATCGCACTGCCCCGGGCCGCCGCCGAGCGGCCAGCAGCACGACGACCGCGGCGGTGACCCCGACGCCACTACCGACCGCGACCCACCACCAAGCGGCGAGCAGGCCGGCCAGCGTCGCGAGCCAGGCCGTGAGCGCCGCCGGCACCAGCCGCCAGTCCGGTCCCGCGTCGACGTCGAGCTCCCGCAGGCTCACCGGGCCACCACCAGGTCCTTGAGCTTCGCGAACCGCGTCGGCCCGATCCCGTCGACCTCCTGGAGCTGGTCCACCGAAGCGAATCGGCCGTGCTCGGTGCGCCAGTCGAGGATCCGTTGCGCGGTCACGGGACCGACGCCGGGCAACGTGTCCAGCGATGCGATCGACGCGGAGTTGAGGTCGACCTGCCCCACCCCCGGTGCACCGGACGCCGCCGCGTCGGCGGATGCGCCGGCGTTCGGGGGTGCCGGCACGCCGACGTAGATCTGTTCCCCGTCGGTGAGGCGGCGGGCGAGGTTGAGCCCGCCGAGCTTCACGCCGGGTGCCGGGCCGCCGGTCGCCTCGAGGGCGTCCGCCACGCGCGCGCCGTCCGGCAACGTGACGAGCCCGGGCTTGGCCACCCGGCCTACCACGCTGATCACGATCGAGCCGCCCGCCGGGGACGACGTCGCGCTCGGCGGCCGGCCGGCGTCGTCCTGGGCGGCCGGCAGCGCGGGCGGCACCTCCGGTTCGCTGCCGGAGCCGGACATCACCAGCCCGGCTGCCACCGCCACGCCGAGCAGGACCGCGCCCGCGGCGGCCGCGGCGGCGAGCCGCCAGCGCGGGCGCCCGCTCGCCTGGACGGGCAGCCATCGTTCGGCGAGCCGGTCGACTCGCCTGCGCCACCACGGTTCCGCGGCCGGCGGTGGCGTGCCAAGCAGTACGCGGTCGGGGTCCCGTACCGGCGGCGGCTCGGGATCAGGCGGGTCGGCATGAGCGTCCCGTGGTGCGGAACCGTTGTCCGGCCACGAATCAGGCCCGGTACGCGCGTCGAGCGAGAGGTCCAGCCACGCTTCGTCCGCCGGCAGCGCCGCGTTGCTCACCGGACGGTCCACTCCGGACTGCCTGATGAGTCGGTCGAGCCGCCGGCGGGATCGGGCACTGCGGCGGTCGCGGCGTGAGGTCGTGTCGATCACGTCTTCGACGGTATGCCCGGCCACACCCGTGCCGTGCCGTTCGGCGCTCTGCTGTGGACAACCGGACCGGCTGTGGACAACCGGCGCGAGATTCCCTTCGGTGGCGCGGAATTGTCGGTGTCGTGTGCGAGGCTGGCGGATTCACCCGACGGCCGGGCACACCACCACGCCGAGCACGCCGGGGCCGGTGTGCGCGCCGATCGCCGCGCCCAGCTCGGACACAACGCAGCCCGACGCCGGCGAGATCTGCTCATCGAGCAGCGTGGCGAGCTCCGCGGCCCGCTGGTGCGCGCCGAGGTGGTGCACCGCGAGCTCGACCGCTTCCGCACCGCTCGCCGACGCGGCCTTCTCGGCCAGATCCACGAGCCGCAGCACGGCGCGGTGCGTCGTCCGCACCTTCTCCAGCGGCACGATCCGGCCGTCCTCGACGTGCAGCAACGGTTTCACCGCGAGTGCGGTACCCAGGAACGCGGCCGCCGATCCGATCCGCCCGCCGCGCCGCAGGTGCTCGAGCGTCTCCACCACGAAGTACGCCGTCGTCCGGCCCGCCGCGTCGACCGCGACGTCCTCGACCACCGCGCCGGATCCGCCGCCGGTCGCCGTCGTGGCCGCCCGCAACACCGCGAAACCCAGCCCCATCGCGGTCGTCCGCGAATCCACCACCCGCACCTGGTCGACGCCGACCTCCTGTGCGGCCAACCGCGCCGACTCCCACGTCCCCGACAGCTCACGCGACAGGTGGACGGACACGATGCCATCCGCGCCCTCGTCCAGCAGGCGCTTATACACCGAGACGAACTCGTCCGGGTTGGGCCGTGAAGTCGTGACCGTCCGTCGCGCCGCCATGGCCGCGCCGACCTCCGCCGGGCCGATGTCCACCCCGTCCAGGCCCGGTTCGTCGTCGATCAGCACATGCAGCGGCACGACGTGCACGGCGTGCCGGGCGGCGAATCCGTCCGGCAGGTACGCGCTGGAATCGGTGACCACGGCGACCGGCACGGTCGGTCAGCCTACGTGGTGTTCGTCCGATTTCCCCGCAAGCAATGACCCGATCAGCTCAGCCAGGGCCTTGCCGACCTGCTCGTGTCCTTCCCAGCCCCAGTGGATCCCGTCCGGGTTGCCGCGCCCGCTCAGCACGTGCTCGCCGACCAGCTCGACGAGATCCAGCAGCGGCACGCCCGCCTGGTCGCCCCATGCCCGGATCGCCCGCGCACCCGCGAGCCGGCCGGTGTGCACGAGCCCGTACGAGGCGGCCCGGTGCGTGGGCGGCAGCACGCCGACCGCCGGCAGATCCGGTCGCAGCGCCCGGATCGAGTCCAGGATCCGGTCGAGGTACCGCACGGTCAGCCCGGCCGGCAGCGCCACCGGCCGACCGCGGGTCGCCCGCGCCAGCCACGGCTGAGCGGCGATGTAGCGGTCCCGGACGAACCGGCGCAGCGGGTCGGGCCGCAGGTAGCGCAGGCCTTCGCGCAGGTAGGTGGGCAGCGGTGAGGGCAGCGTGTCCATGCTGCCGACGGCCAGCACCAGCACGTCCGCCTTCGGCAGTGTCGCCCATATCCGGGGATCGCCGGCGAGGGCCCAGAACGCGTCGCGCGCCGTCCAGCCACCGCCGGCGAACAGCTCGGTACGGCCGCCCAGCGCGGCCGCCGCGAGGTTGGGCCAAAGGCGCTCCTCGTCGGCCGGGTACGGGCCGTCCGGGCCGTGGAAGCTCAGGGAGTCCCCGAAGACGAGCAGGGTCGGCGCATGCATCGGCTCAGCCGGTGATCCCCGCGTTGTACACGCGCAACCGCCACGCCATGCCGCTCGATGTCCGCCGGGCAAGGACCGTCCAGTGGCAGTTGCCGATACCACCGAGCTTCGCCCACGCGGTGATCGGCAGCTCCAGCAGGTGCCCGGTCAGCGCGGTGATCAGCCCACCGTGGGCGCACAGCACGGCCGTGTCCTCGGTGGACTCGTCGAGGTCCGCGACCACCTCGGCGGCTCGTGAGGCGACCTCGAGCCGGGACTCGCCGCCGGGCGGGGTCCACGTCGGGTCGGTCTGCCAGATCTGCCGCGCGCCGGGCCACTGCTCGTCGACCTCGGCGCTGGTCATGCCCTGCCAGAGGCCGAGGTTGGTCTCCCGCAGCCGCTTGTCCACGCGCAGCGAAACACCCGTCGTGTCGGTGAACATCATCGCGGTGTCCATGGCGCGCCGCAGGTCGGAGGTCACGACGATGTCCGGGGAGAAGCGGGCCAGTGCGGGCACCGCGAAGCGCGCCTGGTTGCGCCCCACGTCGGTGAGGACGGAGTCCAGGTGCCCCTGCATCCGGCCGGTCGCGTTGTAGTCGGTCTCGCCATGCCGCCACATCACGAGCCGGCTGAGCGTCACGTCGGCCTGCCGTCGTTGCCACCCGGCTCGGCGACGGCCGGGCTCGGGTCGAACTCGATGCGCGGGCAGTCCTTCCACAGCCGCTCGAGGCCGTAGAACGCCCGCTCGTCGGCGTGCTGGACGTGCACGACGACGTCCACGAAGTCCAGCAGTACCCACCGTCCCTCGCGGGCACCCTCGCGGCGCACGGGCTTGGTGCCGGCGTCGCGCATCTTCTCCTCGACGTTGTCGACGATGGCCCCAACCTGCCGCTCGTTTGGGGCGGAGGCGATGACGAAGCAGTCGGTGATCACCAGTTGCTCGGACACGTCCAACACGATCACGTCGCTGGCCTTCTTGTCGGCTGCGGCGTTGGCCGCGACCAGTGCCAACTCGCGTGCGTCGTGCGTTGCGACCACGTCACTCCTCGATCATCGAACCTGCTGGTGCCGGTGTGTGAACCCTACGAGGGTACCCGCGCCCGCCGCGATCACCAGGCGCTGTACAGGTCGCGCTTGGAGATGTACTGGACGACCCCGTCCGGGACCAGGTACCACACGGGTTGACCTGCGGCGACGCGTGCACGGCAGTCGGTGGAGGAGATCGCCATCGCGGGCACGTCGACCAGGCTCACCGATCCGCTCGGCAGGTGGTCGTCGCCCAGCCGGTAGCCGGGCCGGGTCACGCCGACGAAGTGGGCCAGCGCGAACAGCTCCGCGGCCTGCCGCCAGGACAGGATCTGCTCGAGGGCGTCCGCGCCGGTGATGAAGTAGAGATCCGAGTCGGGGTGGGCGGCGCGCAGGTCGCGCAGCGTGTCGATCGTGTAGGTGGTGCCGCCGCGGTCGATGTCCACGCGGCTGACCGAGAAACGCGGGTTCGAGGCGGTCGCGATCACGGTCATCAGGTACCGGTCCTCGGCCGCGCTGACCTCGCGATGGCTCTTCTGCCACGGCTGTCCGGTCGGCACGAAGATCACCTCGTCCAGGTCGAACCGGGCCTGCACCTCGCTCGCCGCGACGAGGTGCCCATGGTGCACGGGATCGAACGTGCCACCCATGATCCCGACACGCCGACTCGACATAGCTGGTCAGCGTACGTGAACGGGGCCGCCGAGCCGACGAACCCGTGCGAATGGTCCATTCGCACGGGTTCGTCCTGGCCGCCGTCGGCCGGATGCGTCAGGGTGGAGGCGTGGACCAGGAAGCCCTCCGACAGTCAGCCGAACATCACCTCCGCGCACTCGCCGGCGACGGCGCCGCCCTGCGCGAGGACCAGTGGACCGCCATAAGGGCCCTGGTCGTCAACCGCACGCGGGCGCTCGTCGTGCAGCGCACCGGGTGGGGGAAGTCCGCCGTCTACTTCGTCGCGACGGCGTTGTTAAGAGCGCTGGGCGAGGGGCCGACGGTCATCGTCTCCCCGCTGCTCGCGTTGATGCGCAACCAGATCGAGGCGGCGGGCCGGGCCGGTGTGCACGCGGCCACGATCAACTCGGCGAACATCGACCAGTGGCACGAGGTCCAGGAGGACGTGCTCGCGGGCCGCACGGACGTGCTCCTGGTGAGCCCGGAACGGCTCAACAACCCGGAGTTCCGCGACACGGTGCTGCCCGAGCTCACGGCATCGGCCGGCATGCTGGTGGTCGACGAGGCCCATTGCATCTCCGACTGGGGACACGACTTCCGGCCCGACTACCGCAGGCTGCGCACGCTGCTCGGTGAGCTGCCGGCGGGCGTGCCGGTGCTCGCCACGACGGCGACGGCCAACGACCGGGTGGTGCGCGACGTGGCCGACCAGCTCGACCTCGGCGCGCGGGACACGCTGGTGCTACGGGGCGAGCTCGACCGCGAGAGCCTGCATCTGGGCGTGCTGCGGCTGCCGACCGCGCAGGCCCGGTTCGCGTGGCTCGCGGAGAACCTCGACAAGCTGCCGGGGTCGGGGATCATCTACACGCTCACGGTCGCCGCGGCGAACGACGTCGCCGCCTTCCTGAGCGCGCAGGGGTTCGCCGTCTCCGCGTACTCGGGCAAGACCGATCCTGCGACGCGCGAGCGGATCGAGCACGACCTGCTCGCGAACCGCATCAAGGCGGTGGCCGCGACCTCGGCGCTGGGCATGGGATTCGACAAGCCGGACCTCGGCTTCGTGATTCACCTCGGTGCGCCACCCTCGCCGATCGCGTACTACCAGCAGATCGGCCGTGCGGGCCGCGGTGTCGAGCGGGCCGACGTGCTGCTCCTGCCCGGCATCGAGGATCAGGACATCTGGGCGTACTTCGCCTCGCTGGCCTTCCCGCCGGAACGGGTGGTGCGCCGCGTGCTCGACGTGCTGTCCGAAGCCGACCGTCCACTGTCGACGGCGGCGATCGAGCCGCGGTGCGACCTGTCCCGCAGCCGGCTGGACATGGTGCTCAAGGTGCTGGATGTCGACGGCGCGGTGCACCGGGTGAAGGGCGGCTGGATCGCGACGGGGCGGGACTGGAAGTACGACGAGGAGCGGTACGTCGGTATCGCGGGTGCGCGCAAGGCCGAGCAGCAGGCGATGCTCGAGTACCAGCGCACAGAGAAGTGCCGGATGGAGTACCTGCTCAACCAGCTCGACGATCCACACGCTGCGCCGTGCGGGCGGTGCGACAACTGCGCCGGGCCTCGCTGGACGGCGGAGGTGTCGGGGGAAGCGGTCGCCCAGGCTCGGGAGCGCTTACGCAGACCCGGCGTCGACGTGGAGCCGCGTCGCATGTGGCCAAGCGGTATGGCCGCGCTCGACGTTCCACTTTCGGGCAAGCTCGCCGCCGGTGAGCTGGCTGAAACGGGGCGTGCGCTGGGCCGGCTCACGGACATCGGCTGGGGCAACCGGTTACGCGAGCTGTTCGCGCCGGGTGGGCCGGTCGATGGTCCGGTGCCGGGCGACGTGGTCGACGGCTGCGTGGCCGTGCTCGCGTCGTGGGGCTGGGCCGAACGTCCGGTCGGCGTGGTCGCGATGGGCTCGCTCACCCGGCCGGAGTTGGTCTCGAGCGTGGCGGAGCGGATCTCCACGATCGGCCGCCTGCCGTTGTTGGGCACGGTGGAGGTGCGGGACGCCGGTGAACGGCAGTCCAACAGCGCCCGTCGTCTCGCGCAGGTGTGGCGCGCGCTGGAGGTCGGCCCGACGCTGGCGGCGCAGTTATCCGGTGTGGACGGTCCGGTACTGCTGGTCGACGACCGCGTGGACAGCGGCTGGACGATGACTGTGGCGTGCAAGCTACTCCGGGACGCGGGCGCTCCTGCGGTTCTCCCGTTCGTCCTGGCCACGACGTCCTGACCCCGCCATCGCTCCACGTATGTGGCGCGGCCGCGTCGCGACTGCGCCACCCGCCCTCGGAATCAGTCGTTTCCGAGGTCGCCGAACACCTTTCGCTTGAGAGGAGGGATTGCCGAGAACACACGCAGCGCCACCTTGAACGCCGAGCGGGCGAGCCGGTTTCCCGACACGGTCTGCTCCGCGGTGCGCAGCGACGCTTTCACCGCGGTGAAGCCGTAGTCGATCATCTGGGTCTCGTAGTCGTGGATCCCGGCGAGGAGGTCCTGATCGCCGCGCGCGGCGGCGATCAGGTTGCGGCTCAGCAGCTGCGCGTCCCGTAGGGCGGTGTTGGCGCCGATGCCGCGGAACGGCGTCATGCTGTGGATGGCGTCACCGAGCAGGGTGATCGTCGACGTCTCCCACTGCGGCACCGGAACCGACGTGCGGATCGGCAGCATGGAGACCGTCTGCACGGGCGATTCGGCTACCAGCCGGCGCACTGCCGGGTGCCATGCCTCGATCAGCGCGCCGACGAGATCACGCAGCGCCGCGCCGTCCATCTCGGACAGCTCGGCGTCGCTGCCGGCGAAGCGGGTGCCGTACGAGGCGTAGCCCCACATGATGTAGCTACCGGTGTTGTCGAAGAGGACGTCGTCCACGGCAGCGGTCTCGTCGTTGCCACCGATGCCGTCCGCGGTGGGGCCGGCGTCGACCTCGTGTGGGGCGACGAACATGCCACAGCCGGCCGGCGGCATGACGTTGTTCGGCCCGGTGAGGAGCCGCTCGGGCAGGTGCCGCTTGCTCGCCTCGGTGAGCGGGTACTTGCCGACGACCGTGCGGATGCCGGTGTCGACGCGCTCGGCGTGCGGCAGGTACTGGGCGCGCACCCGCGACTTGGCGCCGTCGGCGGCGACGAGCACCTCTGCGGTGGCGGTGGTGCCGTCCGCGAAGTGCAGGGTGATCGTGCCGTCGGCCGCCCGGTCGTAGCGTTCGAACTCCTTGCCGTCGTGGAGAACGCCGTCCAGGCCGGTGGAGAGCACCTGGTGCAGCGTGATGCGGCTGACAGAGTGGTGGGCGTCGGCCGGGTCGCTGTCGGCGCCCGAGGTGAGCTCGTCCTCGACGTGGAGGAGTTCCTCGAGTTGCTCGGTGACGAAGCCGAACGAGTTGCTCGGGGCGCCGACGGTGGCGACGAAGGCCTGCCACAACCCGGGCGGCAGACACTCGTGCAGCGCCTGTGAGCCGCGTCTGTTGATGTGCACCCGGTAGCCCTGCAGACGTTCGGTTCGCAGCTCGCTGCGCTCGTACACCGCCACCTCCACGCCGGCCCGGTGCAGCGCCTGCGCGAGGCACAGGCCACCGGTGCCGCCGCCGACGATCGCGACTCGGAACTGTTCGGACATCACTCGCCTCCCTGACTGGAACCACGTCGAGACCAATAATCATCTGAACGTTTGATTAAGTCAATCGTCCATCTGAATTTGTCATCCAGTGCGCTGATCGCCTAGTGTTGGCGCGTGACCGCCGGCCGGAACCCCCGCCGCGCGCCGAACCCCGGCGAGCGCCAGCGCGACCCCGAGCGCACGCGCGCGCGGATCCTCGACGCCGCGAAGGTCGAGTTCGGGACCAAAGGGTTCGCGGGTGCGCGGGTCAGCGACATCGCGGACCGCGCCGGCGTGAACAAGCAGCTGATCTCGTACTACTTCGGCGGGAAGGAGGGCCTCTACACCGCGCTGAACAACCAGTGGCGGCAGGTGAGCGACCAGCTCTCCGGGCCGGCCCGGCCCCTCGACGAGGTGGTCGCCAACTACGTGATGAGCACGCTGCACGACCGCGACGGGGCCCGCCTGATGGTGTGGTCGAACATGTCGCCCGCGGACGGGCCGCCGGACACCGGGCAGGAGCGCGAACTCATGCGGTCGCAGCTGGCCGACCTGCGCCGACGCCAGGAGGCCGGCGAGCTACCGGCTGACCTGGACCCGGCCTGCGTGATGCTGGCGTTGTTCGCCGCGGCCAGCGCGACGGTCACGCTGCCGCGCACCGCGAAGGCGATCTGCGGCGACGACGTCGAGTCCGAAGATTTCACCCGCCACTACGCGGACCAGCTCGGCCGACTGATCCGTCATCTCCGGAACCGTCAGGCGGAGGCGTAGTCGGCCGGCGGGAATCTGCCTCAGAACAGATACCCGAGGGTCAATGGCGCAGCGGGACCAGGTCGTCGGCGTGGACGATTTCTCTTCGGTGTTCCGGGGCCAGGTCGTGGGTCTTCCGGCCGATCAGTGCGGGGAGCTCCGCCGCGTCGTAGGCGACCACGCCG
Source organism: Actinophytocola sp. (assembly GCF_036555685.1). Lineage (GTDB taxonomy): Bacteria > Actinomycetota > Actinomycetes > Mycobacteriales > Pseudonocardiaceae > Actinophytocola. The sequence goes on along the minus strand of NZ_DATBKY010000294.1, from coordinate 30,596 downwards.
CGTGCCACGGTGCGGCCGTCGGCGTTCGCGAGCTCCACGACGTCGCCGGCCTCGAACTCCCCCGTCACCTCAGTGATCCCGGCCGCGAGCAACGACCTGCGACGGCCGACGACCGCCGCGACGGCGCCGTCGTCCAGGTACAGGCGCCCCTTCGGGTTCGCCGCGTAGGCCAGCCAGAACCGGCGCGGGGTCAGGCGGCGGGCGCTCGCGGCGAACGCGGTGCCCACGTCGGCCGCGCCGAGGGCGCGCGCGGCGTCGGTGGCGGCGGCGATCAGGACCGGCACGCCCGCGGTCGACGCCAGCCGGGCCGACGTGAGTTTCGACGCCATGCCACCGCTTCCGACGTCCGACGCCGCGTCGTCGGCCTGCACGTGGACCACGTCCGACGCGTCGACGACCTCCGTGATCCGGGTGGCGCTGCCGCGCCGCGGATCGCCGTCGTACAGGCCGTCCACATCGGACAACAGGACCAGGGCGTCGGCGCCGACGAGATACGCGACGAGCGCGGCCAGGCGGTCGTTGTCGCCGAAGCGGATCTCCTCGGTGGCTACCGTGTCGTTCTCGTTCACCACCGGGACGACGCCTAGCGCCAGCAATCGGGAGAGCGTCCGCTGCGCGTTGCGGTAGTGCGCGCGCCGCACGACGTCGTCGGAAGTCAGCAACACCTGTCCGACCGGGAGACCGAAGCGCGCGAACGACGACACGTACGCGTGCCCGAGCACCAATTGACCCACGCTCGCGGACGCCTGCTGGGTCGCGAGATCCCGCGGGCGGCGGTTCAACCGAAGCGGGGCGAGCCCGGACGCGATCGCGCCGGACGAGACCAGGACGACCTGGCTGCCGGCACGCCGCCGGGTGACGAGCGCGTCGACCAGGGCGTCGAGCCGCTCGGGGTCGAGACCACCCGCCGCGGTGGTCAGCGACGACGACCCGACCTTGACGACCACCCGGCGGGCCGCGGCGATCCGTGCCCGGGTACCGGACAGGACGTCGGCCTGGCCATTCACGAGCGTTCGCCGGAGTCGTCGAGGCCCCGGCGCGCCCGCTTGGCGGCACGGCGATCGGCGGCCCCGACCCGGTCGTTGCGCTCGAGTCGCGGATCCTCGCCGCGCTCGTACAGCTGCGTCGCATAGCCCGCCGGCGTGGAGGGCTCCCAGTCGAACGTCACGTCGCCGATCGTGACCGGACAGCCGGGCTCCGCGCCCGCCTCGGCCAGCGCCTGCTCAACGCCGAGCCTGGCCAGGCGGTCGCCCAGGTAGCCGACCGCCTCATTGTTGTCGAACGCGGTCTGCCGCACCCAGCGCTCCGGCCGCTCGCCGCGGACGATGAACGCGCCCGGCTCCTCGGGGTCCTCGACGACCGTGAACCCGGCGTCGTCCACCGCGGGCGGGCGCAACACGATCCGCGACGACTCCAGCGCCGGCCGGCTCGCGCGGTCCTCCTCGACGATCTTGGCCAGCGCGAACGACAGCTCGCGCAGCCCCGCCCGGCTCGCGGTCGACACCTTGAACACCGGCAGCCCCCGCGCCGCGAAGTCCGGCTCGACGAGGTCCGCCAGGTCGCGCGCGTCCGGCACGTCGACCTTGTTGAGCACCACCACGCGTGGCCGCGACGCGAGGCTGCCGCCGAGCGCGGGCGTGTACCGCGCGAGCTCCGCCTCGAGAGCGTCCACATCGGACATCGGGTCGCGGCCGGGCTCGAACGTGGCGCAGTCCACCACGTGCACCAGCACCGAGCAGCGCTCGATGTGCCGCAGGAAGTCCAGGCCCAGGCCCTTGCCCTGCGACGCGCCCGGGATCAGGCCCGGCACGTCCGCCATCGTGTACGTCGACTCCCCCGCGGTCACCACGCCCAGGTTCGGCACGAGCGTCGTGAACGGATACTCCGCGATCTTGGGCCGGGCCGACGACAGCACGGAGATCAGCGACGACTTGCCAGCCGACGGGAAGCCGACCAGCCCGACGTCGGCCACCGAGCGCAGCTCGAGCACGAGGTCCCGTGCCTCGCCCGGCTCGCCGAGCAGTGCGAACCCGGGCGCCTTGCGGGCCTTGGACGCGAGCGCCGCGTTGCCGAGCCCACCGCGCCCGCCACGAGCCGCGGCGAACCGCGTGCCGTGACCGATCAGGTCGGCGAGCACCTCGCCGTCCTCGGTCAGCACGACCGTGCCGTCCGGCACGCGAAGCTCGAGCGCCTCGCCGGCCGCGCCGTCGCGGTTGCTGCCCTGCCCCTGCTTGCCGTTGGACGCGCGCGCGTGCGGCCGGAAGTGGAAGTCGAGCAACGTGTGCACGCCGGAGTCGACGACGAGCACCACGTCGCCGCCGTTCCCGCCGTTGCCACCGTCCGGGCCACCGAGCGGCTTGAACTTCTCACGGTGCACCGAGGCGCACCCGTTGCCGCCGTTGCCCGCGGCCACGTGGATCACCACGCGGTCGACGAATCTGGACACTGAGAACCTTCCAGAGAAAGCAGATGAGGGGCGAGCCGCAGTACCGCCGGCCCGCCCCTCATCTGGGGGTCTTGCTCCAGTCGCCGGGCGTCAGCCCTCGACCGGGACGATGTTCACGGTCTTGCGACCGCGCTTCTCGCCGAACTGGACCGCGCCCGCGGCCAGGGCGAACAGCGTGTCGTCGCCGCCACGACCGACGTTGACGCCGGGGTGGAACTTGGTGCCGCGCTGGCGAACGATGATCTCGCCCGCGTTCACCACCTGGCCGCCGAACCGCTTCACGCCGAGACGCTGGGCGTTGGAGTCGCGCCCGTTGCGGGAGCTGGACGCACCCTTCTTGTGTGCCATTGCTGTCAGCTCCTACTTGGTCTTGATGTCGGTTACCTCGACGCGGGTCAGCTTCTGGCGGTGACCCTGCCGCTTGTGGTAGCCGGTCTTGTTCTTGAACTTGTGGATCCGGATCTTCGGACCCTTGGTCTGGTCGACGACCTTGCCCAGCACCGACACCTTGGCGAGCTTCGCCGCGTCGGTGGTGACGTCGTCGCCGTCGACGACGAGCAGCGCGGGGAACGAGAGCTCCGCTCCCGGCTCACCGTCGAGCTTCTCGACCTCGACGATGTCGCCGACGGCGACCTTGTACTGCTTGCCGCCGGTCTTGACGATCGCGTACATCGGGACGGAAATCTCCTGCTACTCGGTCTCGAAACTGAGGGCTGCGCATGCGGTCGGCGCCGCGCACGAGTCGGCCCACCGAAAGGCGGGCCGACATACAGGGTACGTGGCCGCCGAATCGAGGGGCAAACCGGGGTCGAGCACCGTCCTAGCCGTCGTGGGTCGCCGACACGGGCGGGCCGGCGGGGCGGGACGCGCCCCGCCGGACCGGCCGCCGCGGCGGCGGGCTCATGCCGGCGGCGGGCGACTCGAGCGGCTCGACCCCGTCGACCGACGAGGACTGTTCGCCCTGGTCAGCGGCCTGCTCGCGACCGTTCGACTGCTCGGGGGCGGCGTCGGCGGCCCGGGTGAAGCTCTCGGTTCCGGCCGGCGCTGTCGAAACGGCCGGCGTCTCGACCGGCTCGATCGTCGCGCTCGGCTCCCCGGCACTGCGCCGCGACCGGCGGCGCACCCGCAGCCGGTGGGCCGGCTCGGCGGCGGGCTCGGCGGCGGGCTCCGCGGCCGACTCGCCAGTCGGCTCCACCGGCTCGGCTGCGGGCTCGGCAGCGGGCTCCGCGGCCGACTCGCCAGTCGGCTCCGCCGGCTCGGCTGCGGGCTCGGCGGGCGGTTCGGTGGCCGGTTCGGTGGCCTGCGACTCCGGCGCGGTCACCTCCGCAGCGGCCTCGTCGGCAGCCGCGGCCGAGTCCGCGGCAGAGTCCGGCGTCGCGGGCTCGTCCTCGGTGTCCTGAGCCTCGCCGTTCGCCCGGCTCGTGGCCTTGGCGATGTCGCGCACGGCCTTGGCGGCTTCCTTCGCCGCCGCCTCCTTGGCCGCGGCCTCCTTGACGCTGTCCTTGTCCTCGCCACGCCCCCGGGAGCGGCGCCCGCCGCCGCCCGAGCCGTTGGTGGCGGCCGGCTTGCCCACCGGCTCGGTCGAGACCAGCACGCCGCGGCCCTTGCAGTGCTCGCACGTCGTGCCGAACGCCTCCAGCAGGCCGGTGCCGACCCGCTTGCGGGTCATCTGCACGAGCCCCAGCGAGGTCACCTCAGCGACCTGGTGACGGGTCCGGTCGCGCCCGAGGCACTCGGTCAGCCGGCGCAGCACCAGGTCCCGGTTGGACTCCAGCACCATGTCGATGAAGTCGATCACGATGATGCCGCCGATGTCGCGCAGCCGCAGCTGGCGCACGATCTCCTCGGCCGACTCCAGGTTGTTGCGGGTGACCGTCTCCTCGAGGTTGCCGCCCGATCCGGTGAACTTGCCGGTGTTGACGTCGATGACGGTCATCGCCTCGGTGCGGTCGATCACGAGGTACCCGCCCGACGGCAGCCAGACCTTGCGGTCGAGCGCCTTGAGCAGCTGCTCCTCGATGCGGTACTCGGCGAACACGTCCGTCTTGCCGACGTGCTTGCGGACGCGGTCGGTGAGCTCCGGCGCCACGTGCCGGACGTAGGCGTCGACGGTCTCCCACGCGTTCGAGCCCTCGATCACCAGCGCGGAGAAGTCCTCGGTGAACAGGTCGCGCACGACCTTGACCAGCAGGTCCGGCTCCTCGTAGACGAGCGCTGGCGCGCTGACCTTCTTGGTGCCGTTGGTGCCCTGCGTCTTGTCCTGGATGACCTGCCACTGCGCCTGCAGCCGCCGCACGTCGCGGGCCAGCTCGTCCTCGCTGATGCCCTCCGACGCGGTGCGGATGATCACGCCGGCGTCCTCCGGCACGACCCGCTTGAGCACGTCCTTGAGCCGGCGCCGCTCGTTCTCGGGCAGCTTGCGGGAGATGCCGGTGGCACCACCGCCGGGCACGTAGACCAGGAACCGGCCGGGCAGCGAGATCTGGGTGGTCAGCCGGGCGCCCTTGTGGCCGACCGGATCCTTGGTGACCTGCACCAGCACGCTGTCGCCCGTGGACAGTGCCTGCTCGATCTTGCGGGCCTTGCCCTCGAGACCGGCGGCGTCCCAGTCGACCTCGCCGGCGTACAGCACGGCGTTGCGGCCGCGGCCGATGTCGACGAACGCGGCCTCCATCGAGGGCAGCACGTTCTGGACGCGGCCGAGGTAGACGTTGCCGACCAGCGAACCCGAGCCCGACGAGGTGACGAAGTGCTCGACGAGCACGCCGTCCTCCAGCACGCCGATCTGCACGCGGTCGCCACGCTCGCGGACCACCATCGCGCGGTCGACCGCCTCGCGCCGGGCCAGGAACTCGGCCTCGGACAGGATCGGCGCGCGCCGCCGGCCCGCCTCGCGGCCGTCGCGGCGGCGCTGGCGCTTGGCCTCCAGCCGGGTCGAGCCGCGCACGCTGCGCACCTCGTCGCGACCGTCGGACTCGCCCTTGTCCTTGTCGTCGCGCGCCTCGCGGACATGCACGACCGTGTTCGGCGGATCGTCCTCGGTCGGGCCGCCCTCGTCGTCCGCGCCGCCCTTGCGCCGGCGGCGACGGCGCCGCCGCCTGCTCGCGCTGTCGCCGTCGTCGGCGTCATCGCCGTCGTCGTCGGCCTCGGCCTCCTCGGCCTTGCCCTTCCGGCGACGGTCGGACTTCTCCGGCTTGTCCTTGTCTCCCGCCTTGTCTTCCTTGTCCGCCTTGCCCGACTCGTCGGGCCGCTCGTCGCCTTCGCCCTCGTCGCTCTGGCCGCCCTTGCCCCGGCCACGACCCCGGCGACCACGACGGCGGCGCGGCCGGCTCTCGTCGGTGCCGTCCTCGTCCACGTCCGCCCCCTCGTCGGCCGCGTCCTCGTCCTCGACGTCCTCCGGCTCGGGCTTCTCGACCTTGCGTGGCGGCGCCGCGACCGGCTCGGGGGCCTTGAACAGCGGCGCGGCGGACGCGAACACCGGCGTCGGCGGCACCTGGCGGGCGGCCGGGGCGGCGGGCGCCTCGGGCTCGTCGGGAGTGGTCGAGACGCCGAACGCCTCGGCGACCTTGAGCGCCACGTCCTTGTCGATGCTCGACTGGACGCTGCGGCCGGTCACGCCGGCCTCGGTGACCGCCTGCAGCACCTCACGGCTGCTGCGGCCGAGCAGCTTCGCGAGCGCGTGAATACGGATCTTGGCCGGCAGGTCGGCCAGCGCGGCGGCGGTGGCTGTACCGGTATCCCCGCCGGTCTTTCCGGCGGGTGTCGTCTTATCCGACATGTAGCTCCTTCACCCCCGGGCGCGTACACCAGGGGCCGGTGCCGAGCACCGACCCTCGCGGACGCGGCCGCACAGGGGCCTCGTTGTTCAGCTTCACCGTGCTCCTCCGGTGAAGCATGTTGTCGTTCCGCCGCTGGGCGGCGGGAATCCTCGCCTCTCGCCGTGGGGGCCGCCGGGCGCATGCTCGCCGGCCTGTCACGGCAGGTCAGTCACAACGTCGCTCCGAACGGGCCCGCTCCCCGGGCGCCTGCCGAGCTGTCAGCTCACCCGATCGGGGGCCAACGGGTCGGACAGACCTCCGCTGTCGTCGAGCCGCCCCTGGGCCATCCGGGTCGCCTTCGCGGGCACCGGCGGCTCCAGAGCGGCGACGACGCGAAGCGCGCTCAGCACGTCGTCCGGTCGAACGACAGGTGTGGTCTGCCGAACGACCACATCGAGTATCCCACACGGCGAGCCGGCGGGTGCCGGGTCCGGCGGGTGGGTCTCGTCATGCACGGTCGCGCTCACGATCGCCGCGCGGGCGTCGATGGTGCGCATACCGTGCTTGGTCAGGCGCTCTACCTCGACTACCGGCTCGGCCAGCATCTTCCCGACCGCCGCCCGCAACGCGTCCGCGGACACGTCCGGCAGCTCGATCGACCACCGGCTGACCTCGACGCGATCGGCCAGCGAGTCCCCACCGGTGGCCTCGACCGCCTCCAGCAGGTCCAGGTCTGGTGGCATGGCCGTGTCCAGCATCGCGACGAGGTCCGCCGGCGCGACCGGCTCGACGAGCTGGATCTCGACGTACTCGGCCTCGCTCGCGACACCGGTCGGCGCCGCGCCGATCCACGAGATCTTGGGGTGCGGGTTGAAGCCCTGGGAGTAGGCCATCGGGACGTGCGCCCGGCGCAGCGCCCGCTCGAAAGCGCGGGCGATGTCGCGGTGAGACGTGAACCGAAGCCGGCCACGTTTCGCGTAACGCAATCGCAGCTTCTGCACCGCTGGAGCCGAGGGGTTGGGCCGGTCCTGCCTGGTCAGAGTTACTCCTTCTGGTGGGTTCGGGCTACTCCGGTGGGTGATTCCGCGCGCCTGCTGGCACGGTACCCCCACGCCGAATTCCGGTTGCGTGCTTGTCTGTGCGAAGCGCTGTGACTACCGTCCGGTCATTGGACAGCCGGTGTCCCGGACCGGCCGCCCCAACCATTGGAGGTCACCCGTGCCTCTGCTGCGCCGTGTACCGGTGGCAGCGGTCATAGCCCTGGTGCTCGCCACGAACCCGGTGACAACCGGTGCGGTGGCGAGTGCGCAACCGCCGGACAAGCCTCCGGCGTGTGCGGCCACCCTGCCCGACCTGCGGTATCTGGTGTTGTTCGACACCTGGACCCCGCGCGCACGGGCGGCGAGGACGATCAGCGCCTCGTGCGGCCGGCTGACCGGGTACTACCCGCAGATCGGCGTCGCGGTGGCCACGTCCCCCGACTCGCGGTTCGCGAACCGGATCGGGCCGGAACGGGCGTTCAGCGCGCAGCGGGTGATGCGTTCCCAGCAGGGTCCGCGCAAGACCGACGAGACCGACTCCACGCAGGCGCAGGTGACCGCGAACCCGGCGGCGGTGTCCACCGCGGACCTCACCGCCGAGCAGTGGGACATGGACATGATCCACGCGGACCGCTCGCGGCGGATCGACGACGGCAGCCGCGACGTCGTGGTCGGCGTGCTCGACTCCGGCGTGGACCCCAACCACCCCGACCTGCGCGGGGCCCTGGATCCCGCGCTGTCGGCGGGCTGCCTGTCCGGGGTCGCGGACCGGTCGCGAAGCGCGTGGATGCCGACGGCGTCGGCGCACGGCACGCACGTCGCCGGCACGATCGCGGCCGCCGACGACGGGCACGGCATCGCCGGCGTCGCGCCCGGCGTGCGGATCGCGTCGGTGAAGGTGGTCGACGACGACGGGTTCATCTTCCCGGAGTACGCGGTGTGCGGGCTGATGTGGGCGACCGCCAACAAGATGGCGGTCACGAACAACAGCTACTTCGTCGACCCGTGGCTGATGACGTGCAACCGGGACAGCGAGCACGTGGTGTTCGAGGCGGTGCGCCGCGCGGTCGACTACGCCACGAAGCAGGGCACGCTCACGGTCGCCGCGGCCACCAACGAGGGCGCGGACCTGTCCGACCCGAGTGGACAGACCGCCGACGGCCCGGACGTGTCCGGCATGGAACGGCGGACGCTGGACAGCAGCTGCCGGGTCCTGCCGGCCGGGCTGCGCGGCGTGATCGCGGTGTCCGCGGTGGGGCGGGACAAGCTGAAGGCGGGCTACAGCTCGTACGGCCTGGGCGTGATCGACGTGACCGCACCGGGTGGCGAGCCGCGGGCGGCCGCGCCGGCTGCCGCGGCCGCGCCCACGCCGAAGCCGGCGTGCGTGTTGTCGACCGTGCCGGACGGGTACGGGCGGTACTGCGGGACGTCGATGGCGACGCCGCACGTCACCGGGGTGGCCGCGTTGCTGGCGAGCAGGCATCCGGACGCGTCGCCGCCGGAGCTGACGCGGATGCTCACGGACCAGGCGGAGTCGGTGCCGTGCCCGGCCGACTACGACCTGGACGACACCGGCGCGCAGGACGCGTACTGCGACGGGTACGCGCCGTACAACGGGTTCTACGGCCACGGCATGGTGGACGCCGAGGCGGCGGTGACCGAGTCCGGTGACTCGTCGGACGCCCAGTCGGATTCGCTGATGAAATCCGGCGTTCGCTAGACCGGAGTCAGTGGCAGCAGCTTCTTGCCCGTCGGGCCGATCTCGATGTCCGTGCCCATGCTCGGGCACACGCCGCAGTCGAAGCACGGGGTCCAGCGGCAGTCCTCGAGCTCGCGCTCGTCCAGGGCGTCCCGCCAGTCGTCCCACAGCCAGGTCTTCTCCAGGCCCGAGTCGAGATGGTCCCAGGGCAGCACCTCGTCCTCCGCGCGCTCGCGCGTGGTGAACCAGGCCAGCGAGACGCCCAGCGGCTCCAGCTCCGCGGCCGCGGCCGCGGTCCAGCGCTCGTAGGAGAAGTGCTCGCTCCAGCCGTCGAAACGGCCGCCCTCGCGCCACACCCGCTCGATGACCCGGCCCACCCGGCGGTCCCCGCGGGACAGCAGGCCCTCGATCAGGCTCGGCTTGCCGTCGTGGTAGCGCATGCCGATGTTGCGACCGAGGTTCCGGTCGGAGTTGACCGCCTCGCGCAGCTTGCGCAGGCGGTCGTCGACCGTGTCCGGGTCGCACTGGGGTGCCCACTGGAATGGAGTGTGCGGCTTGGGGACGAACCCGCCGATGGAGATGGTGCAGCGGATGTCCTTGCGGCCACTGGCCTCCCGGCCGGCCCGGATGACCTCCTGCGCCATCTTCGCGATCTGCAGCACGTCGTCGTCGGTCTCGGTCGGCAGGCCGCACATGAAGTACAGCTTCACCTGGCGCCAGCCGGCCGCGTACGCCGCGCTGACCGTCCGGATGAGATCGTCCTCCGACACCATCTTGTTGATGACGCGGCGGATCCGCTCGCTGCCGCCCTCGGGCGCGAACGTCAGTCCCGAGCGCCGGCCGTTGCGGGACAGCTCGTTCGCCAGGTCGATGTTGAACGCGTCGACCCGCGTCGACGGCAGCGACAGGCCGGTCTGGGTGCCCTCGTACCGATCCGCCAGGCCCTTGGTGATCTCCGCGATCTCCGAATGGTCGGCGCTGGACAGGGAGAGCAGCCCGACCTCTTCGAAGCCGCTCGCCTCTAGTCCTTTTTGGACCATCGCGCCGATGCCCTGGATCGACCGCTCGCGCACCGGCCGCGTGATCATGCCGGCCTGGCAGAAGCGGCAGCCGCGGGTGCAGCCGCGGAAGATCTCCACGCTCATCCGCTCGTGGACGCTCTCCGCGAGCGGCACCAGCGGCTGCTTCGGGTACGGCCACGCGTCGAGGTCCATCGTCGTGCGCTTGGCCACCGTCGCCGGGACGCGCTCGCGGTTGGGCGTGACCGGGTTCAGCGCGCCGTCGGTGTAGCCGACGTCGTAGAACCGCGGCACGTACACGCCGCCGGTCTCCGCGAGCCGGGTCAGGATCTCGTCGCGGCCGCCGGGCGAGCCCTCCTGCTTCCAGCGCCGCACGATGGCGGTGATCTCGAGGACGGCCTCCTCGCCGTCGCCCAGCACGGCCGCGTCGAGGAAGTCGGCGATCGGCTCGGGGTTGAACGCGGCATGGCCACCCGCGATCACGATCGGGTGATTTTCGGTCCGGTCGGCCGCGTGCAGGGGGATGCCGGCGAGGTCGAGCGCGGTGAGCAGGTTCGTGTAGCCGAGCTCGGTGGCGAAGCTGACGCCGAGCAGGTCGAACGCGCCGACCGGCCGGTGGGCGTCGACGGTGAACTGCGGGACGTCGTGCTCGCGCATCAGCGCCTCGAGGTCGGGCCACACCGCGTACGTGCGCTCGGCGAGCACGTCGGGCAGCTCGTTGAGCACCTCGTAGAGGATCATGACGCCCTGGTTGGGCAGGCCGACCTCGTACGCGTCGGGGTACATCAGGGCCCAGCGCACGGTGGCGGCGTCCCAGTCCTTGACGGTCGAGTTCAGCTCCCCGCCGACGTACTGGACCGGCTTGGAGACCTTCGGCAGCAGCGGCTCGAGCATGGGAAAGACGGACTGCATAGTGCCCCAAGCGTAACTCCCGGCCCGGCACGCCATTCCCGCGCCGGTCCCGTGCGGCGATCCGCGTGCGCGATCACCGGCCCGCCGGGCCGGCCGGTCAGCGCAGCAGCAGCACGCCCAGCCGGCGGGACGCCACCAGTACGCCGATCGCCGCCATCACGAGGAAGTACAGCAGGTGGCCGAGCAGTGACACGTCGACATAACCCGTGCACAGCGACCGCATGATCTCGATCGCGTGGTACAGCGGCAGGCACTGGACGCCGACCTGTACGGGGCCCGGATAGACCGCGAGCGGGAAGAACGTCGTCGAGAACAGGAACATCGGCATCAGCGCGAGCTGGACGAGGTCGAAGTCCTGCCACGAGCGCATGAAGGTCGTGCACGCCATGCCGATCGCCGCGAACGAGAACGCGATCAGCAGCGCGGCCGGCAGCGCCAGCAACGCCCACGGCGAGGTGATCAGGCCCATCACGAGCATCACCGACAGGAAGCCGAACGCGTACAGCGCGCCGCGCAAAAGCGCCCACGCGATCTCACCGATCGCCACGTCCAGCGGGCCGAGCGGGGTGGCCAGCATCGCGTCGTAGAGCTTGGCGTACTTGAACTTGAAGAAGATGTTGAACGTCGCGTCGTAGACCGCGCCGTTCATCGCCGACGCGGCCAGCAGCGCGGGCGCGACGTACGCGACGTAGCTGATCGGCTCCCCGCCGGGCCCGGTGACGTCGCCGACGAGCTTGCCGAACCCGACGCCCATCGCGAACAGGTAGAACACCGGCTCGAAGAAGCCCGACACGACCGCGAGCCACGCGCGGCGGTTGACCAGGAGCGAGCGTTCGACGAGCACCCGCGCGCGCCCGGCGTAGAGGCCGGTCGGCAGCACGCGAAGCAGCAGGCCGACCCGCGGCGGGGCCTCGACGGTCTCGAGCGTGTCGGTCATCGCGCGAGCCTCCGCCGGAAGTTGCGCACGCCGAACCAGACGCCGACCGCGGTCACCCCGCCCAGGAAGGCGATGTGACCGAGCGCCGGCCACCAGGTCAGCGTGCCGAACGCGGCGTCGCGGCCGACCTCGGTGCCGTGCCAGATCGGCGTGAGCCACGCGAGCGGGCGCAGCCACGGGGGTAACTGCTCGACCGGGAAGAACGCGCCGGCGAACAGCGTCATCGGCATCACGACGAACCGGAACAGCGTGGCGAACTGCTGCCCCTCGGTCTCGAGCGTGGCCGAGTACGCGACGACCGGCGCCGCGAACGCCATCCCGGTGAGCACGGAGATGACGAGCGTGACCAGCACGCCGGGCCCGGTCAGCGTGCCCAGCAAGCCGGCCACCAGCAGGTACGCCGCGCCCGAGGTGAACAGCCGGATCGCGATCCAGGTCAGCTGACCGCCGAGGATCTGCGCGGGCGTGATCGGTGACGCGGCGATCGCGAGGTAGGTCTGCTGCCACTTGAACGCCGACAGCACGGGGTAGGTCGACTCGAACGACGCGATCTGCACGGCCGTGACGACGAGCAGCGCGGGCGCGAGGTAGACGACGTAGCGCAGGCCGCTCGTCGCGTCGGTCGGCTGCACCTGCGAGCCGAGGCCGAACCCGAGCGCGAGCAGGAACAGCACCGGCTGCACGACGCTCGACACGACCGTGGCCCGCCAGTTGCGCTTGTACCACGTCCACATGCCCTCGACGACGATCAGCGCCGCCGGCCCCATGCCGAGCGCGCGGCCGGTGCTGCGCACCGGAGTGTCCACTTGAGACAGAGTCATCAGTCCACCAGGGTCCTTCCGGTCAGCCGCAGGAACACGTCCTCCAGCGTGCTCCGGCGGACCAGGCTCGACACCGGCCGCACCCCGCGCCCGTGCGCGGCGGCGAGCACGGCCTCGCCGTCCCGGGCGTAGAGCAGCACGCGGTCGGGCAGGACCTCGACGCGGTCGGCGAGCCCGTCGAGCGGGTGGTCGCCGTCGTCGCCGGGCGGGAAGCGCAGCTCGAGCACCTCGCGCGTGGAGTAGCGGCTGATCAGCTCGGCGGGGCTGCCCTCGGCGACGATGCGTCCGCCGTCCATCACGACGAGCCGGTCGCAGAGTTGCTCGGCCTCGTCCATGTAGTGCGTCGTGATGATGAGCGTGACGCCGCGCTGCTTGAGCCGGAACAGCCGGTCCCACAGCAGGTGGCGGGCCTGCGGGTCGAGCCCGGTGGTCGGCTCGTCGAGCAGCATCAGCTCGGGGTCGTTGATGAGCGAGCGGGCGATCGTCAGCCGCCGTTTCATGCCGCCGGACAGGGGTTCGACCTCGTCCTCGGCACGCTCGGTGAGCTGGGCGAAGTCGAGCAGCTCGGCGGCCTTGGCGCGGACGTGGGCCTTGGACAGGCCGAAGTAGCGGCCGTATACGTGCAGGTTCTGCCGGACCGTGAGCTCGTTGTCGAGGTTGTCCAGCTGGGGGACGACGCCCAGGCGGGCACGGATGCGGGGACCGTCGCGGTCCGGGTCCATGTCGAGCACGCGCAGCTCGCCGTCCGAGCGCGGGGAGACGCAGCCGACCATCCGCATGGTCGAGGATTTCCCGGCCCCGTTGGGTCCCAGGAAGCCGAACGCCTCCCCGCGCCGGACGTCGACGTCGATGCCCCGCACCGCGGCGAAGTCACCGAAGCGTTTGACCAGTCCACGCGCCCGCACGAGCGCCCCGTCGTCTCCCACATTCGGCAGACTAAAGGCACCCACCGACAACCCGAACCGGTTTACGCCACGGGCTCAAGGCAGGCTCCTGGTGCCGCCCTAGGTCAAACGCCGGGGAACCAGAGGTCGATCTCGCGCTTGGCGGACTCCGGGGAGTCCGAGCCGTGCACGATGTTGTACTGCACCTCGAGCGCGAAGTCGCCGCGGATGCTGCCCGTGTTCGCCTGGACCGGGTTCGTGGCGCCGGCCAGCTGGCGGAACGCGGCGATGGCGTTCTCGCCCTCGACGACCATGGCCACCAGCGCGCCGCCGGTGATGAACTCGAGCAGCGACTCAAAGAACGGCTTGCCGGCGTGCTCGGCGTAGTGCTGCTCGGCGGTGGCCCGGTCGACGTGGCGCAGCTCCAGTGCGGCCAGCCGCAGTCCCTTGCGCTCGATCCGGGCGATGACCTCGCCGACCAGGCCACGGCTCACACCGTCGGGCTTGACCAGGACCAACGTACGCTCGCTCACGACGCCCCCTCGCAGGCTCCGGGACGCCGCTCGCGGCCGCCCTGTGACATTGGTTCGCTCGCAAGCTCGCTCACGACACTCCTTCTCATAAACGTTGTTCGGCCGCAGCCTAGCGTCCGGCCTGGAGCCGATACCGTGATGGCCGTGCCCGCAGACCTGATCACCATCGACGCGGACGCGGCGCAGCCGCCGTTCGAGCAGGTGCGCTCGCAGCTGGCCCGCCAGATCAGCGACCGCACGCTCGCGGTCGGTACCCGGCTGCCGACCGTCCGCGCGCTCGCCACGGACCTGGGCCTCGCCGCGAACACCGTCGCGCGGGCGTACCGGGAGCTGGAAGAGGCCGGGATGGTCGAGACGCGCGGCCGGGCGGGCACGTTCGTCAGCGCGCTCGGCGATCGCAGCCGGGTGGCGCTGCGGGAGGCGGCGTCCGGGTACGCGGCCACCGTGCACGCGCTGGGCATCGGCGCGGACGAGGCCCTGGAGGCCGTTCGCGCCGCGCTCCGGTAGCCGGCGGTACCGCGCTCCGGTGGCCGGCTCGGGCCTGACGGTTCGGGGGTGGCGGACGCGAGCTGTGGACAACTGGGCGGTGCGAGTGGCGCCTGTCAGTCCTCGGTGGGCCGCTGCTGGCTCGGGAGGCGGCCCTCGGCCATTCGTCTGGCCACGTCCCAGCGCATCCACAGCAAGACCGTCCACACGAGACCGAAGATCAGGCCCAGGATGCCCAGTGCGGGCAGGGCCACCCAGCAGACGATCAGCACGGCCTGCAGGCCCGCCGCGACCCAGATGCCCCACGGCCGCCGCAGTACCGCGCAGGTCAGCAACAACGCCGCCGCGACCGCGACGACGAGCACGCCCTGCCACGTCGCCATGCCGCTGCCCAGGTTGGCCACCACCGGGATCGACAGCAGCACCACGACGGTCTCGAGCAGCAGCGTCAGCGCCATGACGCCGGCGAACGAACGCATCGGGTCGACGGGCTTGGTCACGCGGGCTCCTTGCCGAACAGCGCACGTGCCTCACCCGCGGTGACCACCGAACCGGTGACCACCACGCCCACGCCGGACATCGGCTCGCCCGCGTCCTCCTCCGCCAGGGCGATCGCCGCCTCGAGCGCGTCGTCCAGCCTCGGGTACACGTTCACCCGGTCCACGCCGAAGATCTCCGTCGCCACGTCGGCCAGGTCCTGCGGGTCCATCGCGCGCTCCGACGAGTTCGTCGTGATCACGACCTCCTGTAGGACCGGCTCCAAGGCCGACAGGATGCCCTGCACGTCCTTGTCCCGCATCGCGCCCACCACCCCGACGAGCTTGCGGAACGCGAAATCCTCCTCGAGCGCCTCGGCCAGCGCGCGGGCGCCGTGCGGGTTGTGCGCGGCGTCGACGAACACGCTCGGCGCCGAGCGGACCCGCTCCAGCCGGCCGGGTACGGCAACCGACGCGAAGCCCTCGCGGACCGCCTCCGCGTCCAGCGACCGCTGCGCGCCGGCGCCGAAGAACGCCTCCACCGCGGCCAGCGCCAGCGCCGCGTTCGCCGCCTGGTGCGGGCCGTGCAGCGGCAGGAAGACATCGTCGTACGCGCCGCCGAGGCCCTGCAGCTTCAGCACCTGGCCGCCGACCGCGATGTCACGGCGCAGCACGCCGAACTCCAAGCCGGCCCGCGCCACGGTCGCGTCCACCTCCGCGCACCGTTCCAACAGGACGGTCGCGACCTCCGGCGTCTGCTCGGCGAGCAGCGCGATCGAGCCCGGCTTGATGATTCCCGCCTTCTCCCGCGCGATGCCGGTGAGGTCCGAACCGAGGTACTCGACGTGGTCCACGCCGATCGGGCCGACGACCGCGACCCGGGCGTCCGCCACGTTGGTCGCGTCCCACGTCCCGCCCAGGCCGACCTCGAGCACGGCGGCGTCCACCGGTGCGTCCGCGAACGCCGCGAACGCCATCCCGGTGAGCACCTCGAACTTCGACATCTGCACGTCGGCGCCGCGGTCGACCATCGCGACGTACGGCTCCACGTCGCGGAACACCTCGACGTAGCGTTGCGCCGCGATCGGGGCGCCGTCCACCGCGATCCGTTCGGTCACCACCTGCAGGTGCGGGCTCGTGAACCGGCCGGTCCGCAGGCCGATGCGGGTCAGCAGCGCGTCGATCATCCGCGCCACCGACGTCTTGCCGTTCGTGCCGGCGACATGCAGCACCGGGTACGACTTGTGCGGGTCGCCGAGCAGGTCGACCAGTGCCGAGATCCTGGTCAGCGACGGCTCGATCTTCGACTCGGGCCACCGGGTGTTGAGCTCCGCCTCGACCTGGCGCAGATCGTCCTGAACCGACTCTTCCACAGTGGACACTCAGGCCGGCGGGAGCGCGTCGAGCCGGGCCTTGATCCGCTCGATGTCGGCCGCGGCGAGTTCGCGCCGGGCCTTGATCTTCGCGACCACCTCGGCCGGCGCCTTGTCGGTGAAGTTCGGGTTGTTCAGCTTCGCCTCGGTGCCGGCCAGCTCCTTCTCCGCGACCGCGAGGTCCTTGGACAGCCGCTTGCGCTCGGCCGCGACGTCGACCGTGCCGGACAGGTCCAGCTCGACGTGCACCGTGCCGTCGGCCAGCGCCACCTCGAGCGACGCGCTCGCGGTGAACGACTCCCCGGGCGCCTCGAAGCGGGCGAGCGCGGCGATCGCGGGCTCGAGCGTGGTCAGGCCGGCGGCGTCGGCGCCGGAGAGCCGCGCCCGCACCCGCTGGTTCGGCTTGACCCCCTGGTCGGAGCGGAACCGGCGGACCTCGGTGACCAGCTTCTGCACGCCCTCGATCCGGCGCGCCGCGGCCCCGTCGGCCGCGTGCCCGACCGCCTTCGGCCACTCGGCGATCACCAGCGACTCACCGCCGGTCAGCGTCGTCCACAGCCGCTCGGTGACGAACGGGATCAGCGGGTGCAGCAGGCGCAGCACGACGTCGAAGACGTGGCCCAGCACGGCCCGCGTGGCGTCGGCCCGCGACCCGCCCTCGGACATCTGGACCTTCGCGAGCTCGAGGTACCAGTCGCACAGGTCGTCCCACGTGAAGTGGTAGAGCGCGTCGCACAGCTTGGCGAACTGGTACTCCTCGTACAGTTGGTCCACTTCGGACACAACGGAGTCGGTGAGGTCGAGGATCCAGCGGTCGGCGTCGGTCAGCGACTCGCGCGGCGGAAGCTCGCCGGCCGCGGTCGCGCCCTGCATGAGCGCGAACCGGGTGGCGTTCCACAGCTTGTTCCCGAAGTTGCGCGAGCCGGCCGCCCACTCCTCGGAGATCGCCATGTCCGCGCCCGGATTGGCGCCGCGGGCCAGCGTGAACCTGGTCGCGTCCGCGCCGAACCGGTCGAGCCAGTCGAGCGGGTCGATGACGTTGCCGCGCGACTTGGACATCTTCTTGCCGGTCGGGTCGCGGACCAGCCCGTGCAGGTAGACGTCGTCGAACGGCTGCGCGCCGTCCATCGCGTAGAGGCCGAACATCATCATCCGGGCGACCCAGAAGAAGAGGATGTCGTAGCCGGTGACCAGCAGGTGGTTCGGGTAGAAGCGCTCGAGGTCCGCGGTCCGGTCGGGCCAGCCCAGCGTCGAGAACGGGAACAGCGCCGAGGAGAACCACGTGTCGAGCACGTCGGGGTCCTGGCTCCAGCCCTCGCCCTCGGGCACCTCGTCGTCCGGGCCGACGCAGACGACCTTGTCGTCCGGGCCGTACCAGACCGGGATGCGGTGGCCCCACCACAGCTGGCGCGAGATGCACCAGTCGTGCATGTTGTCGACCCAGTCGAAGTAGCGCTTGGCCAGCTCCGGCGGGTGGATCGTGGTCCGGCCGTCGCGGACCGCGTCGCCCGCGGCCTTCGCCAGCGGCGCGACCTTGACGAACCACTGCAACGACAGGCGCGGCTCGACGACCGTGCCGCAGCGCGTGCAGTGCCCGACCGCGTGGACGTAGGGCCGCTTCTCGGCGACGATCCGGCCCTGCGCGCGCAGCGCCGCGACGACCGCGGGCCGCGCCTCGAACCGGTCCAGACCTTCGAACGGGCCGTGCGCGGTGATCACCGCGCGCTCGTCCATGATCGTCAGGGCAGGCAGGTCGTGGCGCCGGCCGATCTCGAAGTCGTTCGGGTCGTGTGCGGGTGTGACCTTCACCGCGCCCGTGCCGAACTCCGGGTCGACGTGCTCGTCGGCGACGACCGGGATCATGCGGCCGGTGAGCGGCAGCTCGACCTCGGTGCCGATCAGGTCCTGGTAGCGCTTGTCGTCGGGGTGGACCGCGACCGCGGTGTCGCCCAGCATCGTCTCGGCCCGGGTCGTGGCCACGACGATCGCGTTGTCGCCGTCGCCGTAGCGGATCGAGATCAGCTCGCCCTCGTCGTCGGAGTGCTCGACCTCGATGTCCGACAGGGCGGTGTGGCAGCGCGGGCACCAGTTGATGATCCGCTCGGCGCGGTAGATCAGCCCGTCCTCGAACAGCCGCTTGAAGATCGTCAGCACCGCGCGGGACAGCACCTCGTCCATGGTGAACCGCTCGCGGCTCCAGTCCACGCCGTCGCCGAGGCGCCGCATCTGGTTCAGGATCTGCCCGCCGGACTGGGCCTTCCACTCCCAGACGCGGTCGACGAACGCCTCCCGGCCCAGGTCGTGGCGCGACTTGCCCTCGTTGGCGAGCTCGCGCTCGACCACGTTCTGGGTGGCGATGCCCGCGTGGTCCATACCAGGCAGCCAGAGGGTCTCGTAGCCCTGCATCCGGCGGCGGCGGGTCAGCGCGTCCATGAGGCTGTGCTCGAGGGCGTGTCCCATGTGGAGGCTGCCGGTGACGTTCGGCGGGGGGATGACGATGCAGAACGCGGGCTTCCCGCTGGCCGGATCGGCGCCGAAGTAACCGGCGTCCACCCATCGCTGGTACAGCTCCGCCTCTACCGCCGCGGGCTCCCAGGCCGGCGGTAGGTCGGTGGTCTGTCGCGATGAGGTGTCAGTCACGCTGGGAAGTCTACGAACCTGGCTGACCGGCTCGCACTCGAGTTCCCCCCGACGGCGGTTGTTAACACGGCGAACTGCCGAATCGATGTGCTGGTTACCTGATATTTGTGGTTTTGCCTGGTTGACGAATCAACCACAGGACACTTTGGGGAGCTGGTGAACCCACGCCCGCCCGCCGCTCCGGCGCCTGACGACGCCGCGTGGACCGGCGCAGCGCGCCGTGCGACGGCGAACGCCGACGTGCGGCAGCTGCTGCGCAGCGCGCGGCGGCGCCGGCATGCCCGCTGGCTGGCGGCCGGCATGGTGGCGGTGGCGCTCGGCGCGGCGACCGTGGTGCTGTACCAGACGGGCACGTTCGACCGCCTGTTCGGCGACGAGCCGGTGCCCAAGGCGAAGACCGGGGCGCAGCCGGCGGCTCCGCACAAGGGCCCGATGTTCGACCCGGCCCGCCCGTTCGACTCGACCCCGGCCGCCGACTGGGCCGACGGCGCGGACGGCATCGCGGCCCCGCCGGCCCGAGCGGTCAACGGCTTCTCTCCCGAGCAGGTCAAGACGGCGACCGAGCAGGTTCGCGACCTGCTGGTGGCGAGCCGGCTCGACCGCCGGATGCTGATCGACCACGACCCCGCCGGCTTCCTCGCGAAGCTGGCGCCCGACGCGCGGCGGCAGCTGTCGCCGCTGTTCGGCGCCGGTCGCGAGCCCGAGGTCCAGTCGCTGGTCAGCATGGTCGCCAAGGGCAACGCGCTGCTGCCGGCGGAGCCGAAGGTCGACGGCGAGATGTCGGTCGCCGCCGGCGATGCCGGGGAGCTGCTGGTCCATACCAACTACGTGTTCGTGTACCCGTTCCAGCCCGAGGGGCCGACGCGCCTGGTGGACGCGATGAACATGCTGGTCGTGGTGCGCGCGGACGTCGACTACGTGCTGCGCGACGGCGACCGGTGGACGTCGGGCAGCCAGGGCCTCTGGTACGGCGACGCGACCGGCTACGCGTACTCGATCGGCTGCGCGGCATACCGGAACGGGTACCTGGCCCCGGCCGCCTCGGAGCGCTCGGTGACCGCGAACCCGAACCGCGAGCCGGCGACGTACTTCGACCCGTCGAGCCCACTGCCGAAGACGAGCGGCTGTCCCGCGCGGTGATCGTGTTCACACGGACGCGGGCATTACTCGAGGGGCATGCGCGTTAATACCGGTGAAGTAGTTCATTCACCGGGAGCGTGCGATGACCCAAGGGCCTGAGAAGCTGACGATGTACTCGACGACGTGGTGCGGCTACTGCCGCAGACTGAAGTCGCAGCTGGACCGGGAGGGCATCGAGTACGCCGAGGTCGACATCGAGCAGGAGCCGGGCGCGGCCGAGTTCGTCATGAGCGTGAACGGTGGCAACCAGACCGTGCCGACCGTGCACTTCCCGAACGGCAGGGCGCTGACCAACCCGACGCTGGCCCAGGTGAAGGACCAGCTCGCCGCCTGAGCTGACGCTTCGAGACCGGCCCCGCCGCGACGGGGCCGGTCTCGTGTTCAGCTGAGGACGGCCATCGCGGCGTTGTGGCCGCCGATGCCGCTCACGCCGCCGCCGCGCTGGGCGCCACTGCCGCACAGGAGCACGTTCGCCACGTCGGTCGACACCCCCCAAGGGCCTGTCTCGCCGGCGTACGGCCAGGTCAGGTCGCCGTGGAAGATGTGGCCACCGGGCATCGCCAGCTCCTGCTCGAGGTCCAGCGGCGTGCGGGCCTCGATGCACGGGCGGCCGTCGGCCTCGGTGGCCACGCAGTCCTCGATCGGGTCGGCCAGGTGGCGGTCCAGGGCGGCGATGTAGCGCTCGACCAGCGACTCGCGCAGGCCGTCGTTGTCGTCGGTGAACAGTGAAGCGGGCAGGTGCAGGCCGAACAGCGTCAGCGTGTGCAGCCCCGGATCCACAATGGACTCGTCGGTCAGCGTGTGGCAGTACATCTCACCAGGCAGCGGGTCCGGTACCGAGCCCGCCGCGCTCGCCGCGTACGCCGACTCAAGCTCCACATAGGACTCGTCGAGGTGGAACGTGCCGGCGAACGCCTGGCGCGGGTCGACCCCGCTGCGCAGCCGTGGCAGCCGGCGGAGCAACACGTTGATCTTCAGCTGGGCGCCGACGGGGGGCGTGGACGTGTTGCCCCGCAAGCGGTCCAGCACCGCGGGCGCCACCCCGGACAGCACGTGGCCGGCCGCCACGGTGACCTCGGCGTCCTCGCGGACGTAGGTGACCTCGGCCGTCTTCCCGTCCGCCGCGACCGACGAGACCTCGGCGCCGGTCAGGATCTCCGCGCCCGACTCGCGCGCGACCCGCGCCAGCTCCGCGGTCACCGCGCCCATCCCGCCGGCCGGCACGCGCCACTCGCCCGTGCCGTCGCCGATCAGGTGGTAGAGGAAGCACCTGTTGGCCAGCAACGACTCTGACGTCAGCGACGCGTGCGTGCCGATCAGCGCGTCGGTCGCGACCACTCCACGCACGACGTCGTTCGTGAACTGCTCCTCGATCGCCTCGCCGATCGGACGCTCGAAGACCTGGCGCCACAACGGTTCCCCGGCCGCCTCGACCACGAGCGAGCGCAGTCCCTCCCGCGTCGGCAGCGGGCCGAGCATGGTCGGTGCGACCGCCTTGGCCATCGCGGCGAGCGCGGAGTACCAGCGCGTCCAGCTGCCGAACTCGGCGTCCGAGCCGGTGAGCGCGCGGAACGAGTCCGCCGTGACCGGGCCCGGCTCCCGCTCGACGAGCAGCCCGGGCGAGCCCTCGACGGGCGTGTACGACGACACCGCCCGCGACCGCAGCAGGATCCGCAGCCCCAGGTCCGCGACGATCGCGCTGGGCAGCAGGCTCACCAGGTACGAGTAGCGGGACAGCCGGGCGCCCATGCCGGGGAACGGCGTGGCGCTCACGGCCGCGCCACCCACGTGGTCGAGCCGTTCGAGGACCAGGACCGAGCGGCCGGCACGGGCCAGGTAGGCGGCGGCGACCAGCCCGTTGTGGCCGCCGCCGACCACCACCACGTCGTAGCGTTGCGTCATCCGGGCCACGCTACTAGGCGACGCGCCCGCAGGGACCCACCCTTCGGACGGGGTGCGGGTCGCTGTTCGTCGGTGTGATCGCGCGCGGCTCGGGCGGCGCGCGCGGCCTCCGCGTCGTCGGCCATCTCCTGGCGGCGGGTGCGGGCGATGATGTCGGCGGTGAACGGATCCATGACGATCTCCTTTTCCGGGCAGGTTGGATCAGGCCATCGGGACCACCCGTGGCCGTGGGACAAGACGAAGGTCAGTCGGGCTTGACCATGGTCGAGAAGAACAGGTTGACCGAGCGCGCACCCTCGGGCCGCTTGGCCGGATCGGTCCGCCGGTCGCGGAAGCGATCCATCAGCTTGCGGACCTCGCGGTGGATCTCCTCGACCTCGGCCGGGGTCATGAAGTCGTGGGTGTTGTCGATTCCGGTGGCCGCCTGCCACTCCGCGGGCAGGCTGCCCGAGCGCAGGTTCCGATCCTTGATCATGGCGAACTGGTAGTCGAGGAACGCGATCGACGCGGCCTGCGCGGCCAGCCGGGTCTCCTCGTCGGACGAGCCCTCGGCACCGAACCGCTGGCTCTGGTTGACGAGCCGCCACGGCTTCTCGCGGCCCTGCCCGCCCTCGGCCTTCTCGACGTAGTCGTACCTCGCGAGAAGGTTCAGGTGGTACGAGCAGTTGGCCACGCTCTCCCCGGTCTCCTGCGCGCACTGGGTCGCGGTGGCCGTGCCCTCGCGCGACAGGATCTCCAGCAGCTGCCAGCGCAACGGGTGCGCCATCGCGCGCAGTGCCTTCGGATCGGTGATGTCACGCATGTCCTCTGCCATGCTTCACAACATACCTTGCTAAACAACTCTTTAGCAAGAACTCTTTCTAAAGACTTCTTGCTATCCGATCGGTAGGCTGTATGCATGGGACGGGTGACCGTGCGACGGCCGGTCGTGCGACTGACCGAGGACGGCCGTCGCCGCCAGCAGGACGCGCTCGCCGCCGAGGAGCCGCTCGAGCTCCGGATCAACGGCACGCCGCTCGCGGTCACGATGCGCACGCCGGGCCACGACGTCGAACTGGCGCACGGCTTCCTGCTCACCGAAGGCGTGATCGGCGGCGCCGGGGACGTGTCGACCGCGCGCTACTGCGACAGCGTCGACGACGCGGGCCGCAACACCTACAACGTGCTGGACCTGGCGCTCGCCGAGGGCGTCGCGCCGCCGGACACCGGCGTCGAGCGCAACTTCTACACGACGTCCTCGTGCGGCGTCTGCGGCAAGGCGGCGCTGGACGCGGTCAAGCTGAAGACCCGGTTCTCCCCCGCCGCCGACGACTGCAAGGTCCTGCCGGAGACGCTCGTGGCCCTTCCCGACCTGCTGCGCGAGCAGCAGCGGGTGTTCCAGACCACCGGCGGCCTGCACGCGGCCGGGATCTTCACGGTCGCCGGCGAGCCCCTCGTCGTGCGCGAGGACGTCGGCCGGCACAACGCGGTCGACAAGGCCACCGGCTGGGCGCTGCTCGACGGCCGCGTCCCGCTGGGCGGCACCGTGCTGATGGTGTCCGGCCGCGCGTCGTTCGAGCTGGTGCAGAAGGCCGCGATGGCCGGCATCCCCGTGCTCGCCGCCGTGTCCGCGCCGTCGTCGCTCGCGGTGGAGCTGGCCGAGGAGCAGGGCATCACGCTGGTCGGGTTCCTGCGCGGCACGAGCATGAACGTCTACACGCGACCCGAGCGGATCATCGGTTCGTGACCATGCGGGTGTGCCGGTCGCGCACCCAGTCCAGCACCGCGGGCCAGGGCCCGTAGCCGGCGTCGGTGTTGAGGTGCGCGCCGCCGGGGATCACGTCGAGGTCGACCTTCAGCTGGGCGGCCATCTCGACGGCGTCCTGGATCGCGCAGGCCTTGTCGTCGTCGCCGACCACGAGCTGGGTCCACGAGGCCGCGCGGCGCACGCCCGCGGCGTCCAGCGGTGCCGGGACGAAGCCGTGCACGTCGGGGTGCTCGAAGTCCGGCCCCAGCGGGGACACGAGCAGGACCCGGTCGAACCGGATCGCGAGCTCCGCGTGCTCGCCGGCGAGCCGCGCGGCGTGGTGCAGCCACAGCGCGGCACCCGCGGAGTGGGCGAGCACGATGCGTTCGTCGGCGTGCGGCGCGGCCTGCAGGTGGTGGCGGAGCTCGGCGAGCCACACGTCGAGGTCGGGCCGGTCGGGATCGGCGAGCTGCGGGACGTCGACCTCGCCGCCGAGGTTCGCGAGCTCGCCGGCGAGCCAGCTCTGCCAGTGCCGGGGCCCGGATCCAGTGTGGCCGTGCAGGAGCAGGACGTAGGGCAGCATGACTCATCCTCGCATCGAGGAGGATGTCAGCGAGACTCCAGCGATACTCGAGTTCCGGCGATCAGGCCGACTTCTCGCGGCGCTCGCGGCGGGACGGCTGGCGCGCCACGATCGTCGGGTTCACGTTCTCGCGGACCGTCTGCTCGGTGATGACGACCTTGGCGACGTCGCTGCGGCTCGGGATGTCGTACATCACCGGCTGCAGGACCTCTTCCATGATCGCGCGCAGGCCGCGGGCGCCGGTGCCGCGCAGGATGGCCTGGTCGGCGACGGCCTCCAGCGCGGTGTCGGTGAACTCCAGCTCGACGCCGTCCATCTCGAACAGCTTCTGGTACTGCTTGACCAGCGCGTTGCGCGGCGCGGTCAGGATCTGCACCAGCGACGCCTTGTCGAGGTTGGTCACGCTCGCGACGACCGGGAGCCGGCCGATGAACTCGGGGATCAAGCCGAACTTGATCAGGTCCTCGGGCATCGTGTCGGCGAAGAAGTCGGCCGTGTCGATCTCGGCCTTCGACCGGATCTCCGCACCGAAGCCCAGGCCGCGCTTGCCGACACGGTCCTGGATGATCTTCTCCAGCCCGGCGAACGCGCCGGCCACGATGAACAGCACGTTCGTCGTGTCGATCTGGATGAACTCCTGGTGGGGGTGCTTGCGGCCACCCTGCG
The DNA here is from genome assembly GCF_036555685.1 of Actinophytocola sp. GTDB lineage: Bacteria > Actinomycetota > Actinomycetes > Mycobacteriales > Pseudonocardiaceae > Actinophytocola. The sequence continues at coordinate 5,555 of NZ_DATBKY010000294.1, read as the reverse complement.
GCGGCACGCTCGCGGTGGTCCCCTCGAGGATCTTCAGCAGCGCCTGCTGCACGCCCTCGCCGGAGACGTCACGGGTGATCGACGGGTTCTCGCTCTTGCGGGCGATCTTGTCGACCTCGTCGATGTAGATGATCCCGGTCTCGGCCCGCTTGACGTCGTAGTCCGCCGCCTGGATGAGCTTGAGCAGGATGTTCTCGACGTCCTCGCCCACGTAGCCGGCCTCGGTGAGCGCGGTGGCGTCGGCGATCGCGAACGGCACGTTGAGCAGCTTCGCGAGCGTCTGGGCCAGGTAGGTCTTGCCGCAGCCGGTGGGGCCGAGCAGCAGGATGTTCGACTTGGCCAGCTCGACGGTCTCGTCGCGGGAGTCGCGGCCCTCCCGAGCCTCCGGCCGGGCGCGGTCGCCCGCCTGGATGCGCTTGTAGTGGTTGTAGACCGCGACCGCGAGCGTCCGCTTGGCCTCGTCCTGGCCGATCACGTACTGGTCGAGGAAGTCGTCGATCTCCGCCGGCTTGGGCAGCTCGTCGAGCTTGACGTCGCCGGCCTCGGCCAGCTCTTCCTCGATGATCTCGTTGCAGAGGTCGATGCATTCATCGCAGATGTACACGCCGGGGCCGGCGATGAGTTTCTTCACCTGCTTCTGGCTCTTCCCGCAGAAAGAGCACTTCAGCAGGTCGCCGCCGTCGCCGATACGCGCCATGACCGATGACCTCTGTCCCCTCCGGCGTACCCCGCAGCGCACGCCTGGATGTCTGGCTGGAACGAACCTCGAGAGCAGTGTCGCGCACCGCGCTCCAGGCCCGGTCGTGTACCTGTTGCCTTCGACGGTACCTGCCAACCCCCACTCAATGGGAGAACCTGCCCATCGAGATGTCGGATTCGGCCGATCAGGTGGCCCGCGTGCGCGGGCCCCGATCACCCCTCCGACCAGGGTTCGGAAGGCGCCTCACGGCCTGGTAGCGGAGAGCTTCCGGTACGGCAACACCTCGTCGACGATGCCGTACTCCTTCGCCTCGTCGGCAGTGAGAATCTTGTCGCGCTCTATGTCTGCTCGAATGTCGTCGGCCGACTTGTTCGTGTGCCGGGCCAGCGTCGACTCCATCAGGCGGCGGACCCGCTGGATCTCGTTGGCCTGGATCTCCAGGTCGGAGACCTGGCCGTAGACGCCCTCCATCGCGGGCTGGTGGATCAGCACCCGGGCGTTGGGCAGGGCGAAGCGCTTGCCGGGCGTGCCGGCCGCGAGCAGCACGGCGGCGGCGGAGGCGGCCTGGCCCAGGCAGTAGGTCTGCACGTCGGGGCGGGCGAACTGCATGGTGTCGTAGATCGCCATCAGCGAGGTGAAGGAGCCGCCCGGGGAGTTGATGTACATCGTGATGTCGCGGTCCGGGTCGACCGACTCCAGGTAGAGCAGCTGCGCCATGACGTCGTTGGCCGACGCGTCGTCGATCTGGACGCCGACGAAGATGATCCGCTCTTCGAACAGCTTGTTGTAGGGGTTGGACTCCTTGACCCCGTAGCTGGTCCGCTCCACGAAGGAGGGCAGCACGTACCGGGCCTGCGGGGCGTAACGGTCAGTCACAGTCAAGTCTCCTCGGTCTGGCCCGGTCAGTTGCCGCTGCCGTTGGGTGAGTGCACCCGGGTGACCACGTGGTCGACGAAGCCGTACTCGCGGGCCTCCTCGGCGGTGAACCAGCGGTCGCGGTCGGCGTCGGCGGTGATCCGCTCGACGGACTGCCCGGTCTGCTCGGCGGTCAGGCGCGCCATCTCCAGCTTCCACTTGCCGAGGATCTCGGCGCGGATGGCGATGTCGGAGGCGGTGCCGCCCACCCCGCCGGAGGGCTGGTGCATCATGATCCGCGCGTGCGGCAGGGCGTAGCGCTTGCCGGGGGTCCCGGACGAGAGCAGGAACTGGCCCATCGACGCGGCCATGCCCATCGCCCAGGTCGCGACGTCCGGCTCGATCAGCTGCATCGTGTCGTAGATCGCCATGCCCGCGGTGACGGAGCCACCCGGCGAGTTGATGTAGAAGGTGATCTCCTTCTCCGGGTCCTCGGCGGCCAGCAACAGCAGCTGAGCGGTGATCCGGTTGGCGATGTCGTCGTCCACCTCGGAACCGAGGAACACGATCCGCTCGCGGAGCAGCCGCTCGTACACCGAGTCGTTCAGGGTGAGCCCTGCGGTCGTCGACCGCATCATGGGCGTCGTCCGCAGTGGTTGCGTCACGTTTGCCTGCTTTCGCTGGTTATGACCTTTGTTTGTGTCACGTTCGACATTAACGAAGCTGGGCATGACGGCATGCCCGAGATTGCTCAAGTTCGCTCAGAGCGTCACTGTTCCGCATTCGCGGGCTCGGCCTCGACCTGCTGCTCGCGGGGTGCGAACAACTCCTCGAGGTCGACGTCGTGGCCCGAGGCATCCTTGACCGAGGCGAGACGCACCACCGAGGCGAGCGCCTTGCCCCGCCGGACGTCGGCGAAGATCGCGCCGAGCTGGCCCGACTGCTGGGCGCGCTGGACGTACTCGTCCGGGCTGATGCCGAAGCGCTGGGCCTGGTAGATGATCCGCTCGGTCAGCTCGTTGTCGTCGACGTTCACGTTCTCCGCGTCGGCGATCGAGTCGAGCACGAGCTGGGTCTTGACGGCCTTCTCGGCCTCTTCGCGGACGTCGGTGTCGAACTCCTCGCGGGTCTTGCCCTGCGAGGTGAGGAACTCGTTGAAGCGCTCGTCGTCGTGGTCGAACGTGTGGACGGCGTCGTGCTGGCGGATCTCGACCTCGGAGTCGACGACGCTCTCGGGGAGCGGGACGTCGGTGACGTCGAGGAGGGCCTCGAGGACCTTGTCACGGGCCTGGACGCCCTGCTGCATGCGCTTGACGCGGGTGAGGCGCTCGCGGAGGTCGGACTTGAGCTCGTCGATCGTGTCGAACTCGCTGGCCAGCTGGGCGAACTCGTCGTCCGGCTCGGGGAGCTCGCGGACCTTCACGGTGTTCACCTTGACCGTGACCTCGGCGTCGCGGCCGGCATGCTCGCCGGCGACCAGCTTGGTCGTGAAGTTCTTCTCCTCGCCGGCGCTGGTGCCGATGATGGCCTCGTCGATGCCCTCGATCATCTCGCCGGAGCCGACCTCGTAGGACAGGCCGGAGGTCTTTGCCTCCTCCACTTCCTCGCCGTCGACGGTCGCGGACAGGTCGATCGAGACGAAGTCGCCGTTCTCCGCGGGCCGGTCGACGCCGGTCAGGGTGCCGAACCGGGCGCGCAGCTCGTCGAGCTGCTCGTCGACCTCGGTGTCGGTCAGCTCGAGGTCGTCGACCGTGACGGACAGCTCGCCGAACGCGGGGACGGTGATGTCCGGGCGGACGTCGACCTCCGCGGTGAACTCGAGAATCTCGCGGTCCTCGAGCTTGGTGACCTCGATCTCCGGACGGCCCAGCACGCGGACCTCGCCCTCGGTGACCGCCTCGGAGTACTTGACCGGAATCGCCTCGTTGACGACCTCGTCGAGGATCGGCGCGCGCCCGATCCGCTGCTCGATGACCCGGGCCGGGGCCTTGCCGGGCCGGAAGCCCGGGATGCGCACCTGGTTGGCGATCTTGCGGTAGGCGCGGTCGAAGTTCGGCTTGAGCTCGTCGAACGGCACCTCGACGTTGATCCGGACCCGCGTGGGGCTCAGGTGCTCGACGGTGCTCTTCAACGTGATCTCCTAGGCTGGCTTGACTGACGCATGGTCTGCGACGAGTTTATGGGTCTGGCCAGGTCGCGACCGACCCGGGGCGGCCGTCGGACCGCCCCTCGCTGGTCGGGCTTCGCTGGTCGGGCTGACAGGATTTGAACCTGCGACCCTCCGCTCCCAAAGCGGATGCGCTACCAAGCTGCGCTACAGCCCGCTGCCCCACGGTGCGTTCGGGGGTGCCCCGACAGCGTATCGCGAGGCGCTAGGCTGTTTCGGCAGGACGCCACCGCGGGTGTAGCTCAATGGCAGAGCCCCAGCCTTCCAAGCTGGTCATGCGGGTTCGATTCCCGTCACCCGCTCCACTTTTCCTCGCACGTCAGACGGGGTCGCTCGAGCGCAAGCGCGGTGAACAGGTCGACGCAGCGCCGGTACGCCGTGTCGAGACGATCACGTGAGCTATCGGCCGAAGTCCTCGCGCGGCGGCTCGTCCGCCTCGTCGGCGACGCTCTTGCCGTCGCCGGGGGCGCTGGCGAAGAAGGCTGGCGGCCATGACCGGTCACCTACCGGCTGAAGGTGGCGACGTACCACGCAAGCACCCCTGGCACCCGCGCCTCAGGCAAGTTTCGGACCAGGCGCATCAGCTTGTCCCGCTCAGCGCTCACCACCTCCAGCTACCTCCCCTCGTGACCAGGCAACGCCATTCACAGCCTCGTCGATCTCTGTGACCCGCCGGCACTCCGCGACATAGGCCTCGTGGAACTCCGGATCGCGCAAGTCCTCCGCCAGGTCTTCCCAATAGCCCGTCGGTGCGGTCGCCATCGCACATCACCTCCAAAGCGAGTTGTAGCCGGTCGCTGCACGATGTCTTTCGCCACCCTTGATGCTTGCCGACCCCGCTGCTAGGTGCCGGCATGGCGAGGGGAACGGCGGAGTGTGAGCACGGTGTCAGCAGGTGTAACCACATCCGAAGGGCTCGTAGCTTGTCCCTGGCGGGACCGTCGGCCGGAGGCGCCACCGTGTACCGAGTTCGGTCAGTACGGCAGCCGCATCCTCTGGCACGTCCCGGACGATCGCCCGCGCCTGGATCCGCCGGACACTGATGCGGCTCTCTCGATCGCGTCCTGCCAGCCCGCTGCGCCATCGAACCTAATCGACATCGCGAGTGTCGCGAGCTCCTCACCCGCAGCTTTCAGCGATACCGGCTGCCTCCTGATGACATACCGTGCCCTCGACTCAATCACCACGACGTTCGGATCGATGCCAAACGCACCACGCACAACCTTGGTGACGTCATCGCCGAAGCGGCGGGTCTGGTCGATCAGACTCGGCTGAGGATCAGCTGTCGTCATCGCCCAGCAAGTACGCGATGTCCTGCGGCTCGTTCCAGGCGGCCCCACTGCTCGCCGATCAGCGTGTAACTGGCGGCTCGCTCAGCGATCTCCTCGAAGGAGAGGCCGTGATCCCGCAAAATCTTCTCGCGCCGCGCCACCAGCTCGTGCGAGTCGGCGACGTGTACGTACGTCATTTGTCGGTCCTCCTTCCCGCTCAACCGCTCGTTGGTCATGTTGAGGTTGTACCGCAGACCTCTGACAGTAATGATGTTGCAGGAGTCGGGGCGACGCTACGTGGTCGTGCGGATTCACCTGAAGGTCGCAGGACTTGCAGCGTTCGCACGTCTGATCGGGAGGTTGTCGACCTTCTTCACCCTCCTCTTTGGACGTTGCAGCGCTCCCCGCCTTCTCGACCATCTGGTCGGTGTCGTCGGCGGGCTGCGGTTCTATGCTGGGCACGATCCGGACGCACGGTTGGGGACACGATGACCACACTCGACAACCGGCCCAATACGGCCCTGCTGGTGATCGACGTGCAGAACGGCATCGTCGGGCAGGC
>NZ_DATBKY010000293.1:0-3014 GCF_036555685.1 Actinophytocola sp. | reverse complement strand
TCCGCGATCTCACCAAACGCCCCGCCACCAACCGAATCCCGCGCACCACCGGAAGCCGACCGCACCTGCGACGCGATAGCCGTCACCACCGCCGCGTGCGCCCGCACCTCCCCCACCACAACGTTGTAACCCTCACCCATGGAATGCCCCATCGTTCGTCGAACTACAAAACGCCCCCGGCCCGACCCGGCCGGGGGCGGTGGTCACTTGATCACTTCGGGCGGGTTGTCGAAGTACTCGTCGTCCGAGCGCGCCTGCTTCGGCTGCTGCTCGATCTTGAGGAAGCCCTCGTCCCGTCCGTCCCCGGCGTAGCCCTCCGGCAGGTGCTCCTTCACCGCCTCCAGCGCGGCCCCTTCGCCCACGAACTTCGTCATGACGTCCACGACCTGCGCACCGACGTCGCGCTGGGCCTGGCGGCTGGTCTCGAGAATGACCCGGGCGAGGTGCTCGGGCTCGATGTCCCGCACGCCCGGCCGCAGCACCAGATCCGTGAGCGCGCCGCTCGCGGCCACCCGCACGGTCACCTCGCCGTCGCCCGACGTCGCCGATCCACCGACGGTCCTGAGCGCCTGCTCAGCCTTCTCCGCCTTCTGCGCCGCGTCCCGCAACTTCTCGTCGTACTGCGCGAACCACTTATCGGGGTCCATGCCCTCGCCACTCCACCCGTTCGTGCTGGATCATGCGTGCATCCTCGCCGGAACATACGCCAGCAATGACCGCCGATCGACGTAAGCCTGCGAAGAATTTTCAATCGTAATCCGGTGGGGACGCCCCGTAATCGTCGGTGGTCGGGGCGGGCCGGATACTCTTGTGGGTCGGCGGAGCGGAGCGACGGAGGACAGGCGTGCCACCAGCGTCACTGGAGGTGCAGCGGATCGCGAAGAGCTTCGGCAACGTCGTGGCCTGCCGGGACGTGAGCTTCACCGTCACCCCCGGCGAGATCTTCGGCTTCGTCGGGAGCAACGGGGCCGGCAAGACCACCACGCTGCGTATCGTGCTCGGCGTGCTCGCCCCGGACGCGGGTGCGGTGTGCGTTGGCGGCGAGCCGGTCACGCCGAGCACCCGGCGGCGGATGGGCTACCTGCCCGAGGAGCGCGGGCTCTACCCCCGGATGCGGGTCCTCGACCACCTCGTCTACCTCGCCGAACTGCACGGCCTGACCACCAACGACGCGCACCGCGCGGCCGACCTGTGGATCGCCCGGCTCGGTTTGCGCGACCGGCGGGCCGTCCAGATCCAGCGGCTCGGCCTCGGCGACCAGCAGCGCGTACAGCTCGCCGCGGCATTGGTGCACGGCCCGGAGCTGCTGGTGCTCGACGAGCCGTTCGCCGCCCTCGACCCGGCCGCGGTCGACGTGCTGAGCGACGTGCTGCGCGAGCGCGCGGCCGCCGGTGTGTCAGTCCTGTTCTCCGCGCACGATCTCGATCTGGTGGAGCGGGTGTCCGACCGGGTCGCCATCATCCAGAATGGACACGTGGTGGCCGCCGGAACCGTGGACGAGCTCAGCGCGGGCAGCAGGGTCGAGCTGCTCGTGGACGCGCCGGACGCACCGGCCGGGTGGGCGGCGGCGATTCCCGGCGTCGAGGTGCTGGAGATCCACAATGGACGAACGCGGCTGCACCTGACGAACGGCGTGGACGACCAGGCAGTGCTGGCCGCGGCGCTCGCTACCGGGCGCGTGCGGGAGTTCACCCGGCTGCGGCCCACGCTCGCGGAGCTGTACCGGGACGTGGTCGCGCCGTGACCGAAACCCGGCCGGCGCGCACGGTCTACCTGGTGGCCCAGCGGGAGCTGAACAGCCGGTTGCGCACCCGGTCCTTTGTGGTCAGCACGGTCGTGTCGCTGGTGGTGCTGGTGGGGTTCGTGCTCACGCAGAGCACGATGTTCGACGAGGAGCACACGACCCGCGTCGGCCTCAACGGGCAGGCGACCGCGATCACCGGGCCGCTCAAGGAGGCCGCCGGCCAGCTGGACTACGCCGTGACGACGACCGAGGTGCCCGACCTCGCGGCCGGCCGGGAGATGGTCGCCGACGGCTCGCTCGACGCCCTCGTCAGCGGCGCGCCGGCGGAGCTGCGGGTACTGGCCCGCGGCGACCTCGACCCGGACCTGCATACCGTCCTCAATGGACTCGTGCAGCAGCAGGTGCTGAGCGGGCTGCTCGCGTCCGTCGAGGGCCTGGACGCGAACGAGGTGCTGGCGACGGTCGCCAAGGCGGGTGTGCGGGTGGACTCGCTGGAACCGGCGGACCCGCAGCACAACCAGCGGCTGGCGCTCGCGCTGGTGATCGTGGCGCTGCTGTACCTGGCGCTGCTGCTGTACGGGTCGATGGTGGCGCAGGGTGTCGTGGAGGAGAAGTCGAGCCGGGTGGTGGAGCTGCTGCTCGCGACCGTGCGGCCGTGGCAGCTGCTGTCCGGGAAGGTGGTCGGGCTGGGGCTGGTCGGGCTGATCCAGCTGTTCGCGGTCGGCGCCGTGGGCCTGCTGCTGGCGATCCTGACCGGCGTGGTGACGATCTCCGGCGCGGCCGCGGGCATGCTCGCGTGGGGCCTGTTGTGGTATCTGCTCGGCTACCTGTTGTACGCCACGGTGTTCGCGGCCGTGGGCTCGCTGGTGTCGCGGCAGGAGGACGTGCAGTCGGTGCTGATGCCGGTCACGGTCGTGCTGGTGGTGTCGTTCGTGCTGGGCTTCGCGGTCCTGTCCCGCAACCCGACCGGCCCGGCGGCCACCGTGCTGTCGCTGCTGCCCCCGCTGTCACCGATCCTGATGCCGGGCCGCATCGCGCTGGCGGCGGTCCCGGCGTGGCAGGTCGTGGCGGCGATACTCCTGACCCTGGCGACGGTGGCCGTGCTGGCCCGGCTGGGTGGCGTGGTGTACCGGAACTCGGTCCTGCACATGGGCCCGCGCCTGCGCCTGCGCGACGTCCTCCACTGACCCCGCGAGTCCAACGCCCAGACCCCGCGAGTCCAACGCCCAGGCCCCGCGAGTCCAACGCCCAGGGGCAGGCCCTGGGCGTT